>NZ_CP044427.1:2700000-3000000 GCF_008843165.1 Ornithinimicrobium pratense | reverse complement strand
CGGGTCAGCTGCGGCCGCGGCTCCATGTGCGGGCCAGCAGCGCCACCAGGGCCAGCACGGCGACGCCGATCACGAGCCAGACCCAGGCGGGCATCCCGCCCTCGTCGTCGGTGGTGTCGGCGGTGGCATCGGCGGCCTGCGGGGTCGCCTCCTCGGTGACCTCGTCCGTGGAGTCCTCCGTGGTGGCCTCCCCCGTGGTGGCCTCCTCCGTGGTGGCCTCCTGAGTGGCTGCGTCCTCAGTGGCCCCGTCCGTGACCTGCTCGGTCGCGTCGTCGGTCGCCGTCTCCCCCTCGGTCGGCTCGGCCTCGACAGTGAAACCGAAGGCGCCGGAGATCGGGTGACCGTCGGAGCTGGTGACCCGCCAGACCACCTCGTAGTCACCGGAGCCAATGTCGGTCAGTGGCTGGGTCAGGTCGGTGCCCTGGACCACCGGGTCGCCGTCCGCGACGTCGGTGCCCGCGTCGTCGGTGATCTGCAGCTGCGCACCCACCTGGGCGATCTGGCCGCTGAAGGTCAGGACCAGCTCCTCGGGTGCCTTCTGGACGGTGGCCCCGTCCTCGGGGTCGCTGGAGAGCAGCTCGTCGTGGGCCATGGCCGCGCCTCCGGGGGCTAGCAGCACCAGGGAGGCGAGGAGACTGATCAGGAAGGGCTTCACCAGGCGGACCATGCCTGCCAGTCTAGGAAGGAGAGGGGACGGCATACCCTGCGGGGGTGGAGCCGACAACCCTGCGCACGGTGGCCGCCCCGGTCGTGGTGAGCCTGGAGGAGAAGCGCTCGGTCTTCGAGTGCTGGCTGCGGCCGGTGGGTGACGAGACCGCCGCGCGGGCGGTCGTAGAGGAGGCGCGCAGCACGCACTGGGACGCCCGCCACCACTGCTCGGCGTTCGTCCTGGGGCCAGGTGGGTCAACGGTGCGCAGCAACGACGACGGTGAGCCGGGGGGCACCGCCGGTATGCCGATGCTCGAGGCGCTCACCGGCGCCGGGTTGACTGACGTGGTCGCCGTGGTGACGCGCTGGTTCGGCGGCACGCTGCTCGGCACGGGTGGGCTGGTCCGTGCCTACGGGGGAGCCGTGCGGGAGGCGGTGGGCCAGGCCGCGATCCTGGTCCGTCAGCAGCTGCAGCTGTTGCAGGTGGCGACCACGCCGGACCTCACCGGGCGGCTGGAGCACGACCTGCGAGCCCAGGATGTGCAGATCCTCGACGTGCTCTGGGGCGCCGGGGACGTCGTCCTGCTGGTCGGGGTGCCGGCCGAGCGGGTCGATCAGGTGCGCGGCGAGGTGGCGCGGCTGACGTCCGGGGCCGGGTTGGTGGACGAGGTCGGCACCCGCTGGGTGGACCTCCCGCCCGGGTCGTCCGGCTAGGTCGCCTGCTCCGCCCGGCCGCGACAGGTGACCCGCTCCGCCCGGCCGCGACAGGTGACCCGCTCCCGCGAGGCCCCTCCAGGCCACCCGTTCCACCCGCCGGCTACCGCCCCTGGGGCGGCGGGCCGAGCAGGTCGTCGGTGGTGGGCAAGGTCTCGGTCCACTCGGTGTAGCCGTCGAGAAGAGTGTCGGAGTCGATGCCGAGGGTCTCCTGGTAGGCCTCCGCGATCTGGTCCCGGTCGTGGCGCTGGTCCAGGGGGATCAGCAGGCCGACCAGCTCGATGAGGGCCGCGCGCCCGTAGGTCTCGTCGATGTAGGTGGCCAGCGCGAGGGCCTCGAGCGCGAAGTCTTCGCCGGCGTGGAGGTCCTCAAGGTCCGGCGGTGCCAAGGGCAGGGCGACAGGCGGCCCGAGCAGGGCGAAGTGGTCACCGAGGGCGTAGCGCAGGTTCTCGGCATAGATCGCGTCGTCGGCGGCGCTCCACCAGTAGGCCGGTCCTTCCAGGATCCAGTCCTCGGGCCAGGCGGTCGGGTCTTCGCCCCAGGTGGCGGCGTAGGCGGCCACGTAGCGCAGCTCGGTCTGCCCGCCGGGGCTGGCTCCGAAGTCCTCCAGGTCGGCCCAGGCCAGGTCCAGGTCGAGGAAGAGATGGCCCTGCACCGGCGTGTCCTGCGTGCTCAGCTGCCCGGGCTCGCGCGGCAGCTCCTCGCGGGAGACCCGGAGCCACAGCGAGGACCCGGTCCTCTCCGCCCACCCGTGCTCCTCGAGCGCCTCGGCGGGGGCCAGCTGCACGACCAGCCGGTCCCGCCCCTCCGCTACCCAGGGCAGCTCGGCCAGCGTGGTCTCCGCAGCCCGGTCCAGGCTGTCCAGCAGCGTCTCGGCCTTGGCCATCTGCGAGAGCTGGACCAGGACGCTGACGTGGTGCCCGTCCAGGCTCACCAGCTCCTCGCCCAGGTCCCACAGTTGCGGGTAGCCGTAGAAGTCGCCGTCCCGACCCCAACTTTCGACCAGCACCGGCACGCCGTCCCCGAGGTCGGCGAGCACCCAGCGGTACTGCTCCAGCACCGGCTGCGGGTCGGCCCCGGTGAACTGGTGGCGCAGGCCGACGTGCGCGACGGTGCCCCCTTCCAGACAGGGCTCGCCGTCGTCGACGCACCCTCGCCTCGAGACCACCCCGTCCAGCCGCAGCTCGCGCACGTCCAGAGCTGCGTCGGTGACCGCCTGGAACCACGCCCGCTGCTCCTCCTGCAGGTCACCGGACACGTGCGTCAGGTAGGCCTCGACGTCGCCGACCTGCAGGGCGTCGTCCATGGCCAGCACGGTCGCGAGCACCTGCTCGTCATCGACCGGCTGCGGCTCGGCCACCGTCGTGGCTGCATCGTCCTGGGTCGCTGAGCCCACCTGGTCGTCCTCGGTGGGGATCGCCGTCTCCGGGGCTGCCTCGGACGTGGCGGTCGGGGTGGGACGAGCCCCCTCCCCGGGGTCGGCCGAGCCCACAGCGCATCCGGTGATCAGCAGGAAGGCCGCCAGGGTCGTGCCGGTGGCGAGTCCTCGCCTGCGCCGCGTCATGCGGTGCAGCATAGGTACCCCCATCCCGCGCCCCCGTGGCAGGGTGGAGGCATGGCTGACCTCACCTCATCGATGGCCCGGCAGGTGCTGGGCGCGGCGGCCGCCGGCGTCAGCGACGTGGTGCGGTTGCTGCCGCCCGGCGCCACCGACGAGGTATGGAGCCGCCCGACACCGTGCGCGGACTGGGACCTGCGCACCCTGCTGAACCACCTGACCGTGGAACACCTGTGGGTCCCGCGGCTCCTGGCGGCAGAGACCCTCGCCGAGGTCGGTGACGACTACGACGGCGACATGCTGGGCTCCGACCCACCCGCCGCCTGGGAAGACGCGATCACCCGCTCGCTGCTGGCCTGGGCGCAGGTCGACGACGAGACGGTGCCGATCCAGATGTCGTTCGGGCCGGTGACCCGGCATGAGTACGCCCAGCAGATGGTCGTGGACCTCGTCGTGCACGGCTGGGACCTCGCCCGTGCGGCTGGCCTGCCCTACGACCCTTCCCCGGCCGCGGTCCAGGAGGCTCTGGACTACGAGCGTCCCCGGCTGGAAGGGGGTCAGGGCTGGCCGGGCATCTTTGGCCAGGCCCTGCCCGCGCCGGAGGACAGCACCGACCTGCTGGACGAGGCGCTCGCCCTCACCGGGCGTGACCCACGCTGGGGCCGCTGACGCAGACCGCGCTCAGCGGGCCGCTGCGCCTGCCCGCGGCACGACCTTCGGCAGCACCTGCTCGGCGAAGACGTCGATGAACTCATCCTGCTGCTGACCCACGAAGTGCAGGTACAGGTCGTCGAACCCCAGCTCGGCATACTCCTGCAGCCACTCGACGTGCTGCTCGAGGTCGGCGGAGACCTTGACCGCCTCGTGCACCGCGTCCATCGAGACGTGCTCGGACATGATGTCGAAGGCGACCGGCTGCGCGGTGTCGGAGTCGACCGGCTCGTCGAAGACGTTGCTGCGCCACTGGTCGTGGGCGATCCGCTCGGCCTCCTCCTGGCGCGGCGCCCAGGACAGGTGCACCTGGAGCGCAGCGGGGCCGGCGCCGCCGGCCTCACGGTAAGCGGCGAGCAGGTCGCGCAGCACCTCGATCGGCTGGTTGAGGGTGACCAAACCCTCGCCCCAGGCGGCGACGCGGCCGGCCGACTCCACCGTGATCGCGGGGGCGAGCAGCGGGGGCACGGGGTCCGCCCGCTCCCAGATCTGCGCCTCGTGCACGCGGATCAGGCCGTCGTGGGAGACGGTCTCACCGGCCAGCAGCCGACGGATGACGTCCACGCACTCCTCCAGCCGCTGCGTGCGGATCTCCTTGCGTGGCCACGGGTCGCCGGTGACGTGCTCGTTCATGTTCTGCCCGCTGCCCAGCGCCGCCCAGAACCGGCCGGGGAACATCTGCCCCAGGGTGGCGATGCGCTGGGCGTGCACGACCGGGTGGTAGCGCTGGCCGGGGGCGCTGACGCAGCCCAGCTCCAGCTCGGTGGTCGCCAGGGCGGCACCCAGCCAGGACCAGGTGTAGCCGGAGTGCCCCTGCCGCGTGCTCCAGGGGGCGAGGTGGTCGGAGCACATCGCCATCTGGAAGCCGGCACGCTCGGCGTGCTGGACGTCGGCCAACAGCTGGCGGGGCGAGATCTGCTCGTGCGAGGCGTGGAAGCCGATCCGGGTCATGTCACCGTCCTGTTCGTTCAGGGTATGGGCAGCGGGCCGTCGAAGGGGCGGGGAGAGGCCAGGGTGAAGGGGTGGCGACTGACGGCACGGTCACGGCACGGCCAGGTCACCGGCGGACCGGACACGGAGCCAGCGCAGCCCGTATCCCTCCAGCGAGGACTGGGCGCGGGCGCCTGCGGAGTCGACGACCTCATGGGTCATCAGGTCGACGACCTGGGGGTCGTCGCCGAAGCCCTCCACCGGCACGGTCACGGTCACCGGGTCCTGACCCAGGTTGTGCAGCGTCACGATCGCGCTGCCATCGAGGGAGAGCCGGTGGGCGAGCACTCCGGGCCCGGCGTCGTGCTGCAGGATGGTTAGCTCGCCCCAGCCCAGCTCGGGGCAGGCCCTGCGGATCTCGATCAGCCGCCGCATCCAGGACAGCAGCGAGTCGGGGTCGTGCAGCTGGTCCTGGACGTTGACGTGCTCGGGCCCGAAGCCGTCGGGGACGACCCGCTGCACCAGGCGGGACGGGGGAGCGGAGGAGAAGCCGCCGTTCTTCGTGGCGCTCCACTGCATGGGGGTGCGCACCGCCATCCGGTCAGGCGCCTCCAGGTCCTCGCCCATCCCGATCTCCTCGCCGAAGTAGAGCGTCGGCGTGCCCGGAAGGGAGAACAACAGCGAGTAGGCCATCCGAATCCGGCGCGGGTCGCCCTGGAACATCGGCGGCAGGCGACGCTTCAGGCCGCGCCCGTAGACCTGCATACCTTCCTCCGGCCCGAAGGCGGCGAAGACCTCCTGGCGCTCCTGCTCGGTGAGCTTGTCCAGGGTCAGCTCGTCGTGGTTGCGCAGGAAGGTCGCCCACTGGCTGGAGCGGTGCAGCACCGGCCGCTCCTGCAGGGCGGTGACCAGCGGGCTGGCGTCACCGCGGGCCAGCGACAGGTAGGTGGCCTGCATTCCGATGAAGTCGAACTGCATGTGCAGCTCATCGGCCGACTCTCCGCCGAAGAAGGCGAGCTGCTCCGCATACGGCAGGTTGACCTCCCCGAGCAGCACTGCGTCGCCCTTGCGCCGGTTGAGGAAGTCCCGCAGGGCGCGGGTGAAGGCGTGCGGGTCGACCGCCGTGTCGGGCCCCTCCTTCTCCCCGATCTGGCCGAAGAAGGGCACCCCGTCGACGCGGAAACCGTCGAAACCCACCTGCAGCCAGAAGCCGACGGCTCGCAGCAGCTCCTCGACGACGGCCGGGTTGTCCAGGTTGAGGTCCGGCTGGTGACGGTAGAAGTGGTGCAGGTACCACTCGCCGGTCTTGTCGTCCTGGGTCCAGATCGAGTCCTCAGCGTCCGGGAAGACCACCTCATCGGAGGTGTCGCCGGGGTCCTCGGAGCGCCAGATGTAGTAGTCGCGGTAGGGGTTCTTCTCCGGGTCGGCGTCCTGCCGGGAGGCCTTGAACCACGGGTGCTGGTCGCTGGTGTGGTTGACGACGAGGTCGGCCACGACCCGGATCCCCCGGTCGTGGGCCAGCCGGACCAGCTCCACCACCCGGCCCAGGTCGCCGAGCCGCTCATCGACGCCAAGGTAGTCCTTGACGTCATACCCGTCGTCCCGGTCCGGGCTGGGGTAGAAGGGCATCAGCCACAGGCAGGTGATCCCCAGCTCGGCGAGGTAGTCGACGCGCTGGGTCAGGCCCTGGATGTCACCGATCCCGTCCCCGTTCGCGTCCAGGAAGGTCTCGATGTCCAGGCAGTAGACGACGGCGCTCTTCCACCACAGGTCGCTGGTGTCGGTGATCCGCATACCCCTACCCTGACGTGGGGCGCGGTGCTGCACAACCGAGGGGGTATGCCGCGACCGTCCGGGGCGCGCTCGCGCCGGGCCCCGGTGCCTCCTGGAAACACGGACGGGGCCGTGACCTGTGCAGGTCACGGCCCCGTCAGGGGTGGTGCTGGGTGCTCAGCTCTGGCTCTGGTCCCAGGGCTTGCGCTCACCCTGGGGGCGCTCCCAGGAGGTCGCACCCGGCTGGTCACGGTGCGCGGTGTGCGGCTGCGCAGCCTCGGCCTGACCCTGCTCAGGCAGGTCGGGGACGGCCTGGTCCTGCTGCGGCATCTGCCCCAGCTGGCGGGCCTGATCCTGGTCGGCGTCGGCCCGCTGCTGCTGAGCAGCCTTGGCCTTGCGCGCGGCCTCGGCCACGGCGGCCTCGGCCGCCTTGCCGTCGCGCTGCTTGGTGGCACCCTCCGCGTCGCGCGAGGCGTCCTCAGCCTCTTCGCGGGCGCGGCGCAGCGCCTCCTTGGGGTCCTCGAGCATGGGGGTGTCGAGGTCGTCCAGCCCGGTGTAGCCCGCGTCCTCGCGAAGGCCGAGCGACGGGCCGTCGAGCCCGGCGTCGCTGCCGCCGCCGCTGCCCCCGCCGAGGGCCTTGCCGATGCCCGAGAGGGCGGCGGTGAGCTCGGTGGGCACGACCCACATCTGGTTGGAGTCGCCCTTGGCGATCTCGGGCAGCATCTGCAGGTACTGGTAGGCCAGCAGCTTGCTGTCGGGGTTGCCCTTGTGGATGGCGTCGAAGACCTGCAGGATCGCGCGGGCCTCACCCTGGGACTCCAGGATCGCCGACTGGGCGGTGCCCTCGGCGCGCAGGATCTGGGCCTGCTTCTCGCCCTCGGCGGTGAGGATCTGGCTCTGCTTGACACCCTCGGCGTTCAGGATGGTCGCGCGGCGGTCACGCTCGGCGCGCATCTGCTTCTCCATCGAGTCCTGCACGGAGGCCGGCGGGTCGATGGCCTTCAGCTCGACGCGGTTGACGCGGATGCCCCAGCGGCCGGTGGCCTCGTCGAGCACTCCGCGCAGCTGGCCGTTGATCATGTCGCGGCTGGTCAGCGTCTGCTCCAGGTCCAGGGAGCCGATGACGTTACGCAGCGTGGTGACGGTCAACTGCTCGATGCCCTGGATGTAGTTGGCGATCTCGTAGGTGGCCGCCTTGGGGTCGGTCGGCTGGAAGTAGATCACGGTGTCGATCGAGACGACCAGGTTGTCGCTGGTGATCACCGGCTGCGGCGGGAAGCTGACGACCTGCTCGCGCAGGTCGACCACCGAGCGGGGACGGTCCACGAAGGGCACCAGGAAGTGCAGGCCGGCGTCGAGGCTGCGGTCGTACTTACCCAGCCGCTCCACGATGACCGAGGTTGCTTGCGGGACGATGCGGATCGCCCGGGCGATCGCCACGACGACGAACAGCACCAGAAGGGCGACGACGAGCCAGACGATAAGGGTGGTTGGTTCCATACTGCTTGTTCTCCTTGTATGACGTTCAGTCGTGGGGAGGGGCGTCGAAGGGCTTGTCCTCCGGGGGTGCCGCGGTGACCACGGCGGTGGCGCCGTCGATCTTCACCACGGTCACCAGCTCACCGGGCGCGTAGTGAGTGCCCTCCAGTTCGGCGCGCGAGCTCCAGGTCTCGCCGCGCAGCTTGATCAGGCCGGACCGGTCGGTGACCTCCTCAAGCACGGTCGCTGTCTGACCGATGTGACCCTCGATGCCGAGCGTGGGGTCGCCCTTGCCCTCCAGCTTCCAGTACTTCAGAGCCACCGGCCGCAGGGCGACAACGAACAGACCGGCCGAGAGGCCGAAGATGAGCACCTGCAGGACCAGCGGGATCCCGACGCCCGCCGCGATCGCTGCGACGAGGGCCCCGAGCGCGAGCATGAGGAAGATGAGGTCGAGAGTGTTCATCTCGACGATGCCGAAGGCCAGGGCGGCCCCGACCCACCACAGCCACTGAGAGTCGCGCAACCAGTCCATGGACACTCCCTTCCCCGTCTCGTCCTCCGATCCTACGTGGTGGACGCGTCATAAGCCCGATCGGTTCCGACCGGGGCAGGACGGCGAGGGTGCGTCGAGGGCTACCAGAGGCTTGGGCCGGCCGCCACGGCTGCTGCCCGCAGCTCCCGGGAGGCGGTGGCCGCGCCCGTGCTCGGGGACGCCGCCGTCGACGACGCCGTCCGGTGAGGCACCGGCACCGGCGCGCCGGTCAGGGCGCGGCGGATGATCGCGAAGACCTGCTCGGTCTCGATGAGGAAGGCGTCGTGGCCGTAGGGGGAGTCGATGACGGCCAGCTCACGACAGGCCGGGGCGGTGGCGACGACCTCACCGTCGGCCGGGGTGAACAGCCGGTCGCTGGACACCACGCCGACGGTCAGCTCGGCGGTGATGCGGCGCAGCGCCGCCTCGACCCCGCCGCGTCCCCGGCCGATGTCGTGGCCGGTCATCGCCTCGGTGAGCACCAGGTAGGAGTTGGCGTCGAACCGGCGCACCAGCTTCTTGCCGTGGTGCTCAAGGTAGGACTGCACGGCATACCTTCCGCCGCGCAGCGGGTCCTCACCCGCCTGCGCCTGCGAACCGAAGCGCAGCTCGAGCTCCAGGGCCGAGCGGTAGGTGGCGTGCGCGATCTGCCGGGCGATCTCCAGGCCGGCCCGCGGCCCGGGGCCGGGGTAGTAGTCGCCGCCGTGGAAGGCGGGATCGAGACGGATCGCGTTCAGCTGCGGCACCGACCACGCGATCTGGTCGGCGGTGGCCCGGGCGCCGGCGGCGAGCACGACGCACCGGCGCACGCGGCCCGGGTAGCTGACCGCCCACTCCAGGGAGCGCATACCCCCGGCGGAACCACCCACCACCAGGGCGAAGGACCGGATGCCCAGGGCGTCGGCCAGCAGCGACTCGGCCCGCACCTGGTCGCGGACCGTGATGCGCGGGAAGGAGCTGCCGTAGGGCCGGCCGTCCGGGGCGGGCGAGGAGGGCCCGGTGGTGCCCCGGCAGCCGCCGAGGACGGCCGGCGCGAGGACGAACCACTCGTCGGTGTCCAGCGGGGCGCCCGGCCCGATCAGCCCCGGCCACCAGCCGGGCGTGGGGTGGTCCGGCCCGCGCTCACCGACGACGTGGCTGTCGCCGGTGAGCGCGTGCAGGACGAGGACCGCGTTGTCCCGGGCCTCGTTCAGCCGCCCCCAGGTCTGGTAGCTGACCCGCGCCCCATCCAGAGTCTGCCCGGAGTCGAGGGCCAGGTCACCCACGGGCTGGCTGCGGCGACGGGACAGCGTCATGTCAGGCCGCCCTGGCGTCCTGCGTGACCTTCGCCGCGGCGGCGAACCCGACCTCCAGGTCGGCCAGGATGTCCTCGATCCCCTCGATGCCGACGGCCAGCCGCACCAGCCCGGGGGTCACCCCCGCGGCGCGCAGGGCCTCCTCGCCGAGCTGGCTGTGCGTGGTCGACGCCGGGTGGATCACCAGCGAGCGGACGTCACCGATGTTGGCGACGTTGCTGTGCAGCTGCAGTGCGGAGACGAACGCCTTGCCTGCCTCCACGCCGCCCTCGATCTCGAAGGCCAGGACCGCGCCGGGCCCCTTGGGCAGGTACTTCTTGGCCAGTTCGTGCGAGGGGTGGTCTGGCAGCCCGGCGTAGACCACGTGCTCGACCTGGTCGTGGCCGGTCAGCCACTGCGCCACCTGCTGGGCGTTCTGCACGTGCTTGTCCAGGCGCAGCGACAGGGTCTCGATGCCCTGCGCGATGAGGAAGGCGTTGAACGGGGAGATGGCCGGGCCGATGTCACGCAGCAGCTGCACGCGGGCCTTGAGGATGTAGGACAGGTTGGCGCCAAAGATGCCGTCCTTGCCCAGCGTCTCGGCGTAGACCAGCCCGTTGTAGGACGGGTCGGGGGTGGTGAAACCGGGGAACCTGTCGCCGACGCCGTAGTCGAAGTTGCCGCTGTCGATGATGACGCCAGCGATCGAGGTGCCGTGACCGCCGAGGTACTTCGTCGCCGAGTGCACGATGACGTCCGCGCCGTGCTCGATCGGGCGGGACAGGTAGGGGGTGGCGATCGTGCTGTCCACGATCAGCGGCACGCCCTCCTCGTGCGCGACGTCGGCCACGGCCCGCACATCGAGCACCTCACCGCTGGGGTTGGAGATGGTCTCACCGAAGAACGCCTTGGTGTTCGGCCGCGAGGCCGCACGCCAGGACTCCGGATCCGTCGGGTCCTGCACGAAGCTCACCTCGATGCCCAGCTTGGGCAGGGTGTGGGCGAAGAGGTTCTGCGTGCCGCCGTAGAGGCTGGGGGAGGAGACGATGTGGTCTCCAGCGCCGGCGAGGTTGAGGATCGCCAGCGTGATCGCCGAGGACCCGGAGGCGGTCAGCAGGGCGCCGACCCCGCCCTCCAGGTCGACCAGCCGGTTCTCCACGACCTCCTGGGTCGGGTTGGTGATCCGGGTATAGATCGGGCCGAGCTCGGCCAGCGCGAACCGGTTCGCGGCCTGGTCGGCGTCCTCGAAGACGTAGGAGGTGGTCTGGTAGATCGGCAGCGCACGCGCCCCGGTCTGGGAGTCGGGGGTCTGGCCCGCGTGGATCTGGCGGGTGGTGAAGTCGCTGTAGCTGGTCATGGGTGCTCCTGGGTGCTCTGGGAGAGGTGCTCTGGCAGAGGTGCTCTGGGGAAGGGATGGGGCAGGGTGGCGTTCAGTCACTCTGCTGAGTCCCGCCAGGGCGCGGAGCCGGTATGCCGTGCTGGTGCACGCGTGCGTGTCGGTGGCGTCAGGCTGCGAGGTCAGGACTCAGCAGCGACGCATTCGGCGGCGAGGGGGGAACGGCATGGGTGCAGTTCTAGCCCACCGGTTCTGACGAAGTCAATTCGCTGACGCCGGCCCAGAGAGGGGCCATATCGCAGTATCTGCATACCCACCTCATTTTGTCGCTGATTCCTCGAAGTGGGGCTGCACATCCGGTCCAAACCACCGATCCCTGGGCGGGAAGAGAAATTTCGCAGAGAAGTTCTCCGGGCCTACGCGCGGCGCCTCACAGCGAGACCCTGGCCAGCTCCTCCAGGGTGGCCAGGTCCACGGCCCGGAGGGTGGACTCACCCAGCACCCACAACTGCTCATCGACGACGATGGTCCGCAGGGCATACTCCCAGCTGGTGTCGTCCGACCCGCCCACCCGCAGGTCGGGCCCCCGGAGCACCTGGGCACCCTGCACCTGCGCGCTGACCACCCCCGTCCAGCTGGAGTCCCGGTGCCAGGCCTCGCTGGGCACGAACACCTGCCCGGTCGGCGCCCAGTAGCGGAAGGCGCGGTGGTCGTGCTCGGCGGCGGAGTGGTGGTCCTCCCAGTGCACCTGGGAGACCAGGGCGGGGTCTGCCGGGTCGGAGACGTCGAAGAGCGAGAGCTGCAGGCCGGTGGTCCGACCGTCCTCCGTCGCGTCCTGGCCCAGTCCCAGCAGAAGGCCCTCGCCGACGGGATGAAGGTAGGCCGAGTAACCGGGGATCTTCAGCTCGCCCGCGACCACGGGTGCGGCGGGGTCGGAGGTGTCGACCAGGTAGAGGGGGTCGGTCTCCCGGAAGGTCACCACGGCCGCCAGGTCGGGGGAGAGGTAGCGCACGGCATAGATCCGCTCGGTGAGCCCGAGGTCGTCCACGCGTCCGGTCTGCACCAGCTCCCGGCCCTGCTCGGCGAGCATGACCAGCGAGCTGCTCGAGGGGGTTTTCTGGGTGGCCTCCATTGTGGTCGCCACCCGGATCACCCCCTCGCTCTCGTCCAGCGCGAACTGGTTGAGCAACCGGCCCGGCACGCGCCCGGACGCCAGGTAGTCCGTGCCCCCCTCCTGCCCCAGGTCGAAGGTATGCAGCGAGGTGCTGACCTGCTCCCCGCCACCGCCCCCGGGCCAGCCCACGTCGCTGCCGCCCAGGTTGTCCGCAAACCCGGTCGGCCACGCGTCCCAGGCGGAGGTCGCGACGACCAGGCGGTCCGTCGAGGCGTAGACGGTGGAGCCGGTGGCGACCAGGCCGGTCGCCGAGGTCGGACGCGGGTCCCCGGACACGTCGAAGGTGAGCACGGCCATGGTGGAGAGCCCGGAGAACTCCGGCGGCCGGGCGACCTCCTCGCACGGCACGGCCAGCTCGCTCACGCCCGACCCGGTCGCGGTGAGGAGCTGCAGGTGCGGCAGCCACGCGTCCAGGGTCGACTCCTCGATGATCCGCCGGTTGGCGGCCTCGGCCGACTCCTCCGCGACCAGGCTCCCGTCGCGGGGTTGGACGAAGGTCAGCCCCGGCGGCGCGGTGACCATCACCACCCGGGCGGTGCCGTCATGCATCCGGGCCGAGCGGTAGCTGCCCTCCAGCCGCATACCCCCGATGACCGTGGGGGCCGTGGGGTCGGCCAGGTCCACCAGGGTGAGCACGGTCCGCTCGGGGCTGTAGGCGGGTCGGGTGACCATGCCGTCCACGGCGAAGCCCACCCCGCCCGCCGCCCACTCCTGGGTGAGCACCAGGGCTCGGCGAGTCGTGCGGTCCAGCAGCAGCTCGGTCTGCCCGCCCTCGCCACGCTGGGGCAGCCGGACCTCGCCCACCTTCTCGGCGCTGGCCGCGTCCACCACGACCAGGCGACCCGAGCGCACGGTGAGGATGATCTCGCCGTCGGTCTGGAGCAGGTCTGGCTCCTCAACGCCCTCGACCTGGTTGTTGGTGCCGGAGAAGTCCACCCCGGCTCCGGCGTCACCGTCCGCGGCTGATTCCGGCGCCGCAGAGTCACCCCCCTCCGCACCGGCCCCGTCGACCATGGCCAGGTCCTCCCATCCCCATACGGGTGTGGACCCAAGCCCCCAGGGGCCGACCTCCTCCAGCGCGTGCTCCTGGAAATAACCGAGCAGCTCCTCGCAGGAGTCGAAGGGCTGCAGCTGGCCCGCTCCCGCCGCAGGCGGGGAGATGATGTCGGCCGGGGTGCAGGCCGCGAGCCCGGCGACCAGCGGTGCGACCACCGCGAGGATGAGGGTGCTGCGGGGGTGGGCGGGCTGTGTCGTCATCCTGCGCTCCTGACCAAGAGATTGATGGAGGTGGGACGACATCCCCGCCCGTGCGGTTCCCCAGAAGGCCGCGTGCCGGCCGGCACCGGATGCCGCCTCTGGTCACGGGCGCACAGGAGGCAAGAGCCCGAGGGTCCCGGCGACGCAGAGGAGCCGGCCCCCTGTCGGGGACCGGCTCCTCGTGCTAGCGCGGGCGGGGGGTGCGGCTCAGCGCTCCGGTCCCGAGTCGCGACCCTCGGATGGGTCGGCCGGGTGCGCGCCTGCACCGTCCACCGGCAGACCGGCCCCGCCGTCGTGCAGGGTGCCCTCGGCGTGGGCGACCACCAGCTCGGAGCGGCCGGGGTAGCGGACGTCCTCGACGACCTTCTGCATCAGCTCGCTCGGCTTCGGGGTGAACTGGCTGACGATGAGGATCGTCAGCAGGTTCAGGATCATCCCGATCGTGCCGACACCCGTGGCCGGGATGTCGAGGATGAGGTCATTGCCGAAGAAGGTGGGCAGCGTCCACAGCTGGTAACCCAGCGTGAAGACGATGCCGACCGTCATACCAGCCGCTGCTGCGACAGCCGTGGCCTTCTTCCAGAAGATCCCCAGGAACAGGATCGGGAAGAAGCTGGCCGCAGCCAGCCCGAAGGCCAAGGCGACCACCTCGGCCACGAACCCGGGCGGGTTGATGCCCAGGTAGCCGGCGATGAGGATGGCCGCACCCATCGCGATCCGGCCGACGACGAGCTGCCGGGCCTCGCTGGCCTGCGGGTTGATCCGCGTGTAGTAGATGTCGTTGGCCACCGAGCTGGAGATGACCAGCAGCAGACCCGAGGCCGTGGACAGGGCCGCCGCCAGACCACCCGCGGCGACCAGGCCCACGATCGGGGCCGGCAGGCCGGCGATCTCAGGCGTGGCGAGCACCACGATGTCGTTGTTGATGATCAGCTCCGTGCCCGGCCCGAGCCCGACTCCGGCGACGTCGATGATGCCGTTGGCGTTGAGGTCGTTGACCTCGATCAGGCCGACCTCCATCCAGCTGTCGAACCAGGCAGGTGTCTCGTCCACCCCGGTGCCGGGAATCGTGCTCAGCACGTTGTACTTGCTGAAGGCACCGACCGCCGGGGCCACGGTGTAGAGCAGGGAGATGAAGAACAGCGCCCACAGCGCGGAGTAGCGTGCCGCCCGCACCGACCGGGCCGTGTAGAACCGCACGATGACGTGGGGCAGCCCGGCGGTGCCGAACATCAGCGCCGCCGTGATGAGGATCATGTTCATCATCGAGGTCTGGGTGAAGGCCTCGGTGTAGGCCTCGAGGCCCAGGTCGCGCTGCAGGCCGTCCAGGTCGTCCAGGATGGCGCCGAAACCGATCTGCGGCAGCGGGTTACCCGCCAGCTGCAGCGAGATCGCGACCGCCGGGATCAGGTAGGCGATGATCAGCACGGTGTACTGCGCCGCCTGGGTCCAGGTGATGCCCTTCATCCCGCCGAGCACGGCGTAGGTGAAGACGATCGCCATGCCGATGACCACGCCCCAGGTCGAGTCCACGCCCAGGAAGCGCTGGAAGACCACGCCGACGCCGGACATCTGGCCGGCGACGTAGACGAAGGAGACGACGAGGGCGCAGACGACCGCGACGAGGCGGGCGGTCTCGTTGTAGCGGTCGCCGACGAACTCCGGGACGGTGTACTTGCCGAACTTGCGCAGGTAGGGCGCCAGGAGCATGGCCAGCAGCACGTAGCCACCGGTCCATCCCATGAGGAAGACCGAGCCGGCGTAGCCGTTCTGGCTGAAGGCGATGAGGCCGGCCATCGAGATGAACGAGGCCGCGCTCATCCAGTCCGCGGCAATCGCCGCGCCGTTGGCGGGTGCCGGGATGCCACCGCCCGCGACGTAGAAGCCGGCCGTGTCGGAGACCCGGCTGCGGTAGGCGATCCAGATGTAGAAGGAGAAGGTGATGACGACGAAGATCAACGTCCACAGCTGCGTGTTGCTCATCCGTGGTGCACCTCCTGCTCATACTCGGTGATGCCGAACTCGGCATCGAGCTTGTCCATCCGCCAGACGTAGATCGCGATGAGGATGAGGAAGGTGATGATCGAACCCTGCTGGGCGAACCAGAAGCCGAGCGGGATCCCGAAGAGAGAGATGTTGTTGAGCGGTTCCACGAAGAGGATCCCGGCACCGAAGGACACCAGGGCCCAGATCACCAGGAGAATGGACATCAGCCGCAGATTGCGTTTCCAATACCGTTGTCGCTGTTCGACGTCGAGCATCGAGCCTCCTTGCTCGGGGTGCGGGCAGGCGGCGGGTGCCGCGCTCGGCCACACAACCGAGCCGCCCGGGGTGGGGTCAAGGGCGGCTCTCCGCAGCGGCGCCGAACGGCGGGTCTGACACGCCGAACGGTCGAGCGGCGCGGTGAACGGTACGGCCGCCGCCAGGCCTCGTCGGCCGCGTTAGGGTGCGCTGCATGAGAAGGCGACCCCCCGGACAGATGCGCCTGCTGGGCGCCGGCGCCTTCATGGCGCTCGGTGGTTGGCTGCCCTGGCTCTACACCGAGTTGGGCACCGTCAGCGGTGCCGTCGGGCTGTCGCGGACCCTGGTCCTGGGCGTCGCGCCCGGGCTGTGGGTCTTCTACTTCGCCCTGCTCGCCGTGGCGGGCAGCATCCTGCCGCCGCGCCTGCGGACGGCAGCGGCGATCCAGGGCCTGATCGCGGGGGTGGTGGGCCTGGTCCTCCCGGTCTGGCAGGCGGTCCAGCTGCTGAGGCTGGTCGGGACCGCTGGGTGGATGCCCGGGCCGGGCCTGGTGATGAGTGCCTTCGGCGGGATCCTCGCGCTCATGGCCGCGCGCCAGCTGCTGAAGGCCGAGCCGGCTCCCGTCAGCTCGCCCGGCGCCTGAGCGCCCCGTCGCCTGTCGCCGGGGCGCCTCAGCGGTCAGCCGTGGGGGTGGTGGGGCGCCCTGGAGCGGCCCAGCTTGTTCAGCAGCACCAGGATGACGATGCCTGCCCCGATCAGCAGCGGCCAGGTGTTGAAGGCCCAGCTGAGCATGCCGATGAGGGCGATCCCACCCAGTCCGAGGATCACCAGCGACCGGGGTCGACCGTCAAGCATCGCCCGTTCGGCGTGGACGTTGCCGTCCGCGTCGGGCAGCAGCGCCCAGGCGAGAAGGTAGGCGCCGCCGACAGTGCCGGGCAGCAGAGCCGCCAGCACCGCGATCACCCGGACCGCGACGACCGAGAAGCCGGTAGACCGGGCGATGCCGGCGCACACGCCACCCAACATGCCCCGGCTGGCGTCCCGGCGCACCGGGGAGCGCCGCAGGATCTGGAACGCTCGGCGGGGGCCGGCTGCGCCGCCGCTGTTCGGAGGTGTGCCGGTCGAGCTGGCGTCGGTCGGATACTGGCCGGTCGTCGGTCCGTTGAGAACAGGACCGGGCAGGGGTGGGGGACTGCCATCGGGGGTCCGGCCGGGCGTGGGTCCGAGGTCGAGGTGGGAGGGAGAGGTGAGGTGCTCGTGCATACCCTCAGCCTGTCCTGATCGGCCCGGCCAGAGGAGCCGGTGCGCCACCGGAACGACCGGGGGGATACCCCCCGGGCTCCGCTCCTGTGTCGGGTGCCGGTCAGCCCGGCGACGAGGAGGCCGCCCGGCCGATGCTGGAGGAGGCGGCCGCCGGTGCGGGACGGCCTTAGAAGTTGATCATGTGGCCCGCGATGCCGTGCATGGCCTCCTTGAGGGCCTCGCCGAGCGTCGGGTGGGCAAAGACCACGCGGGAGACCTCGTCGGCGGTGAGGTCCCAGGTCTGCGCCACGTTGACGGCCGGCAGCAGCTCGGTGACGTCCGGACCGACCATGTGGGTGCCGAGGATCTCGTGGTGCTCGGCGTCGGCGACGACCTTGACGAAGCCGACCGTGGAGCCTAGGCCGGCAGCCTTGCCGTTGGCGCTGAACGGGAAGGTGGCGGTCTTGACCTCGTGGCCGCCCTCCTTGGCCTGGTCCTCGGTCAGACCCATGGAGGCGATCTGCGGATGGCAGTAGGTGGCGCGGGGGATGAAGCGGTAGTCGATCGGCATGGTCTCGGCGCCGGCCAGGGTCTCGGCGGCGACGATCCCCTGGGCCTCGGCGACGTGGGCGAGCATCAGCTTGGCGGTGACGTCGCCAATGGCGTAGACGCCGTCGACGTTGGTGCGCATGTAGTCGTCGATCGCGATCGCGCCGCGGTCGGTGAGCTCCACCCCGGTGTTCTCCAGCCCGAAGCCCTCGGTGCGCGGGGCGAAGCCGATCGCGGACAGCAGCTTGTCGGCCTCCAGGACCTCGGTGTTCCCGTCCCGGCTGACCGTCACCTTCACGCCGTCACCGGTGTCCTCCACCGACTCGACCTTGGTGCCGGTGTGCACCTTGACCCCCAGCTTCTTGTACTCCTTGGCCAGCAGCGTGGAGATCTCCGGCTCCTCCGACGGGACCATCCGGCCCATGAACTCCACGATCGTGACGTCGACCCCGAAGTTGGACATGATGTACGCGAACTCCACGCCGATGGCGCCGGAGCCGGCGATGATGATCGAGCCGGGCAGCTCCTCGTCGAGGATCTGCTCCTCGTAGGTGACGACGTTCTTGCTGACCTCGACGCCGGGCAGCATCCGGGTAACCGAGCCGGTGGCCAGGATGAGGTTGTCGAAGGTGAGCTGCTTCTTCTCCCCGCCCTCGAGCTCGACGTCCATCGAGGTCGCCGAGGTCAGCATGCCGAAGCCGTCCACCTCGGTGATCTTGTTCTTCTTCATCAAGAAGTGGACGCCCTTGACGATGCCGGCCGAGACCTGACGGCTGCGCTTGTGCGTGGGGCCGTAGGACATCGTGACGTCGCCCTCGATACCGTACTTCTTCTTCTCGTGGGTCAGCGTGTGCGCCAGCTCGGCGTTCTTCAGCAAAGCCTTGGACGGGATGCAGCCGACGTTGAGGCACACGCCGCCCCAGTACTGCTTCTCCACGACAGCGACCTTCTTGCCCAGCTGGGACGCGCGGATCGCCGCGACATACCCGCCGGGACCGGCGCCCAGGACAACAACGTCATAGTGATCGGCCATGGGTGCCAGTATGCCGTCACCCGGGGGGCTGCCGCCCCCCGGGTCAGCCCGGGGGAAAGGCCGCGAGCTCAGTCCTCGTCCACGATCTCGGCGTCGGTGATCTCGCCGTCAATGTCGTCCTCGAGGTCGCCTAGGTCATCCCGCTCCTCCTCGCCCCGGGCAACCTCAGCGTCGGCGAGCAACCGGTACAGATCGCGGCGGGTGCGGTCGAGCAGGCCGGCCGCCTCGCGGGAGAGTTGGTGGTCGCCCGCCTGGCCGACGGCCTGAGTGGCCATCGCCACGCTGCCCAGCGCCTTCCACAGCTGCGCGCCGCGCTCGCGGCGTCCGCCACCGTGGCGGTCGTGGTCGCGCCCTCGACCCCCGCCGCCGGACCAGGCGTCCGGCTGCTCTCGCTCCTCCCGCGCCCAGGGGTCGTCCGGCTCGGCTCCGCCGGTGCCCATCCAGGCCTGCCGGGGCAGCTCCCCGGCGGCGTGACGCCCGGCGTCGGTGAGCTGGTAGGCCTTGCGGCCGTCCACGTCGTGCTGCTCGACCAAGCCCTCGTCCTCGAGCAGGCTCAACGCCGGGTAGATCGCCCCGGAGCTGGGCTGCCAGGCGCCGCCGGAGCTCTGCGCGATCTCCTGCATGAGCTGGTAGCCGTTCATCGGCTCGCGTTGCAGCAGGTGCAGGATCGCGTTGCGCACGTCGCCGCGGCGGGCCCGCCGGCCCGAGCGTGGGCCCTGGTGTGAGCCGGGGTGCGGGGGGCGGGGAGGGCGCGGCCCCCAAGGGCTGCCGCCCCAGCCACCGCCGCCCTGGCTGCCAAACACCTGGTTGAGCAGGCCGTTGGGGCCGAAGATCTGGTCGGGGTCGAAGCCGAAGCCGCCGAAACTGCCGGGTCCGTGGTGTCGTGAGTTCATGTCGTCCACAATGTCACGATCTGTCTCGATATGTCAACGTCATAGCGATAGATGAATGATTGTGCGTTGGCTCACATATTCATGCAGGGGGTTGACGCGGGGGCAGTTCTGGCGCAGAGTGTGGCCCATGCACCTTTCTGCCCTCGTACTTATTAGCCCGGGACGCGCTACGGCCTGACTCCACAGCCGCCGCGCGTCCTCCCCTCGTTTGCCCTCCGGGCCGAGGGGTTTTTTGTTGCCCGACCACCCCCAGCACCCCCCCTCTCCAGGCAGGAGAACCACCCGATGACCACCACCACCCAGCAGCCGGCGCCGGCTCGTCCCGGCGGTCCGACGCCGGTCGCCGCGCCTGCTGCGAGCGCTGCTCCAGCCACCACCTCGCCCTGCAGGACCGGGGCTCAGGCCCTGGTCGAGACCCTCCAGCGGGTGGGCGTAGAGCACATCTTCGGGCTCCCGGGTGGCGCCGTCCTGCCCCTCTACGACGCGCTCTACCAGGCCGAGGGCATCCGGCACATCCTGGTCCGGCACGAGCAGGGGGCCGGCCACGCCGCCCAGGGGTACGCCGCCGCAACCGGCCGGGTGGGCGTGGCCATGGCCACCTCGGGCCCGGGCGCCACCAACCTGGTCACCCCGCTAGCCGACGCCAACATGGACTCCGTGCCGATGGTCGCCATCACCGGCAACGTGGCCAGCACGGCGATGGGCTCAGACGCCTTCCAGGAGGCGGACATCCGCTCGATCTCCATGCCGGTGACCAAGCACTCATTCCTGGTCACCCGGCCCGACGAGATCGCCGCCACCGTGGCCTCAGCCTTTCACCTGGCCGCCAGCGGTCGCCCCGGCCCGGTCCTGGTCGACGTCGCCAAGGACGCGCTGACCGCCCTCGCTGACGACACCCTGCGCGAGCTGCCGATGCCGGGCCTGCGGGCCGCGGTGCAGGCGGCGCCCGAGGCGGTCCGCGACGCGGTCGAGCTGATGCTCACCGCCCGCCGGCCGGTCCTCTACGTCGGCGGAGGCTGCCTGCGGGCCAACGCCGCCGCACAGGTGCGCCAGCTGGCCGAGCTGACCGGGATCCCCGTCGTCACGACGCTCATGGCCCGCGGCGTCTTCCCCGACAGCCACCCGCAGCACATGGGCATGCCCGGCATGCACGGTTCGGTCTCCGGGGTGACCACCTTGCAGAAGTCGGACCTGATCATCAGCCTGGGTGCCCGCTTCGACGACCGGGTCACCGGCGCCAAGCACACCTTCGCCCCGCACGCGCAGATCATCCACGCCGACATCGACCCGGCCGAGATCGGCAAGAACTTCCCCACCGCCGTCGGCCTGCTCGGTGATGCTCGGGAGACGATCACCGCCCTGGTCACTGAGTGGACGCGGCGCACTGCGGCCGGTGCGGCACCCGACTACGAGGCGTGGGTCCAGCGCTGCATGGACTGGAAGGCCCGCTACCCCCTGGGCTACGACGCACCCACCGACGGCGCGATGGCGCCGGAGTACGTCATCGAGCGGATCGGGGCGCTCGCCGGCCCCGACACCGTGTTCGCCGCCGGCGTCGGCCAGCACCAGATGTGGGCCAGCCAGTTCATCGGCTACGAGGAGCCCCGGCGCTGGCTCAACTCCGGTGGCCTGGGGACCATGGGGTATGCCGTGCCCGCCGCCATGGGCGCCAAGGTCGGACGACCCGAGGCCACCGTCTGGGCGATCGACGGCGACGGCTGCTTCCAGATGACCAACCAGGAGCTGGCCACGTGCTCCGTCGAGGGCATCCCGATCAAGGTGGCGATCATCAACAACGCCGCCCTGGGGATGGTCCGGCAGTGGCAGTCGCTGTTCTACGCCAAGCGCTACTCCGCCTCCCAGCTGCCCTCCATGCAGGTGCCCGACTTCACCATGCTGGCCCAGGCCTACGGCTGCGTCGGCCTGCGCTGCGAGCGGCCTGAGGACGTCGACCGCACGATCGAGACGGCGATGGCCGTCGACGACCAGCCCGTCGTCGTGGACTTCCGGGTCAGTCAGGACGCCATGGTCTGGCCGATGGTCGCCGCCGGCACCAGCAACGACGACATCCAGTACGCCCGCGACGCCCGGCCCGACTTCGGGGAGGACGAATGACCCTCCTGCACGACTACCGCACCGACCCCGGTGAGGTCCCTACCCCCGCCACCGCATACCGACCCTCATCCCCACGCTCCAGCCACCGCGCGACCGCACCGAAAGGCACCACCATGAACTCCACCGCCAATCCCACCCGCAGCCGGCACGCCCTGTCCGTCCTGGTCGAGAACAACCCCGGGGTCCTGGCCCGCGTCTCGGTCCTGTTCGCCCGCCGAAACTTCAACATCGACCACCTGGTCGTCGGTCCGACCGAGGACAACAAGGTCTCCCGGATGACCGTCGTCGTCAACGTCAGCACCGAGCAGCTGCACCGGGTCACCAGCCAGCTGGACAAGCTGGTCGAGGTCATCCACATCGAGGAGCTGGCCGAGGCCGACGCCATCCGCGCCCAGCTGTGGGAGATCAACGACCACGGCCCCCGCCCCGTCGGCGCCATGGCCGCCGCTGCCTTCTAGACCGACCGAACACACGACAAGGCCCGACAGAGCACGTCAAGGGCCCGACAGAACACGCCATACTCCCCGACAGAACGCCCCAGAAGACTCACCGAACACGCCGTCCGGCCCCCGGACCCTCATCAAGGAGAACAGAACCTTCATGGCCACCATGTACTACGAGGACGACGCCGACCTGTCCCTGATCCAGAGCAAGAAGGTGGCCGTCCTCGGCTACGGCAGCCAGGGGCACGCCCACGCCCTGTCGCTGCGCGACTCGGGCGTCGACGTGCGCGTCGGGCTCGCCGAGGGCAGCAGCAGCCGGGCCAAGGCCGAGGGCGAGGGCCTGCGCGTGGCCACTCCGGCGCGGGCGTGCGAGGAGGCGGAGGTGATCATGGTCCTGGTGCCGGACCACGTCCAGCGTCACCTCTACGCCGAGGCGATCGAGCCGCACCTGACCGCGGGCAAGGCGCTCTTCTTCAGCCACGGTTTCAACATCCGGTTCGGCTACATCAAGCCCCCGGAGGATGTCGACGTGTGCATGGTCGCGCCCAAGGGCCCGGGGCACCTGGTGCGCCGAGAGTATGTGGACGGGCGCGGCGTGCCGGTCCTCGTCGCCGTCGAGCAGGACGCCAGCGGCCAGGCCAAGGAGCTGGCGCTGTCCTACGCCGCCGCGATCGGCGGGCTACGCGCAGGCGGCATCGAGACCACCTTCACCGAGGAGACCGAGACCGACCTCTTCGGCGAGCAGGCGGTGCTCTGCGGCGGGGTGTCCGAGCTGGTGATGAAGGGCTTCGAGGTGATGACCGAGGCGGGTTACCAGCCCGAGATCGCCTACTTCGAGGTCCTGCACGAGCTCAAGCTCATCGTGGACCTGATGTACGAGGGCGGCATCGCCAAGCAGCGCTGGTCGGTCTCGGACACCGCGGAGTACGGCGACTACGTCTCCGGCCCGCGGGTGGTGGACGACCGCGTGAAGGAGAACATGCAGGCGGTCCTGGAGGACGTGCGCAACGGTGCCTTCGCCCAGCGGTTCATCGACGACCAGGACTCGGGAGCCCCTGAGTTCAAGCGGCTACGCGCCCAGGGTGCCCAGCACCCGATCGAGGCGGTCGGCAAGGACCTGCGCGGGATGATGGCCTGGGTCAAGAGCCACGCGGACAGCGACTACGTCGAGGGGTCCGCGGCCCGTGGCTGACACCTCCCCTGATCTCACTGCCGCCACCTCGAACCTGCCGGCCACGGACCCGCCCACCGCAAAAGGGGCGGCGGCACCGCATACCCCTGACCTCAAGCCACGCTCGCGTGACGTCACCGACGGCCTGGAGCGGGCGGCGGCCCGCGGCATGCTGCGGGCCGTCGGGATGGGCGACGAGGACTGGGTGAAACCGCAGATCGGCGTGGCCAGCTCGTGGAACGAGATCACCCCGTGCAATCTGTCGCTGGACCGGCTGGCCAAGGCGG
Organism: Ornithinimicrobium pratense; assembly: GCF_008843165.1. NCBI lineage: Bacteria > Bacillati > Actinomycetota > Actinomycetes > Micrococcales > Ornithinimicrobiaceae > Ornithinimicrobium > Ornithinimicrobium pratense. The sequence goes on along the minus strand of NZ_CP044427.1, from coordinate 2,976,637 downwards.
TCAAGGACGGGGTGCACGGGGGCGGTGGCTACCCGCTGGAGTTCGGCACCATCTCGGTCTCGGACGGCATCTCGATGGGCCACGAGGGCATGCACTACTCGCTGGTCTCCCGCGAGGTGATCGCCGACTCGGTCGAGACGGTGATGTCGGCCGAGCGGCTGGACGGCTCGGTGCTGCTCGCCGGGTGCGACAAGTCGTTGCCGGGCATGCTCATGGCCGCGGCGCGCCTCGACCTCGCCGCGGTGTTCGTGTATGCCGGCACGATCCTGCCTGGGCGGGCGCGGCTGTCCGACGGGTCGGAGCGCGAGGTGACCATCATCGACGCCTTCGAGGCGGTCGGCGCCTGCGCCCGGGGGCTGATGCCCCGCGAGGACGTGGACGCGATCGAGCGGGCGATCTGCCCCGGCGAGGGCGCGTGCGGGGGCTTCTACACCGCGAACACGATGGCCGCGGCCGCGGAGGCGCTGGGCATGTCCCTGCCCGGGTCCGCGGCGCCGCCGGCCACCGACCGGCGCCGAGACGGCTTCGCCCGCCGATCGGGGGAGGCGGTCGTGGGGATGCTGCGGGCCGGGCTCACCGCCCGGCAGATCCTGACCAAGGAGGCCTTCGAGAACGCCGTCGCGGTGACCATGGCCTTCGGCGGCTCGACCAACGCGGTGCTGCACCTGCTGGCGATCGCGCGCGAGGCTGACGTGGACCTCACGCTGGAGGACTTCCGCCGGATCGGCGCGCGGGTGCCGCACCTGGCCGACGTCAAGCCGTTCGGCCGGCACGTGATGGTCGACATCGACCGGGTCGGCGGCATCCCGGTGGTGATGAAGGCGCTGCTCGACGCTGGCCTGCTGCACGGCGATGTCATGACGGTCACCGGCCGCACCCTGGCGCAGAACCTCGACGACCTCGACGTGCCGCCCCTGGACGGCACGGTGCTGCGGCAGCTGGACAACCCGATCCACGCCACCGGCGGTCTGACCATCCTGGACGGCACGCTGGCGCCCGGGGGAGCGGTGGTGAAGTCGGCCGGTTTCGACTCCGACGTCTTCCGCGGCACCGCCCGGGTCTTCGACGGTGAACGATCGGCGATGGACGCCCTGGAGGACGGCACGATCACTGCCGGCGACGTGGTGGTCATCCGCTACGAGGGACCCAAGGGTGGCCCCGGCATGCGCGAGATGCTGGCCATCACCGGGGCCATCAAGGGTGCCGGCCTGGGCAAGGACGTGCTCCTCATCACCGACGGCCGCTTCTCCGGCGGCACGACCGGGTTGTGCGTGGGTCACATCGCACCGGAGGCGACCGACGGCGGCCCGATCGCCCTGGTGCAGGACGGTGACCAGATCGTGCTCGACGTGGGGGGCGGCCGCCTCGACCTCGAGGTCGAGGAGGGCGAGCTGGCCCGCCGCCGGGGCGCCTGGTCCCCACCTGAGCCGCCGGACCGGGCCCGCCGTGGCGTGCTCGCCAAGTATGTGGCCCTCGTCGGCTCCGCCTCGCAGGGTGCCGTCACGCACTGAGGCTGGGCGGTCCTCCCGCCGGCGGACCGACGACGGGGCCGTCCGGAGCGCCGACACCTTGCGGTGTCTGGGCCCCGGACGGCCCCGGTGGGCGCCGGGAGCGCTCGCTCCCGGGCCGGTCAGACCAGGCGGGTCAGACCAGGTCGAAGCGGTCCAGCTCCATCACCTTGGTCCAGGCCGCGACGAAGTCCTGCACAAACTTCTCCTGGGCGTCGTCGCTGGCGTAGACCTCCGCCAGGGCCCGCAGCTGGGAGTTGGAGCCGAAGACGAGGTCGACCGCGGTGGCGGTCCACCGCACCTCGCCGCTGGCCGCGTCCCGGATCTCGTAGACATGGTCGCCGGTGGCCTTCCACTCCATGCCCGGGGTGAGCAGGTTGACGAAGAAGTCGTTGCTGAGGACGCCGGGACGTTCGGTGAGGACACCGTGCTGGGACCCGCCGACGTTGTTGCCGAGGGCGCGCAGCCCGCCGATCAGAACGGTCATCTCCGGCGCCGACAGGTCGAGCATGTAGGCACGGTCGACGAGCAACTGCTCCGGGCGCAGGGGTGCGCCCGGGCGCACATAGTTGCGGAAGCCGTCGGCCCGCGGCTCCAGGACCCGGAAGGACTCCACGTCCGTCTGCTCCTGCGAGGCGTCGCCGCGGCCCGGCGAGAAGGGCACCGTGACGTCCACACCGGCCTCCCGGGCGGCCTGCTCAACCGCCGTCGACCCGGCGAGCACGATGAGGTCGGCCATCGAGATGGTCGCGCCGCCAGCGGCGTTGAACTCCTGCTGGATGCCCTCGAGCGTCTCCAGCACCCGGGAGAGCTGATCTGGCTGGTTGACCTCCCAGTTGCGCTGCGGCTCCAGCCGCACCCGCGCCCCGTTGGCGCCGCCACGCTTGTCGGTGGTGCGGAACGACGCGGCCGAGGCCCACGCGGTCGAGACAAGCTCAGAGACGGACAGTCCCGAGTCCAGGATCTTGCCCTTGAGCGTCTCGAGGTCGGCCTCGCCGACTAGCTCGCCCTCGACGGCCGGCACCGGGTCCTGCCACAGCTGCGGCTCCGGCACCCAGGGTCCGAGGAAGCGCGACACCGGGCCCATGTCGCGGTGGAGCAGCTTGTACCAGGCCTTGGCGAAGGCGAGGCGGAACTCCTCGGGGTTCTCATGGAACCGGCGGGAGATCTTCTCGTAGGCGGGGTCCGCGCGCAGCGCCAGGTCAGAGGTGAGCATGCGCGGCTCGCGACGTTTCGTCCGGTCGTGGGCGTCGGGGACCATGTCCGAGCCCGCGCCGTTCTTCGGCCGCCACTGGTGGGCGCCTGCGGGCGACTCCATGAGCTCCCACTCGTAGGCGAAGAGGATGTGGAAGAACTCGTTGTCCCAGCGGGTGGGGTGATAGGTCCAGGTCACCTCCAGACCGGAGGTGATCGTGTCGCCGTTCTTGCCGGAGCCGTAGGAGCTGAGCCAGCCCAGGCCCTGGGCCTCGACCGGCGCGGCCTCGGGCTCGGGACCGACGTGGGCCGCGTCCCCCGCCCCGTGCGTCTTGCCAAAGGTGTGGCCGCCGGCGATGAGCGCGACCGTCTCCTCGTCGTTCATCGCCATCCGGGCGAAGGTGGTGCGGATGTCGCGGGCGGAGGCCAGCGGGTCCGGATTGCCGTTGGGGCCCTCGGGGTTGACGTAGATCAAGCCCATCTGGACCGCGCCGAGGGTCTCGTCGAGCTCGCGCTCGCCGGTGTAGCGCGCGTCGCCGAGCCAGGTGTCCTCCGGGCCCCAGAAGATCTCCTCGGGCTCCCAGACGTCCTCCCGGCCGAAGCCGAAGCCGAAGGTCTCAAAGCCCATGTCCTCCAGGGCGACGTTGCCGGCGAGCACGAGCAGGTCGGCCCAGGAGACCTGCTGGCCGTACTTCTTCTTCACCGGCCACAGCAGACGCCGGGCCTTGTCCAGGTTGGCGTTGTCGGGCCAGCTGTTGAGCGGGGCGAAGCGTTGCCCGCCGTCGCCCGCGCCGCCACGGCCGTCGTAGATGCGGTAGGTGCCGGCGGCGTGCCAGCTCATCCGGATGAACAGGCCGCCGTAGTGTCCGAAGTCCGCCGGCCACCAGTCCTGGGAGGTGCGCATGACCTCGGCGAGGTCGGCCTTGAGCGCCTCGACATCCAGCGTGGCGAAGTGCTCCCGGTAGTCGAAGTCCTCACCGAGCGGGTTCCCCGCGGGGGAGTGCGCATGCAGCACGGACAGGTCGAGCATGTTCGGCCACCAGTCCTGCAGGCTGTGCGGCCGCCCGCCCGTCTGGGGCTCGGGCGAGGGGATGGCCGGGTTCTCGCTCTCGCTGCCGCCCTGGGCGGTGGCCGAGTCGTGCATCACCGGGCATCCGGCCTCGGCCTTGCGGTCCACCCCTTGGGGGCTGACGGGATCGGTGTTCTGGGTGTCGGTCATAGCGTCCTTCCGGCTGCGTCGATCATCGTGGGGTCGGGGGCGGTTGCACACTCGGGGCAGGTGCCCCAGTAGACGACCTCCGCCTCGTCGACCACGAAGCCGTGGCCCTCGGAGACGGTGAGACAAGGGGTGTGGCCGACCGCGCAGTCGACGTCGGCGATCGCGCCGCACGACCGGCAAACGGCGTGGTGGTGGTTGTCGCCCACGCGTGCCTCGTAGCGGGCGGTCGCGCCGGCGGGCTGGATGCGCCGCAGGAGGCCGGCGTCGGTCAGGGCCCGGAGCACGTCGTAGACGGCCTGGTGGGAGACCGCCCCGAGCTCGGCGCGCACCAGGCGGATGACGGTGTCGGTGTCGGCATGGGGGTGGTCGTGGACGGCGCCCAGCACGGCCAGCCGCGGGCGCGTCACTCGAAGGGAGGCGCCCCGCAGCGCGGAGGTGAGGTCTCGGGGCGCCATGCCACCCATGATCGACCACAATCTGGAACTAGTCAAGAACTGTCTCCCCCGGCTGCGCCAAGCCGGAAAGTATGCCGTCGTCCGTCGCGACCGGTGGGAGACTGTCCCCATGCCGCGCCGTGCCCTGGATCAGCTGCTCGCCGACCCCTCCGGCCAGTCCTGGGCCATCCTGTGGCGCGAGGGCGAGGATGAGGCCGAGATCCTGGTGGGTGAGGTGCAGGACCTGGAGCGGCTGCACGACATACCCCGTCCGACCGGGGAAGCGCCGGTCCTGGCGATGGTGCCCTACCGCCAGATTGCCGAGCGCGGCTTCGACGCGCACGACGACGGCGCACCCCTGCGGGTGCTGCGCCCCACGCTGACCGGGCGGGTGCCGGTCGAGGACCTCGTCGCTGCGCTGCCGACGGGGCCGGTGGAGGTGACGGGGGAGCGGTTCAGCGTCTCCGACGAGGACTACGCGGCCACCGTCGCCAGGGTGATCGAGGAGGAGATCGGCGAGGGGGAGGGTGCGAACTTCGTCATCCGCCGGGACGTGGTGGGGCACACCGGGACCGACCCGTCGCTCGCCGTGCTCACCTGGCTGCGCACCCTGCTGCTCGACGAGCGGGGGGCCTACTGGACCTTCGCGGTGCACACCCCCGGCCACAGCCTCGTCGGCGCCACCCCCGAGCGGCACGTGAGCGTGCGCGACGGCCGGGTGTCGATGAACCCGATCTCCGGCACCTTCCGCCACCCCGAGCGCGAGGCGGATCCCGACGGAGCCCGCCTGCGCGCCTCCTTCGCTGCCTTCGTCGCCGACACCAAGGAGACCGAGGAGCTCTTCATGGTGGTCGACGAGGAGATGAAGATGATGGCTGAGGTCTGCTCGGAGGGTGGGCGGATCACCGGGCCCTACCTCAAACAGATGGCCCACCTGACGCACACCGAGTATCTGCTCGACGGTCGCAGCGACCGTGACGTGCGAGATGTGCTGCGGCACACGATGTTTGCTCCCACTGTCACCGGCTCGCCGATGGAGAACGCATGCACCGTCATCCGGCGGCACGAGCCGACCGGGCGCGGCTACTACTCCGGGGTGCTGGCCCTGCTGGACCTGGACGAGGACGGCGGGGAGCGGCTGGACGCGCCGATCCTCATCCGGACCGCCCACGTCGGCGGCGACGGCACGGTGACGGTCAGCGCCGGCGCCACCCTGGTGCGGCACAGCGACCCCGTCGCGGAGTGCGCGGAGACCTCCGCCAAGGCGCGTGGGGTCCTGGCCGCGCTGGGGCTGCGGCCACGCCGCGACCTGGGGTATGCCGTGGACCTGGCCGACCTTCCCGGGGTCGCCGACTCCCTGGCGGCCCGCAACGAGGCGCTGGCCCCCTTCTGGCTCGCACCGCAGGACTCTCGGCCTGACCCGCTCCTGCTCGGTCGCCGGGTGCTCGTGGTCGATGCGGCGGACGCCTGGACCCAGATGTTGGCGCACATGCTCCGGCACCTGGGGATGGCGGCGCAGGTGCGCCGTTGGGAGCAGGTCAGCACCGCCGACGTGACGCGGGGCCCGTGGGACCTGGTGCTCTTCGGGCCCGGCCCCGGCGACCCCACCGACCGTGCCGACCCGCGGGTCGTCCGGCTGCGCGAGCTGTTGCAGGCGCGGCTCGACACCGTTCAGCCGCTGCTGGCGGTCTGCCTGTCGCACCAGGTGCTGTGCACGTTGGCCGGGCTGCAGATCGGCAAGCTGCCCAGCCCGCACCAGGGCGTGCAGCTGCCGGTCGACCTCTGGGGCGACGTGCGCCTCATCGGCTTCTACAACACCTTTGTCGCACTCCCGCCCGAGGACGGGCGCGTGCCTGCGGTCGCTGGACGCGAGCTGGAGATGGCGGTGCACCGGCTCGGGGAGGGCCTCGGCGCTGCTGATGGGGCATCCAGCAGGCGCGACGAGTCCGTGGTCGCCCTGCGGGGCCCGGGTCTGGCCAGCAGCCAGGGGCACGCGGAGTCAGTGCTGTCCCGGGACGGGATGATCACCCTGCACGGCCTGCTGCGGCACGCACTGAAGCCAGCGCTGCCGGACCCGTGACCCTGCCGCACCCGTGACACTGCAGTTTCCGCTGAAGCCAGCTTGCCCGCGCCCGTGACGCGGTGGTCGTCCCAGCCACCCTGTCTGGACGCAACGCGCAGGCGTGTTGTGCCTCAGCCGTCGGGCGTGCGCAGAGGCACGAACCGGTAGGCGCCGTGGCTGGTGACGGTCCGATCCGGGCCGGCCCGCTGCACCAGCAGCATCTGTCCGTCGACCGGGCACACCATGCGGCCGTCGTCGGTCAGCTGGGTGACCAGCTGCTCGGGCAGCGTCCGGGCCATGGCTGAGACGAGGATCCGGTCCCAGGGCCCGGCCCCGGCACGGCCCAACTCGGCGGGATCGGCGAGCTCGACGCTGGCCTGCCCCGTCCCGGTCTGTCCCTGCGCCCAGGCGCGCAGGTTGTCCGCTCCCCATGCCGCGAGCTCGGGCACCACCTCCAGCCCGAGCACCGACCCACGCGGGCCCACCAGGGTGGCGAGCAGGGCCGTTGTCCACCCCGATCCCGCGCCGACGTCGAGCACGCGGTGGCCAGGCCGGACGTCGAGCAAGCGGAGCACGTCCGCCACCGTGCGCGGCTGGGAGTTGGTCTGGCCGTGCCCGATGGCCAGTGGCCCGTCCAGGCCCGCCTGACCCTGGTCCGGCTCGCGCAGGAAACCGCCGCGGGGAACCGCGGTGAAGGCCTCCCGCAGCCGGCCGTCAGCCTCCACGCCGGCCCCGTCCCGACCGGCGCGGCCAGATCCGCGTCGCCTCCACATGCTCCTAGGGTGCCTGCTCAGCGCTTGCGGCGCACGTAGATCTGTTGCGCGACCGGACACGCGAAAGCCGCGGGGGTATGAGGGCGGCCCCGCGGCTTATCGCTGTGGCCAGGGGCGGGGTCGAACCGCCGACCTTCCGATTTTCAGTCGGACGCTCGTACCAACTGAGCTACCTGGCCGGGAGAACGCTGCGGCGTGGCCCGGTCTTCGACCGGTGCCACGCCCGCATCCTCTGCGACCCCGACGGGACTCGAACCCGCGACCTCCGCCGTGACAGGGCGGCGCGCTAACCAACTGCGCTACGGGGCCTTGTACAGGACAAGACCTGTGCACCCCCAACGGGATTCGAACCCGTGCTACCGCCGTGAAAGGGCGGGGTCCTAGGCCACTAGACGATGGGGGCCTATCCGTTGAGGACAGTGAGTGAGCATACGTGATGGATCGCGATGACCAAAATCCACCGTCGGCGGGTCCGGTATGGCGCGGCTCGGGCGGGCCGTCGGCGTCGCCACGGGCGGCACGCGGAGCGTGTCCTGTCGGGCCGTTCTCGCGTCCAGGCTCTCTGATCACGCTTGTGCAGAAGCGGGGTGTCACATCCGTCGCCAGCGTGACCGATGTGTCACCCCGTTCCTGCACCACCGTCGTTGTCCCAGTACAACCCCTGCGTGTCCTGTCGGGCCTTTCCGCGTGTCCTGTCGTCAGGGGCGGGCCCAGTCCTTGAGCTTCTCGACGGGCCAGGTGTTGACCACGCGCTCCGGGGGGACGCCGTGGCGGACGGCGCGCTCGCAGCCAAGGTCGAGGAAGTCCAGCTGGCCGGGGGCATGGGCGTCGGTGCTGATCGCGAACAGGCAGCCGATCTCGATCGCCAGGTCCAGCAGCTCCCCGGGCGGGTCCTGGCGCTCGGGCCGGGAGTTGATCTCCACGGCGGTCCCCGTCTCCGCGCACGCCTCGAAGACCGCCCGGGCGTCGAACTCGCTCGGCGGCCGCATCCGACCGCCGGTGCGCTCCCCCTGGTCGCCGCGCCTGGGCATGACCCGCCGCCCGGTGCAGTGACCGAGCACCGAGGTCAGCGGGTCGTGGACCGCCGTCACCATCCGTCGGGTCATCGCGGCCGACTCCATCCGCAGTTTGGAGTGCACCGAGGACACCCGGATGTTTAGTGCCGCAAGCAGGTCCGGCTTCTGGTCAAGGGCGCCGTCCTCGAGGATGTCGACCTCGATGGCGGCGAGCAGCGTGAAGTCCGGGCCGACGTGGGCGTTGATGGCGTCCACCACAGTGAGCTGCCGCCGCAGCCGGTCGGCAGACAGTCCGTTGGCCACCCGCAGCCCACCCGAGTGGTCGGTCAGCGCCACGTAGTCGTGGCCCAGCTCCATCGCGGTCGCGACCATCTCCTCGATGGGCGAGCCGCCGTCGGACCAGTCGGAGTGGGTGTGCAGGTCTCCTCGCAGCATGGCCCGCATCGACTCCCCGCCCTCGACCAGCGGCCCGGTCGCCTGCGCCTCCAGGTCCCGCAGCTTGTCGGGGACCTGCCCCGCCACCGCCTGCTCGATGACGGCGGAGGTCGACGTGCCGATCCCCGGCAGCTCGCGCAGGGTGCCCTCCTGCACCCGCCGGCGCACCTCGTCCTCGCCCAGTGGCAGGATCGTCCGCGCGGCCTTGCGGTAGGCCTCCACGCGCCGGGACTCGGCCCGGCCGCGCTCCAGGAGGAAGGCGATCCGGCGCAGGGCGTCGACGGGTTCGGGAACCTGGCTCATAGGCTCGAGGGTATGCCGATCCCGCCCACCTCAGCCCGCGCCGGTGATGCCCCAGTTCCGCAGGTCCGGGTCGCCCGCCTCGTCGACCTCGACCCGCTCACCCTCTACGGCCTGCTGAGGCTGCGGGTGGACGTCTTCGTCGTCGAGCAGGAGTGCGCCTACCCAGAACTGGACGGCGTGGACACCGAGCCCACGACCGAGCACCTGTGGATCGAGGTCGGCGGGGTCCCGGTCGCCACCGTGCGCACCCTGGTGGACGCTGGGGGCGTCCACCGCCTGGGCCGGGTCGCCACCCACCCGGAGCACCGGGGCCATGGCTACGCCACCGCCCTGGTCCGGGCCGGCCTGGACCGGATCGGCCCGCACGCGGTGCACATCGGCGCGCAGACGTACCTGGAGCGGTGGTATGAGCAGTTCGGCTTCCGCCGTGCGGGCGAGGACTACCTGGAGGACGGCATACCTCACCTGCCCATGGTCCGCCCGGAGCTCACTCCTGGCCGCGGCGGCGAGCCTTCCTGAGGTCCCGGAAGTCATCGCCGAGGTACTCCAGCGCCAGCCGGGCGAACACCTGCTGCTCGGTCACGGTGCGCTCGGAGCGGTCGCGCCCGACGAAGCTCACCGCCCAGTGCATCAGCGTGGTCAGCTGGCTCTTGAAGCCGATGATGTAGAACAGGTGCACCGCGAGCCAGGCCACCCAGGCGGGGTAGCCGGTGAGTTCCAGGTTGCCGCGCTTCATCACCGCTCGGAAGCGGGAGACGGTGGCCATCGAGCCCTTGTCGCGGTAGACGAACGGCTGCCCGGTCGGCTCACCCCTCAGTCGGCGCAGGATCTGGTCGGCGGCGTGCCGACCTTCCTGGATCGCGCCCTGGGCCACCCCGGGGACGTCCTCCAACGCCGCCAGGTCACCGATGACGAAGACCTCGGGGTGGCCGGGGATGGTGAGGTCGGGCTGCACGACGACGCGACCCGCTCGGTCCAGCTCGACGTCGGACTGCTCGGCGAGCTGCCGGCCCAGTGGGTTGCCCTGCACGCCGGCGGCCCAGACCTTGGTCTGGGCCTCGATCCGGGTGCGTTGCCCGTCCTTGTCCTCCAGGGTGACGCAGGCCTCGTCGACGTCCACCACCATCTGGCCGAGCAGGACCTCCACGCCGAGACGGGTGAGGTCGCGCTCGGTCTTGGCCGCCAGGTCGGGGCCGAAGCTGCCGAGCACGGCATCGGCGGCGTCCACGAGCAGGATCCGGGCCTGCGCCGGGTCGATGTGGCGGAACTCCTTGCGCAGGGTCCGCTTCGACAGCTCGACGAGCTGCCCCGCCATCTCCACACCGGTCGGGCCGGCGCCGACGACCACGAAGGTCAGCAGCCGGCGCACGTCGTCCTGACGTCCTGCCGCCGCGGCCAGCTCGGCCAGCTCGAAGGCGCCGTAGATCCGGCCGCGCAGCTCCAAGGCGTCGTCGATGGTCTTCATGCCGGGGGCGAACTCGGCGAACTGGTCGTTGCCGAAGTACGACTGGTTGGCCCCGGCGGCCACGATCAGGCTGTCGTAGTCGTAGACCATCTCCCGGCCCGCCGTCATGGTGGTGAGCGTGCGCTCGGCGAGGTTCACCCTCTGCACGTCGCCCAGCAGCACCCTCGCGTTGTCCTGGGCGGCCAGCACGTCACGGGTCGGCGGGGCGATGACGCCCTCGGAGAGGATGCCGGTCGCCACCTGGTAGAGCAACGGCTGGAAGAGGTGGTGACCGGTCCGGGCCACCACGGTCACCGACACCGCAGGGTCCTTGAGGGCCTTGGCGGCGAAGAGCCCGCCGAAACCGGAGCCGATGACAAGGACCCGGTGCGGGGTGGTAGAGGTGGGGGTGGCAGGTGCGGGGCTGGGCGAGCTGGCACTCATATCCAGAGTCAACACCATTCGCGGTCCTCGTGTTTCCCGTAGCGACGGCGACGATCGGACCGCACACCGACCGCGTTCTGGGCGGTCTGTCAGGGGGTGGCCAAAGGTGTGAGACTGGTCCCATGACCAACCTGGAGCGCAATCCGGTCGCGGTCGAGTGCGGTGACGAGGTGCTCGGGCACGGCACGACGGTGATCGAGCCGCGGGAGGTCCCGCTCGGCGGTCCACGCGCGATGACCGTGCGGCGCAGCCTCCCCGCGCGCGGGCGCACCACGATCGGGGCTTGGTGCTTCCTGGACCACTACGGTCCTGACGAGATCGCCGAGACCGGCGGGATGGTGGTGCCACCGCACCCGCACACCTCGCTGCAGACCGTCTCCTGGCTGTTCACCGGCACGGTCGAGCACCGAGACTCCACGGGAGTACGCGCGCACGTCGTCCCGGGCGAGCTCAACCTGATGACCGCCGGGCACGGGGTGTGCCACTCCGAGGTGTCGGTGCGCGAGGAGGGGGCGCCCGGGATCCTGCACGGCGTCCAGCTGTGGACCGTGCTCCCCGCCGAGCACGCCGACGTGCCGGCGCAGTTCCAGCACTTCGCGCCTGAGCCGCACGCGGCGGACGGGGTGCGCGTCAGCGTCTTCCTCGGCAGCGTGGCCGTCGGCGGCACCGAGCTCAGCTCGCCGGTGCCGACCTACTCGCCCCTGCTCGGTGCCGAGCTGGTGCTGGAGCCGGGCGCCACGGCATACCTCGGCGTGGACCCCACCTTCGAGCACGGGGTGCTGCTGGACCAGGGTGAGGTGCACGCGTCCGGGACGCCGCTGCAGCCCCACCAGCTGTCCCACCACCCGCCCGGCCCCCGCACCCTGGAGCTGCTGGCCGGGCCCGAGGGTGCCCGAGTCATCCTCATCGGCGGCACGCCCTTCGAGGAGCAGATCGTCATGTGGTGGAACTTCATCGGCCGCTCGCACGAGGAGGTCGTGCAGGCGCGCGAGCGGTGGAACGCCGAGCAGGGGGACGACCCCGACGGGCGGTTCGGGACGTTCGACTACCCCGGCGGTGAGTGGCTGCCGGCACCGACCCTGCCGCGGGTTCGGCTGCGGCCTCGCGGGTGAGCCTTGTCCGGTGAGGTCCTGCTGGTCGACAACGTCGACAGCTTCACGTACAACATCGCCGACCTGCTGCACCGCGTGCTGGGCCGGCCGCCGGTGGTCTGGCGGCACGACCGTGAGGTGGACGAGGCAGAGCTGCGCGCCTTCGCCGCGATCGTCGTGGGCCCCGGGCCGGGGCGGCCCCAGGTCAGCGCCGACATGGGCCTGTCCGAGCTGGCGCTGCGACAGCGGGACGTGCCGGTGCTCGGCGTCTGTCTGGGTCACCAGGGGCTGGCCCACCTGGCGGGGGAGCGGGTCGGGCAGATGGCGGTGCCGCGGCACGGGATCGTCAGCGCGGTCGAGCACGAGGGCACCGGGATCTTTGCCGGCGTCCCCTCGCCGCTGAGCGTGGTGCGCTACCACTCCCTGGACGTCGCCGAGCCGTTGGTCTCACGGCTGCAGGCGACTGCCCGGGCCACCGACGACGGCTCGGTGATGGGCCTGGCCGACCCGGACCGGCCGGTCTGGAGCGTGCAGTTCCATCCCGAGTCGGTGCTCTCCGACCACGGCGAGACGATCGTGGCGAACTTCCTGCGGCTGGCGGGCGTGCGTCCCCCGCACCGCCCAGTCGCCGGGGCCGGCGAGGCGGCCGACACCGGCCCCGTGGCGGTCGGGGACGCCCTGGCTGCGCCGGCACCATGGCCGGAGGGTGTGGCCGCCACGGTCGGGGTATGCCGCTGGCCCGGTCCGGTGGACGTCTGGGCGCTGCAGGAGGAGCTGCTCAGCGGCGCCGCGACCTCGGCCTGGCTGGACGCCTCCGACGGGTCCGGCTGGTCGGTGCTCGTAGACTCCCGCGGCCCGCTGTCCTACGAGCTGGAGCACCGGGTGGGGGAGGGCCCGCCGCTGCTGGACCGGATGGATCAGCTGCTGGGGCGGTGGCACCTGGACGAGGCGGAGCGGGAGCGGGTGGCCAGGTTGGGGCTGCCCTTCACGTGGCGTCCGGGACTCGTCGGCTGGTGGGGGTATGAGCTCAAGGCCGAAACCGGCGGGTCGGCGGCGCACCGCTCGCCGTGGCCCGACGCGTGGCTCATCTTCGCTGACCGTGGCGTGGTCGTGGACCACGCCACCGGTGCGGTGTATGCCGTGTGGCTCGAGACGCCTGACGTGGCCGCCGCCCAGCGCGAGTGGGCCGAAGGGGTGGGACAGGTGGTGGCGTCAGCTCGTCCGGGAGCGGCTCACGCGGACGGATCGCGGGCCGCCCACGCAGGGCCCGACCCACGCCCGCTCCAGGCTGCGTCCTCCTGCCCCGAGGGCGGAGAAGGTCGTCCCTGGCAGGCGGTGCGGCGCGAGGGGGAGGCGGCCTACCTGGAGCTGGTGCGGGAGGCGCAGGAGCAGATCGCGCGCGGGGAGACCTACGAGGTGTGCCTGACCACGGCATACACCGTGCGCGGCAGCGGGGTGGGGGAGGCAGAGCTCTACCGCGCGATCCGGGAGGTCTCACCGGTGCCGCACGGGGCGTGGCTGCGCGCGCCGGGGGTGAGCGTGCTCAGCGGTTCGCCGGAGCGGTTCGTCTCGGTCCGTGACGGCGTGGTCGAGGCTCGGCCGATCAAGGGCACCCGCCCGCGCGGAGCCACCCATGAGGAGGACGCGCGCCTGGTCGAGGACCTGCACAGCGCGCAGAAGGACAGGGCCGAGAACCTGATGATCGTCGACCTGTTGCGCAACGACCTGCACCGGGTATGCCGCTCGGGCAGCGTGGAGGTGCCGCAGATCTTCGCGGTGGAGACCTACGCGACAGTGCACCAGTTGGTCTCCACCGTCAGGGGGCGGCTGGCCGACGGCATGGGGCCGACCGACGTGCTGCGCGCGTGCTTCCCCGGCGGGTCGATGACCGGCGCGCCGAAGGTGCGGACGATGGAGATCCTCGACGCGCTGGAGGGTGCAGCGCGCGGGATCTACTCGGGGGCCATCGGCTGGGTGGGCCTCGACGGGACGATGGACACCTCGATCGTCATCCGCACCGCCACCTGGGCGGACGGGGAAGTCGCCTTCGGGGTCGGCGGGGCGGTGACGGCGCTCTCCGACCCGGGGGAGGAGTATGCCGAGACAGTCACCAAGGCGCAGTCGGTGCTGCGGGCTCTGGACCTGGCGCTCACCGACCGCGCGCTCGATGACCAGACGGTCGCCGAACGGATGCCCATGGGCTCGGGGCTCGCCCCGGCCGCTGAGGGGTCGGTCAGTCGGGCTGGTCCCGGCCGACCACGATGACCCGGACGGGCTCCCGACCGGTCGCGCCGTGCAGGGTGAGCAGCGGGCCGTCCTCGCCCAGCTCGTAGCCGGCCAGGGTCAGCGATCGCCGCGTGGCCAGGGTGCGTAGCACCCGGCTCAGCTCGCCGGGTCGGGTAGCCGCCACCAGCATCACGGTGCCGTCGCCCCAGCGCATTCGACCCACCCCGGTCACCGGCCCGGGTTCGAGCCCGCGCACGGGCACCCGGCGGGAGAGCAGCGTCGCCAGTGGCAGGCCCCACGACATACCTCCAGTGTGGCCGTGGAGGGGGAGGCGCGGCGACATGACCGGCCTGCCGGCGCCCGCAGCCGGGTGATGGCGAGCATCGGGCATGCGAACGCCCCCGCCGCGGGGGTCGGCGGGGGCGCTAGGGTCGCACGGCGCGACCGGACGGGCCGGTCACAGCGGCCCGGTTCAGTCGGTCAGGCGTTCTTGATCGCCGAGACCTCGAACTCCAGGGTGACCTTCTCCGACACCAGCACACCGCCGGTCTCCAGCGCGGCGTTCCAGACCAGGCCGAAGTCCTTGCGGTTGACCACGACAGAGCCCTCGAAGCCGATGCGCTGGTTGCCGAACGGGTCGGTGGCCCCGCCGGCGTACTCGAAGTCCACGGTGACCGGGCGGGTCACGTCCTTGATGGTCAGGTCGCCGGTGACACGCAGGGTCTCCTCGTCGACCGCGGTGACCTCGGTGGAGCGGAAGGTCAGGGTGGGGTAGGTCTCCACGTCGAAGAAGTCGGCGGAGCGCAGGTGCCCGTCACGGTCCTCCGAGCGGGTGTCGACCGATGCGGCCTGGATCACCAGCTCGATGGAGGTGCCCTCCAGGTCCGGGCCGGTGGTGGCGGTGCCTTCGACCTCGTTGAAGGAGCCGCGGACCCTGGTCACCATCGCGTGCCGGGTGGAGAAGCCGAGACGGCTGTGGCTGGGGTCGATGGTGTAGGTGCCGTTGAGCTCGCGCAGAGTGGTCATGTGGGTCTCCTCGTGATGGATTGCGAGGGTGCCCCTCGCCGGTGTCCAGTTGCTGATACGTCACTTACATTAGCCGCCTATGGATGACGTGTCAAGTACATGGTATCCTTGGGGTATGTCCGAGTCGAGCACTCCCTGGTTGACCGAGCTGGAGATGCAGGTCTGGCGCCGCTGGTTGCGAGCCCAGACCGAGGTGCCCGCCGAGCTGGGGCGTGCCCTGAAGGAGGACAGCGAGCTGTCGATGCAGGACTACGAGACGCTGGTCCACCTCACCGAGGCCGAGGACGGGCGGCTGCGGATCTCCGTGCTGGCCGACACCATGCACTGGGAGCGCTCGCGGTTGTCCCACCACCTGCGGCGGATGGTGGGCCGGGGCCTCATCGCCAAGGAGGAGTGCGCCTTCGACGGCCGGGGAGCCTTCGTCAGCATCACAGAGCAGGGGAGGGCCGCCCTGGCTGCCGCTGCTCCGGGCCACCTGGCCGCCGTGCGCAGGGTGTTCTTCGACGGTGCCACGGACACGGAGCTCGCTGCCCTCGACACTTTCCTGGCGCGCGTGCTCGAGCGCACCGGGGACTAACCGGGGACTTAAAGAGAAGGGCGTCAGGAGACGCGGGACGCTGTCCCGCCGGGGGCCCGGGGGAGCAGCAGCGTGCTGTGGCCGTCCACGATCGACACCCGCCCGTCCACCTCCAGCGCCGTCTGCGACGCGGCGGCCCGGGCCTTGTCACCCGTCGGTGACGTCTCGCCCTCCAGGCTCAGCCGGACCCGGCCGAAGGCATCGGTGCATCCGAGCTGGACCCGGACGAGCGTCGCCCCGCGGTCGACGGCGTCCCGGAAGAGGAGGTCGAGGATCTGGCCGACCGTGGCCTGCGAGGCGCGCACCGGCATCGGGCCCTCCGGCTCCTCGACCAGGACCGACGCTACGGCGGACCGGGCCCCTTCGGCGGGCGCCTCCCACCGCTGCATCGCGGCACGAACCACCGGCACGAGGTCGACGGTGTCGACGTCGGTCAGTCGCTGTGCCTGTGCTGCGTCCAGATAGGTGCGCACTGCGGCGTTGAGCCGGTCCAGCTGCGGGAGGTAGCTGTGCAGCTCAGCGGCGACATCGGGCGGGGTCTGCGGCCAGGAGGCCAGGTCCTCGATCTCCACCCGCAGCGCGCTGATCGGCGTGCGCAGCTCGTGGGAAGCGTTCGCGGCGATGTCGCGCTCGCGCCGCATCAGCTCGGCCCACCGGGCGGACGCTCGGCGCAGGGCCTCGGCGATCGCCTCAGCCTCGGCTACTCGGTGGTGCCGGATGGGCTCGTCGAAGTGCCCCTGCCCGATGCGCTCGGCGACGCCGGCCAGCTCCCGGAAGGGACGTGAGAGCCGCTCGGCCAGGCCCCACATGAGCAAGGGGGCCAGGATCACCAGCGCCAGGCCGACGAGGAAGAGCGGCATGAGGGCGTCCTCGACCCGCTGGTCGATGAGGTCTGCGGACCGGCGCAGGGTGATCTCGCCCCCGTCGGGGAGAGGTCGGGTCGCGACGATGTCCTCCGCGGAGTCCGCCTCGGCCGGGAAGCCGACCCGGACGCGGCTGCCGTCGGCGGCGACGAAGGTCAGGCTCTCCTGCGTCTGAAGGAACGACTCGAGAAAGTCGGGGGTGACGTCGTCAGCACCTCGCCCGCGCTCGGCGATGGCGATGGCGGCGATGTCTGCCACGTGGCGGGTCTCCTGGGCCTCGGCGTCGTGGATCAGGTCGGTCAGGAAGTAGGCCCGCGGGAGGCCGTAGAGGGCGACGATCGCGACGGCGAGCGCCACGAGGACGACGATCAGGCGGCTACGCATCCTCGATGTCCTCGAGGCGGAACCCCACCCCGCGGACCGTGGTGATCTGCACCGGGGCGTCGGCGTCCTCCAGCTTCTGCCGCAGGCGCCCCACCGTGGTGTCGAGAGTCTTGGTCGAGCCGAACCAGTTCTGGTCCCAGACCTCATTGATGAGCGTGTCCCGGGTCAGGACAGTTCCCCGCCGGGAGTCGAGCAACGCCAGGACGTCGAACTCCTTGGGCGTGGCGGGCAGCTCATGGTCCCCGACCCAGACGCGGCGAGCGTCCTGGTCGACGACGAAGGCGCTGTCCTGCGCGGACTTCACAGTGGCGCCCGGCGCCACCGGTTTGTCGTGGTAGTCGGCGCGACGCAGCAGTGCTCGGGTGCGCGCCTGCAGCTCGGCGAGGCCGAACGGCTTGGCCAGGTAGTCGTCCGCGCCCTGGTCCAGACCGACCACGCGGTCCAGCTCCCCGTCCCGGGCGGTGAGGATGATGATGCCGCCGGCGAAGCCGCCGTCCCGGACGGCGCGGCATACGTCGATGCCGTCGATGTCCGGCAGACCGAGGTCAAGCATGAGCAGCGCCACGTCGTCGTGGGACGTCATCCGGTCGATCGCCGGCAGGCCCTCGGCGAAGCGCTCGACGGTGTAACCGTCGCGTTGCAGGGTGCGGACCAGCGGCGCGGCGATCTTGTCGTCGTCCTCGACGACCACGATGGTGGGCATGTCAGTGAGCATACGGGCCGGGTCCGGCGGTGCGGTCGGGTCTTGACGTGACGTGAACCGCGACCAGCGCCGGGACCAGTAGTCCCCATGCCACCAGGGTGTATGGGGTGAGCGTGCTGTCCACTGCGGACGCGATCCGCAGACCGCCCAGCACGGCAGTGGTGAGGATCGCGGCCCAGAGCGGGCCGGCCAGGATCGGGCGCATCAGAAGGTCCCTCCTGCGGACTGGGTGACGGGCTCGGCCACGCATGGGCGACCGGTCAGGGTGGTGACCGCGGCTGACGGGGTCCAGGTCAGGACTGGGGCAGCGTCGACCGGCTGCAGCACCTCGCCCTCGTCGATGACCGCTCCGAGCCGCACGGTGACGGTGCTCAGAACGGCGCCGTCGACGGTGCCCGTCTGGGCGGTCATCGTGGCGGGCAGGAGGATCTGCTGGTCGGTGTCGATGACATCGGCGCCGAGGTGGACGTGCCCAAGCTCGACAGGCAGGTCACCGGAGCGGATGTCGAGGGTGTCGTCCAGGTCGCTGCCGCCGAGCAGGTGGCCGTCTCGCACCCGCACCGACACCGGGGTCGCCTCCCTGGACCAGTTGGCCAGGACGGTGGTGGAGTCAACTTCGCCGGAGTAGGTGAAGGTGAAGGTGTCACCCTCGTTCAGCTCGCCGACGCCATGGCCACCATCGATGACGTCGATGCCGACGCCGTGCAGCTCAGCCACCTCATCTTGGGGGCCGGTCTGGTCCTCGTCGTCGCCGGGGGCGGCGCCGTCCTCCTCGTCGCCGGGTACGGCTGGCGGCTCCTCCGGGGCGGGCTCGACAGTCTCGCGCCTGTCTTCATCTGCGACGGCGGGGCCCGACGGGTCCGGCTCGACGGGGGCGACATCGTCGTTGGGCGCCGCGATCCCAGAGTTCGCCCTGGCGGTCAAGGTAGGCGCTCCGTTTGCCGGGTTACCCGGGTGGCTCACCGCGGGACGCTCGTTCGCGACACTGGTGGTCAGGATGCCGGACGTGCCGACGAGACCGGCACGGTCAGTCGCCCGGGCGCGGACTTCGTGGTTGTCATCGGCCACGCCGTTGGTGTCCCAGGAGCACTGGTACGGCGCAGACCTGTCCGTGCACACGGGCGTCCAGGTGCCCCCGCCGGCAGGACGGACCTCGATGATGACCTGTGCGACGCCAGAGCCGTAGTCGTCGGAAGCCTCAGCCTCAAGGATGTGCACCCCGGAGATCTGCACCGGCAGGTTGACGAGACTCACCTTGGGTGCAACCCAGTCGGCGGCGGCGCTCACGGTCACCGTGTGTGAGCTGGTCGAGGTGAACATCGCGGTGGAGAAGCTCGGCATGGTGAAGACGAGCAGCATCGCCAGGGCACCGAAGACGAGGACCTTGATGGAGCGTAGGTCGAACACGTCATACTCCTTGCTTGGTGCTGCTGGCGATGCTGGGGGGCGCTGCTGGGCTCAGCGGCTCGTGGCCGCGTGGTGGGGGTCCTCGGACGACTCGCGCTCTCGCCACAGACCGGCCATGCTGCGGCCGAGCTCGACGAGGGCGAGGAGCGCGATGACCGCCGCGGGGATCCCGATCAGGACCATCCGGGCCTCGCGGTCGGCCAAGGCGATGAGGACGTAGCCGACGTAGGGCACGGACTGCGTCACGACGGGCTGCTCGTCGGCGAGGAGGCCGAACGTCCAGGGGTCGACGTCGGCGTTCGCGTCGCCCTGGGTTCGGAAGACCAGCTCGCCGGCCGCGTCGGCGCCAATGTCGACGATCCGGTGGGTGACCAAGTTGCCGACGCCGCTGCTCGCGGGCGGCAGGTAGGTGATCACGTCACCCACCGCGAGGCCCTCGACCGGGCGAGGCTCGGCGAAGACGACTGAGCCCTTCTCGATCGAGCCGGACATGGAGCCCCCGGTGATGACGTAGCGCTCATAGCCGAGCGCCTGCGGCAGCAGGTAGGCCGTGCAGGCCAGAACGAGAGCGACAAGACCGAGGTTGCCGGCCAGGCTCAGCAGGCGGCGGGCCCAGTGCTTCGTCTGCTGCATCGTCTTCTTCCTTCGGGGATCTCAGGGGGTCCGCAGGGTTTTGCTCAGGGGGTGGGTTTCAGGTGGGTGGCCGGTCGCAACGACTGGCCACCCGGCCCGGCGGCAGCTGCCGCCGGGCCGGATGGGTCACGGGACCTTCAGGATTGACCTTGGGGGAGAGGTCAGTTGTTGATTTGGATGGCGTCCCAGACGATCGCTGCCGAGGCGCTCTGGCCCTGCGCGGTGTTGCCGGCGTTCTGGTCCAGGGTCACGGTGAACTTGAAGGTAGCGGCCTGGCCGGGGGTGAAGTTGCCGATCTGCTTGGCCCCGCCGTCCCGGAGGCCGCCAAAGTCGCCCTCGTAGACGATGTGGCTGTTGGCCTCGTTCACCACCTTCAGCTTCAGGTCGCCCTGGGCGAAGGTGCTCTGGGCATCCTTGCCGGTGAGGCTGAAACTGGCGGGCAGGGTCCCGGTGTTGGTCAGGGTCACGTCCCCAGTCTGGCTCTTGCCCGGCTGCAGCGCCTGCGCCGAGAGGATGACCTGGTTGTCCTTGCTGTTGCTGTGCGTCAGCGTGCCGGAGGTCACCGAGCCGATGGTGTTGCTCGAGGCGGAGGTGAAGGTCGCACCCGAGCCCACGGCCAGCGCGCCGGCGGCGAGCAGGACGGCGAGGGGGGCAAGGACCTTCTTCGAGCGGGAGGTGGTGCTGGTCATGGTGACTCCTGTTGATGGGTGTTCCTCAGCGGCGGAACCGTTGATATTTCAAACACTACGCTCGGGAGCTACACGGTTCTTCAACAGGAGAGCTACTCAAGTTCCTCAGTTACTCAGCAGTTCTACCCAGTAGTAACACTGCGGGGTAACCCGGTGGTGCGCGACGCCGCAGCGTCCTCCTGGCGCAGGTCGGGCATGTGGGCCGGGAGCTCGAACCACACCGTGGTGCCGCCCTCCTGGCGCGGCTCCATACCCACCCGCCCCTCATGCGCGGTGATGATCCGGTGGACGGTGGCCAGACCGATCCCGTAGCCGGGGCGGGCCGGCTCGCCGTCGCCGCGGCGCGCGCGGACGTAGGGCAAGAAGATCGACTTCTCCTGGCCGGCCGGCACGCCGATGCCGTTGTCCATCACGCAGATGCGCCAGCAGGAGCCCTGCCGGCTGGCCATGACCTGCACCTCGGGGGTGACGTCGTCGCGGGTGAACTTCAGACTGTTGGTGAGCACGTTGGAGAGGACGGAGTAGAGCAGCTCGCCGTCACCGGGGACGCGGGGAAGGTCGTCGACCCGCACCTGTGCCTGGGTCTCCCGGATGAGCGGGCTGAGGTCGAGCAGCACTCGGTCGGTGACCTCGGCCAGGTCCACCCAGTCGTGCCGCGGTCGCCCGCCGCCCTGCTTGGCGTGGGCGAGCACTTCCTGGATCATCCGGGTCATCCCGCGCGCGGAGTCGGTGATGTGCTCGACGATGTCCGACAGCTCGGGGTCGGCGAGGATGGCGGGCTCCCCCGCCAGCAGCTCGGCGTTGGCGCGCACACCCATGAGCGGGTTGCGCAGGTCGTGGCTGATCTGGCTGGCGAAATGCCACAGCGCCTCGTTGGAGCGGGCCAGCTCGTCGCGCACCTGGGTCAGTTCGCGCAGGAAATCTTCCAGCTGAGTGCTGCGCAGCCGCAGCTCAAGCACGTCGGTGACCCGCTCGGCCATGAAGGTGAGCATCTCGCGCTGCCCTTCGGTGGCCTGCCCAGGTTTTACGTCGAAGACGCACAGCCGCCCCAGGGGCACGCCAGCCGGCGTCCGCAGCGGCGCCGACGCGTAGAACCGCACGCCCGGCCTGCCCTTCACGACGCCCATGTCGGCAAAGAGCGGGTCACGGCTCGCGTCGGGGATGACGACCGCTCCACGCTCGAAGGCAAGGGTGGCGCACATTGACTCCTCGCGCGGCTGCACTGACGGAGGGAAGCCGGTCGTGGCGATCTGGTGCTGCTGAGTGCTGGTGAGGACGTTGATGGCGGCGAGGGGCACGTCGAACACCCGGGCGGCGAGGTCGCTCAGTGACTGCAGCTCCGTGCCGCCGGGGCCCTCGAGCAGGCGGTAGCGGCGAATCTCGCTGTCGCTCTCGCGCATGGCGGAACTGGTCACCGTGCCCCCTCTCCTCACGCGAAACCTCCTCGTCGTACGCCAGATCAGTCTCTCAGACGAGAAGGTATGCCGCCGCCAGGGACCTGAGGGCAGCACGGTGGACACCTCGGTCTCGACTATCTGCCCGGGCAGCCGTCAGCCCGACGGCCGTCGCCGGAGGTGGCAAGGGTGTTTGAGAGGGCCCCCTGTCAAGGAGCACGCTCGGGCGGCGAGAGCAGCGCTTACTCGCGATCGGCAAGGGGGCCGTATTTCGCAAAAATGCTCTGACCAGCATCTATTCTAAAATTCGCACTGATCCGCAGGATTCGCTTTGACATTCGACGCCTTTCGTGGTGAACTTTAGTTTCTGTTACACCCCTGCTTTGCACACAGTTCTGGGGCATTTCATGCCGTCGTACATCATCGAAAAAAAACCATCTCTATCTCGCGGTCCCTTCGCGCTGCTCCTGGGATCGGGCGTGGCCCTCGCCCTCGTCGTGGGGGCCGGCGTCGGCCCGGTAGCCGCCCTGGACCGCGTAGGGCTCGGGACCGCGTCCAACTACGCCGTTCTTGGCGGCTCCACCGTGACCAACACCGGCCCCTCCGTCATCAATGGCTACTTGGGCGTAGCACCAGGCACTGCCATTACCGGCTTTCCCCCCGGCCTGGTGAACGGCGAAGTGCACGCGGCTGACGCCGAGGCCGGTGTGGCCAAGGCGGACCTGACAACCGCCTACAACGACGCCGCCGGTCGGGCGACCGACGTCACAATCTCGGCGGACCTGGCAGGTCAGACACTGACACCTGGTGTTTATACCGGGGACACGCTTGCACTCAACGGCCAGCTGACCCTTGACGGGGCGAACGAGACCGACCCGGTCTTCATCTTCCAGTCAGCCAGCACGCTCATCACCGGGTCGAGCAGTTCGATCGTGTTCATGAACGGAGCCAATGCCTGTGACGTTTACTGGCAGGTGGGCAGCTCGGCGACCATCGGGACGACCACAGCCTTCGCCGGGACCGTGATGGCACACACCTCGATCACCGCCAACACCGGCGCCACCGTCCAGGGTCGGCTCCTAGCCAGCGGCGGTGCAGTCACCCTCGACTCCAACACGATCACCGTCCCCGCCTGCGCACCGACGGGGCCGGAGCCCACGGAGCCGGAGCCCACGCAGCCGGAGCCCCCGGAGCCGACAGAGCCCGAGCCGACAGAGCCCGAGCCGACAGAGCCCGAGCCGACAGAGCCGGAGCCGACGCAGCCCGAGCCCCCGGAGCCGACTCAGCCCGAGCCGACGCAGCCCGAGCCCACGCAGCCCGAGCCCACACAGCCGGAGCCGACACAGCCCGAGCCGACACAGCCGGAGCCGACGCAGCCCGAGCCCACGCAGCCGGAGCCGACACAGCCGGAGCCGACACAGCCCGAGCCGACACAGCCCGAGCCGACACAGCCGGAGCCGACACAGCCGGAGCCGACACAGCCCGAGCCCACGCAGCCCGAGCCCACGCAGCCGGAGCCGACGCAGCCGGAGCCGACGCAGCCGGAGCCGACGCAGCCCGAGCCCACGCAGCCCGAGCCCACGCAGCCGGAGCCGACACAGCCCGAGCCCACGCAGCCGGAGCCGACACAGCCCGAGCCGACACAGCCCGAGCCCACACAGCCCGAGCCCACGCAGCCGCAGCCCACGCAGCCGACTCAGCCGCAGCCCACGCAGCCCGTCGATGGGCAGGTCAAGACATGGCCAGTGGGCGGTGTCCAGACCGGTGGCGAGCCTGCAGGTAGCGGGGCGCGCGCGCTGTTGCTGATGCTCGGTGGCCTAGCTATGGCAGTTGGTCTGGGCGGACTGGTCTGGCCCCGGTCTGCCGCCGCCGCACAGTCCGGCTGACATGGCTGGACGGCACCGGCCCGCAGGACACAGTCGCCCCATGGCGGCTGTGTCCTGCGTGCTCCTGGTGGTTGGCGCGATGTTGTTCATGGTGGCTTACTACGTGACTGAGGCACCCGCAGTCTCGTCCACTCGGGCGCTGGCGGCCTCACCCGGTGAGGTGTCCCCCCTCACCATCCCGGACGCGCCCGCACCGGCGCCACGTCTGAACCCCGACGCCCCGGGCCAGCCCGGGGCACCCGACCAATCTCACCCATCCGACCGAGCCACCAGTGGTCCTCCGTCCTTGCCGACACACGAGGTGACTGATGGCGAGATCAGCCGCCCAACCAACCTGACCGTTGACGGCATCGAGGTGGACTCGGTCCTGCGGCCACTCGGACTGAACGCCGACGGCAGCCTTGAGGTCCCACCACCCGGACCGCGGTACGACGATGCCGGGTGGTTTACCGGGTCTCCACGCCCGGGCGAGGTCGGGCCGGCAATCCTGCTCGGTCACGTGAACGGGGTCGGGGGTAAACCGTCAGTCTTCTTCCGGTTGGCCGAGCTTCGTCCAGGGGACCGGGTCACCGTCGGACGGGAGGACGGGTCCCAGGCTCGCTTTGAGGTCTATCGCGTGGAGCAACACCCGAAAGACGCGTTTCCGACGGCAGCCGTGTATGGAGACACGACAGGCTCAGAGCTGCGGTTGATCACGTGCGCCGGTGAGTGGGACCACAGCACCGGACACTATCGAGACAACACCGTGGTCTACGCCACTCGCATCCTGGAGCCGTAGCCCGACAAGAATGCGCCCCCCGCCGAAGACCGGCGGGGGGCGCCGTCGTTAGATGGCGGCGCCGAGGTGGCCAGCTCTGACCCCTGACCCAGCTGTAGGTGAGATGCCTGAGCGGGGCAGCAGCTACAGGTCGTTCTCAGCTGTGCGGTGCCTTCCCGAGCCGTTTGTGCACGCCGTCGCACCAGGGGAGCCGTTGGCTGGACCCGCACCGGCACAGGGCGACGACGGGGCGCGTCACGGGGTGGGTGACGCCTTGGACGTCGACCACCACCCGGGCGCCGCGCACCAGCACCGGGCCGCCCTCGCACTCGGTGAGGCGGACCAGCTCGGTCGGCAACGGGGTGGCGACGGACGGAAGACGGTCGTCGTTCATGCGGCTGCCCACGGTCGTAGTGGCGTGCGCAGGCAGGAGCGGCCCTGCTCCCAGGTGCCCATCACCAGCTCGGCGACCAGACTCTCCACGTGCAGGCCGGCCACCGCGCCCACCAAAAGAGTGGCCAGGGCCTCGGGGTCCTCGGCAACGAGGGGTCCGCAGACGTCCCGCACGGCGACCTGCTCGTGGGCGGCGTCAGCCTCCACGTGCTCGTCGAAGTAGCGCCAGGCAGCCTCGGGCAGCCCTAACCTGCGGGCACCGGCGACGTAGAACTTGGAGGGCAACGAACTGGTCATCTCCACCATGGTCAGGTGGCCGACGACGGCCGGTGCCCAGCGTCTGCGTCCGGCGAACCAGCCCAGGGTGACGTTCGACAGCAACACGGGAGCGGGCCAGGCGTCGGCATACCCGCCGTAGGAGCGGTCCAGGCCCACGGCCGCCATGGCCTGGCCGAACAGCTCGGAGTGCAGCGCCGAGGGGTCGCCGCTGCCGTACTCGTCGAACTGGATCTCCATCAGGGCGACCTTGGCGCGGCCGGGGATCCGGGGCACCGCAAAGGTATGCGGATCGGCCTCCTTGAGTTGCGAGGCGGACCGGAGCACGAGCATCTCCCGCCACTGCTCGGCCGTCATCGAGGAGCGGGCCCAGGCCGATATCGATGGGGCGGAGGCAGCCACCCGGCCGGGCAGGGAGAACAGCGTCCCGGTGAGGTCGCGGCGGGCCTCGGGCAGCAGCTCCTCCACGACCGGCAGGACGACGTCGAGCAGCTCCGTGGCCAGCTCGGCCTCCAGCTGGGTGCGCGCCTGGACCACCGCCAGGTCCCACTCCTGGTCGGGGTCGACCCCGGCGAAGGCGTGGTAGCTCAGCTCCTGCAGCACCCAGAGCGCGAGCAGGCGGTCCTCGTCGGCCGTGATCCCCGGG
The DNA here is from genome assembly GCF_008843165.1 of Ornithinimicrobium pratense. Classification (NCBI taxonomy): domain Bacteria; kingdom Bacillati; phylum Actinomycetota; class Actinomycetes; order Micrococcales; family Ornithinimicrobiaceae; genus Ornithinimicrobium; species Ornithinimicrobium pratense. The sequence goes on along the minus strand of NZ_CP044427.1, from coordinate 2,950,854 downwards.
GACGGGTCCTGGCTGACCGCCCGCAGCTGCGCGTCTGACGCCGAGGACGGGCGGCGCAGGTGCTCGACCACCGAGGTCGAAATCGGGCCGCGAGGCTGGGGCAGGCGCATCGGGAGTCTCCTTCCGTCGGGTTTCACGCTAAGCCCCCGGTCCACGGGGCGCCTCGTGGTGCGACCTGGTGAGCCACGGTGCTCAGCGCTCCGGGGCCACCCGGATGATGAGCTTGCCGAAGTTCTTACCCTGAAGCATGCCGGCGAAGGCCTCCGGGGCGTTCTCCAGCCCGTCGACGATGTCCTCGCGATAGCGCAGCGTGCCGTCCTGGACCCAACCCGTGGCCTCGGTGAGGAAGTCCTCATACATCTCCGGCGCGAACTCGGACTGGATGAACCCACGGATGGTGAGGCTCTTGGTGAGAATCTGGGAGAGGAAGCCGGGCAGCCGGTCCCGGCCGTCCAGGTCCGAGCCGTTGTACTGCGCCACCAGACCGCAGACCGGGATGCGGGCGTAGAGGTTGAGCAGCGGCAGCACGGCGTCGGCCACGTGGCCAGCCACGTTTTCGAAGTAGACGTCGATCCCGTCAGGGACGGCGCCGGCCAGCTGGCGCGCAAAGTCCGGGTCGCGGTGGTCGACGGCTGCGTCGAAGCCGAAGTCCTCCAGCAGTGCGCGGCACTTCTCCGGCCCGCCGGCGATGCCGACTGCCCGCGCGCCCTTGAGCCGCGCGATCTGGCCGACGGCCGACCCCACGGGCCCGGTGGCCGCGGCCACCACGACGGTCTCCCCGGGTTGTGGCCGACCGATCTTCAGCAGGCCGGAGTATGCCGTGAAGCCCGGCATGCCGAGCACGCCCAGCGCCGTCGACAGGGGAGCTGCGGATGGGCCCAGCCGGCGCACCTGGGAGCCGTGGACGACGGCATGCGACTGCCACCCGGCTCCGGCGAGGACGTAATCGCCCTCCGTGACGTCGGGGTGCCGCGACTCGAGGACCTGCCCGACTGTCCCGCCGACCATCACGTCGCCTAGCTCTACGTGCGCGGCGTAGGACGGAGCGGTGCTCATCCGACCCCGCATGTAGGGATCGAGGGACAGATAGACGGTCCGCAGCAGCACGTGCCCCTCAGCCACCTCCGGGAGATCGACCATCTCCGTCCGGAAGTTCTCGGAGGTCGGCACCCTCTCAGGACGGGAGGCGAGGACGATGCGGGTGCTCTGGGTCTTGGGGTGCGCAGCCATAGCCGCAGTGTGCCTGGTGCGGCTGACACGACAGGAGAAGAGCGGCACGGTCGTCTTCGCTCCGAGGGCGGGTATGCCGAGGCGAAGTTGCATGGTCAGTGGACCCGGTGGCGGATGGACGGGAGTCAGCTGCTGAGTCAGTTGGCGCACCGGGGTCTGCGGTCTGGACGTTAGGCTGACGAAGGTGTCCCGCTCGCAGGAAAAGACCCCCGTCCACCATGACGGACAGGGCCTGCCTGAGGTCGAGGGTGGGGACAGGCGGGAGTTGTGAGCGACGCGCTTGGCGGTCTCGACCTTCCTCCTGTGACCGCAGCCGGAGTGAGTTTAGGGTTGGCCGTTCTCCTGATTGGCCTCCTCCTTGGTCAGCTCGTCCGGTTGCTGGTCTCCCGCGCCATGTTGTGGCGTGGACGCGGTGCGAGCTCAGCGGACGTTCTCGGACGGTTGGCGTCATGGCTGGTCGGATTGCTTGCTGTCGCCGCCTCCCTGGCGATCACCTTCCCCAGTATTCAGCCCGTCAATCTGCTGGGCGGCATCGGCATCATCTCCATCGCCGCCGGTATCGCCTTTCAGACCGTGCTCGGCAATATGTTTGCCGGCATCGTCATCCTCACCCGGGACCGTTTCCGGGTCGGTGACCAGATCTCCGTTCTCGACCACCGCGGCACGATCGTCCAGATGGGTCTGACCAGCACCTCCATCCGCGCCTTTGACGGCCGGCTTGTGCTGGTGCCGAATGCCACCTTGCACTCCGAGGTGGTCACCGTGCGGACCGGCTTTGAACAGGTGCGAAGCTCCGTGGTGGTCGACCTCGCCGACACCGGTGACCTGGAGCATGCAGCCGGGGTTGCGGTGCGGGCCATGACGGCTGTTCCTGAGGTACTTGATGACCCCTCGCCGGAGGCCTTCCTCACCTCGGTCGGGACCACCACGGCGCAGCTGGAGCTGCGCTTCTGGTCGGGGGCGCGCCAGCTTGAGACCAAGGAGGCGACCCATGCGGTGATCCTGGCGGTGCTCGCAGCGTTCGCGGCAGAGGGCGTCGAGGCCGGTGCCGAGGTGCACACCGTCGACGTCGGCCCGCGTCTCGCCCGGATGCTGGACCGGTGACAAACCCACCCACCACTTCGCCGGAGGCCTGAGCTCGCGAGGGCAGTTCCCAGGCGTGCTGTGCTCAGGCAAAACCACGCCACGGTGACCAGCAGGTGACAGTTGTCGGAACGATGACGCTACAGGCGCCCGAACGGTGGGACGACCCGCCGGCGGGGCCTAGCGTGGTTGTCGCCCACTGCATCCACCCCTGGGGGAACGATGAACGACAAGCCAGCCAGCGCAGCCTCCCGCGTGGACGCCAGCGCGACGGAGCCGGAGACTGCTCCGGCGGAGCAATCCGCAGAGCCGGAGCTCGACGCCCGCGGCAAGGCCGCCCGGTGGGTCGGTGCGCTCGTCATGCTCTACCTGCTGGTGTGCGCGGTCGACGTCATCGGGGACGGGTTCGGTCTGATCGCCGGGGACCGGGCCGAGGGCATGTTCGAGTTCGCGACGAACCCGTTCGTAGGGTTGGCCGTCGGCATCCTGGGCACGGTGCTGATGCAGTCTTCTTCGACCACGACGGCCATCACCGTGGGTCTGGTGGCCGGTGGGCTGCCGGTGGAGATCGCCGTGCCGATGATCATGGGGGCCAACGTCGGCACGACTATCACCAACACTCTGGCCAGTTTGGCCAACGCCGGGAAGAAGGACGCCTTCCGCCGATCCTTCGCCGCCGCCACCGTGCACGACGTCTTCAACCTGCTCGCCATCGTGGTGATCCTGCCGCTGGAACTGCTGACCGGCTTCCTGGCGCGCACGGCAGGGGCGTTGGCCGGCTCGCTGCGGGGCGCTGACGGGGCGGACCCCAGCCAGGTCGACGTCCTCGACTTCATCACCTCTCCGGTGCTGGACGCCTTCACGGGCTTCGTGGCTGCCGTCACGAGCAGCGACCTGGTCGAGGGCATCGTGCTGGCGGCGGCCGGCGTGGTCGGCATCCTCGTCTCGGTCCGGGTGCTCGGGGTGCTGCTGGGCCAGTTGATGGTGGGCCGGGCCAAGAGGATCCTGCACGCCACGATGGGCCGGGGCCCGGTGAGCGGCGTCGCCGCGGGTGCCGGCGTGACGGTGCTCGCCCAGTCCTCCTCGGTGACGACCAGTCTGATGATCCCGCTGGCGGGATCCGGGACCGTGTCGCTGAAGCAGATCTACCCCTACACCGTGGGTGCCAACATCGGCACTACCTTTACCGCCATCCTGGCCTCGCTCGCGGCGTCCCAGAACCAGGTCGAGGCGACCCAGATCGCCTTTGTGCATCTGGGTTTCAACCTCGTCGCCACGCTCGTCATCTTCGTCCTGCCCTTCCTGCGTCAGATCCCGATGCAGGGCGCCACGTTGCTGGCCAACCAGGCCGTGGTCCGACCGTGGATCGTGGTCGTCTGGGTGCTCGGTGTCTTCGTCGCCGTGCCCGCGGCTGTCATCCTGCTGTCCGTCACCGGAGGTATCTCATGACCCACCCTGACCCCGACGACCGGTCCATCGGCCTCCCGCCCCTTGACGAGGACCTCTCACCGGCGCAGATTGAGGAGCTGCTCACCGAGGCCGAGGAGTCCTTGGCGCAGCTGCGCGAGGAGGTCCGCCAGCGGCGCCTGAAGGATGACCTAGACGCCCAGATCCCCGCCACCGACCTGTCGGAGGCGCGGGGCCGGTGGCACCACTTCGTCGCCTACCTCAGGCAGATCACCCAGCAGCAGGAGCCGCGCTAGACCCGGGACCACCGTCGACACCTGCACGTCCAACCCTCTAAGCCAGGCGGATCGACTGTGGTGACCCCGGGGTATGCCGGGGGAGCCAGACAACAGCCGGGGGACCCGCCGCAGAGAAGTCAACAGTTCGCCGCCCTCTAGACACCGTGAGGGGGAGCGCCTGTCATCGGGTGGCGGCAGGCTCGTAGTCGTGCTTGTCATCGCGCATCGCGGGCTGGTCGGCCCGGACCGTCCGGAGAACACCCTCGCTGCGGTCGAGGCCGCCTTCGCCGCCGACGCCGATGGGGTGGAGGTCGATCTGCGGTTGACGGCGGACGGAGTCCTGGTGCTCAGCCACGATGCCGATCTACGGCGTCTGACCGGGATACCCCTGCCTGTGGTCTCGTCCTCGTGGACAGACCTCAGCCTCGCGGCCGCGCGCACCGGCTGCAACTGTGCCGCCTCGAAGACGTCCTCAGCCTTGCTCAGGGACGAGGGCTCGTCCTCGAGGTGAAAGGGCCTCCGCGACGCTCCGGGGCTGGGCCCCGGACGGCAGCAGCCCTGGCGCGCCTCCTCGATGGTCCAGGATCGGGCCCCCGCCCGGAGGTGACAGTGTCCTCGTTCGCGGCACCGCTCCTGGGGCAGGTCCGGCAGATGCTGGGTCGGCGGTCGGGCGTGCGCACGGCCCTGCTCGGGCACCCCTGGCAGACAGCGTCCTCGGTGCTTCACCGGGCCCGTGCGGACGGGCACCACGAGATCCACCCTTCGGTCGGCACGGTCCTCGGTGCGCCGGTTGTCGAGGCGGCACACGATGCGGGCCTGACCGTGGTGCCCTGGACGGTGAACTCCGCTCGGGATGTGCGGCGGCTGCAACGGGCCGGTGTCGACGGGGTGATCTCCGACGTTCCGCGCGTGGTCCACGGGGCGCTCACCCCCGCCTTCGCCTGAGCTCCGCCGGTGCCTTGGGCGTCCAGCCCGCCACCGGTGTGGTCCACCGTCAGGAGCGGCTGTCCCGTTCCAGGCGGGAGGCGGTGGCGTGGGCGGCGTCGCTGAAGGCAGCACGTAGGCGGGCGTCGTCGCGGTGGCCGAGCCAGGCGACCGTCGTGCCGAAGAGCAGGCCGAGGAGCTGGTCGACCAGCACCGGCACCGGAACCGCCCACCGGCCGCGGGCCTGGGCGGCGACATCGCTGAGTAGTTGGGTGAGGCTGTCGGCGTAGCCTTGCTCGGAGGCACGGAAGAGTTCGGCGAGCGCGGGGTCGCGGACGGCCATCAGGGTCAGCTCCTGGAGCGCCAGCTCGATGTCCGGGTCGGCGATGAGGTGGTCGACGTAGGCCGAGAAGGCCCGCGCGAGCACCTCCTCCGGGGGCCCGCCGGCGGCCCCGACGGAGGAGAAGATGCGCACCGCGGAGTCGGTGTCGGCGGCGATGACCGCTTGGAGCAACGCCTCCTTGGAGGAGAAGGCGTAGTGGACCGACCCGTGCGGGACGCCCGCCTCGTCGGCCACGGCTCGGGTGGTCAGCGCCCAGGCGCCGTCGCGGGCCATCACCCTCAGGGCCACCTGCGTCAGCTCGGCCCGACGCTGAGCCATCGGCACTTGCGGGCGGCGCTGGCGTGGGGGCGTCACCGTCGGCACTCCTCACGATCGTCGGACGCCTTGTCCTCCTCGTCGGCGCGCCCCGACGAGGTTACGGTGCCGCCCTCGAGTGCCCCGTCCACGGCCGGGGCCCGCAGCCCGCGCCAGGCGATAGCCAGGGCGGCTAGGATCACCACGCTGGAGGTCCACGCCACGGCGTCCATCCCGGTGAGGAACGCGTCGGAGGCCAGTTGGCGCAGCGGCATACCCGTCTCCTGCGGTAGACGACCGGCGAGCTCGTGCGCCGCGCCGAGTGTCTGTCGGGCCGCGTCCAGCTGTGCGGGGGTGAGGCCGTCCGCGGCCCCCAGGCCGCGGGCGTAGAAGGCCATCCCGATCGTGCCCAGCACAGCGGTGCCCATCGCACCCCCGAACTCGTAACCGGTCTCGGAGATTGCCGAGGCGGCGCCGGCGCGCGAGGGTGGCGCGGTGGTGAGGATGACGTCGTTGGTCAGCGTCTCGGCGAGGCCGAGCCCGAGCCCGATGAGGACCGAGGTCACCACGAAGGGCGTCAGCGTCTGCGCCTCGTCCAGCCGCGTCGCGGTGAGGAAGCCAGCCGTGAGCAGGACCAGACCGGTGAGGATCACGCCCCGCACCGAGATCACCTTGGCGAGAAGGGGCGAGGTGAGCGAGCCCACGATGGTGGCGAGGGCCAGCGGCAGCAGCCACAGGCCGGCCTGCGCCGAGCCCATGCCCTGGACGAGCATGAGGTACTGCGGGAAGAAGAACATGACACCCAGCAGCGTGAAGACCGCGATGACGTTGATGAGCACCGCCGCCGAGAAGCCCGGCCGGGCGAAGAGCGAGACATCGATCATCGGGTGCTCGAGCCGGCGCTGGCGCCGCACGAAGAGCGCGAGCACCGACAGACCCACCGTCAAGGCGATCGTCGGGAGCACGGCCTGCGCGCCCAGCGTCGGATCCTTGGCCAAGGTCTTGAAGGCGTAGACCACCGCCAGCAGGCCGACGATCGACAGCAACGCCGAGAGGATGTCGAACGGGCCGGGGCTCGGGTCCTTGGCCTCCGGCAGCACCAGCAGGGCCGCGACGAAGAAGAGAAGCATGATCGGCGCGTTGATGAGGAAGACCGACCCCCACCAGAAGTGCTCGAGCAGCAGCCCGCCCAGAACCGGGCCGAGCGCGGCCCCGCCCGAGAAGGCCGCAGCCCAGACGGCGATGGCAGCCCGCCGCTCGCGCCGGTCCAGGAAGATCGTGCGCAGCAGGCCCAGGGTCGAGGGCATGAGGGTAGCGCCGCCCAGGCCCAGCAGCGCGCGGGCCATGATGAGCATCTCTGGGCTGGTGGAGAAGGCGGCTAGCCCCGAGGCCAGGCCGAAGGCGGGGGCACCGATGAGCAGCAGCAGCCGGCGACCGAAGCGGTCACCGAGGCTCCCCATCAGCACGAGCAGTCCGGCCAGCAGGAAACTGTAGAGGTCGATGATCCACAGCAGCTGGCTGGAGCTCGGCTCCAGGTCGGCACTCAGTGCGGGGACCGCGATGCCCAGGACGCTCATGTCGATGCTGATGAGCAGCACCGGCAGGATCAGGACGGCCAGGGCGGACCAACGGCGGGGGGCGGACACGGCGGACCTCACTTCTCAGGCGGCGCACGGGACTCTGCCAGGCTGCCGCGACGACAGGGCACAGGCCCGACGGCGTCGGGCCTGTCCTCCAGCATCACACAAGTTTGGCCGCCTGGCCAAAGAGGCAGGTCTGGTCGGGCGTCGGTCTCGCCCCGGGTTGCGCAGGGCAAGGTCTGCCCGTCCGAGGCGTGCCCACCTCAGACCGGGCGCGGCAGCCGCCCGGCGCGCGCACGGGCCAGCACGTGCTCACGGAACAGCTCGGCCGCCGGCAGCATGCGCCGCCGTGGGGCCCAGCTGAACCCCACCTCCCGGGTCGCGCCCCGGTCGGTCAGTGCCAGGACGTGCGGGCCTACCACTGGCGCGGCCATCGAACCGCCCCACAAGGCCGGTGCGATGGCCACTCCGAGGCCCGCAGCGACATACCCCCGCAGGGTGGGGAGGTCATCGGCGACGAAGGCGACATTCGGCTCGAACTGCGCTTCGGCGCACAACTGTTCACTCTGTCGGCGCAGCAACGAGGTCGCCTTGATCATGACGAACGGCTCATCGGCGACCTGGGTCAGCGCGACCGTGTCGGTGCCGATGAGGTGATGACCGGGTCCGACCAGCAGGCGCAGGGGTTCCACGGCCAGGACCCTCCACCGAGGATGATCCGGGCCCTGAGGTGGGCGCAACGTGGAGAGCTCGAAGTCCACGTCGCTGCGCGGACCGACGTCAGGCACCGTCTCGTCGGCCGTGGTGCGCAGGTCGAGGCGAACGTGCGGATGCTCGGCATGGAAACTGCTCACCAGGTCCGGGACGAGCCAGCTGCCGAAGGAGGGTTGGAAGGCGATCGTGACGGTGCCCCGCTCAGGGTCCAGGATCTGTTGCACCGCCGCAATCCCGTCATCGAGGTGATGCAGCACGGCGTCTACGTGCTGCTTGAACGCGGCCCCGGCGTGGGTCAGCCGCAGCACCCGCCCCTCACGCCGCAGCAGTGGGGTGCCCACCTCGAGCTCGAGCCGGCTGAGGGCCCGGGACACCGCAGGCTGCGAGATCCCCTCGATCTGGCTCACCTCGGTCACCGTCACGCCGTCGGCGACGAGCTGAAACCAGCGCAGAGTCTCCGTCTCCATTCCTATGACGCTAACGCATAAATCGCCTGCTTAGGAGGCATTGGACGTATTGGTTGAACTCGACGACCCTGGATACATGGCCAAATTCATGTACCGCCTCCTGACCGGCTCCCCCCGCGACACCATGGCCTTCCCGGCCACCCGCGGTGTCACCATCGTCGCCTGGCCCTCCCGGCTCACCGAGCGCTGAACGCCCCCACTGACCGGCGTTGAGCATCCTCCTCGCCGGCCGGTCCCGGATCAGCTGCCCCAGCAGGTCCGAATCCCGAACTCCACCCGCCGCGACTCCACCCCGTCCATCGGGTCGTCGCTGACCAGCTCGCTCCCCGTGTCCAGGAATCCGCTGACTGTCTCACCGTCACGCACCGCCGCAGCGATCGCCCGAACACCTTCCCGTGCCATGTTCTGCGGATACTGTGTCGCCGTCGCGTCGATGTCTCCGGGCCGCACGGCCTCGCGCATCGCACGGCACCCACCGTCCACCGAGACCACGACCACCTCGTCCAGGTCGACCTCGGCAGCGTCGAGCGCTGCCAGGGCTCCGAGCGCGGCCGGCTCGTTCACCGTGTAGATCACGTTGATGTCCGGATGCTCGGCGAGCACCTGGGTCATCCTGACCGCGGCGTTGTCCCGGTCACCCTGGGTGTCGACCGACGCCACGATCGCCGGATCGTCCTCGTCCAGCCCGAATCCCTCGAGGAACCCCATGCGCCGCAGCTCCCCCGAGCTGATGTCACCGGACAGGTTGAGCATGGCCACCTGCGGATCCAGCCCGAGGTCGTCGACCTTCGCGGCGGCATACTCCCCGACCGAACGGCCCGCCGCCTCGTTGTCGGTGGCGAAGAAGGCGTCCACCGCCTCCGGTGGATCGACCGGGGTGTCTAGCGCGATCACCAGTACCCCGGCGTCCCGTGCCTGCTGGATCGCCGGCAGCAGGGCGACCGGATCCGCTGGTGCGATCAGGATGCCGTCCACCCCTTCGGCGACCATGTCTGCGAGCGCGGCCTCCTGCGATGCTACGTCGGTGTCGCTGACACCCGTCGCCGTGCTGAGCTCGACGTCGAGGTCGTCGGCCGTCTCCTGGGCGACGTCCTTCAGTGAGACCCAGTAGGGGTTCTCCTCCTGCTTGGTGATCAGCCCCACCGACACGGGCTCCAGCTCCTCACCGGCGCAACCCGCCAGGCTGAGGCCGCAGAGCACCGCGCCCACCGTGATCCACGTGCGTGTGTGCATACCGATCGCCACCCTTCAGGCCTCGGACCTCGCGGCGCCAGCCGCAGGACGGGTGTTCTGCAATGCGAACAGGGCGTATGCCGCGACTGCCGCCAGGCAGATGGCCGGCACGATGTAGCCCATCGCCGATCCAGCGGCGTCCATCACGCTCGCGTGCACCATCGGCACCAGCGCACCGCCGAGGATGGCCATCACCAGGCCGGCCGAGCCGAACTTGGCGTCCGGGCCCAGCCCCTGCAGCGAGAGGCCGTAGATGGTCGGGAACATCAGTGACAGCGAGGCCGAGATGGCCACCACCGCGATCAACCCGACGACGTTGAGGACGAAGATGGAGGTCAGGCAACAAATCACGCCGAAGACCGCCATGATCAGCAGCAGCAGGGCCGGCCGGAAGATTCCCAGCAGGTAGGTCATCACGAAGCGCGAGATGAGGAAGAGGATCAGGCTCGCCTGCAGCCACCAGCCGGCCTCGCCGGGGGAGGTTCCGGCGACGTCCTGGGCATACAGGATGGTGAAGGTCCAGGTGCACGTCTGGGCCGCGACGTTGAAGAACTGCGCCACCACGCCGTAGCGGTAGTGCCGGTTGGCCCACAGCCGGCCCAGCGTGCCACCGCGGCCAGAGGTCAGGTCGACCGGCGCCGGCGCGCTGGGCAGCTCCATCTTGCGGAAGGCGATGAGCAGCCAGATGAGCACCAGGATCCCGGCGATCCCCAGGTAGGGCTGCAGCACCAGGCCCAGGTCGGACTCCGTGGCGGCGAGGAGCTCGTCCTCTCCCATGATGGTCTTGCTCTCCTCCGGCGTCAGGTTCGGCAGGATGAGGATGGCGCCCATCAGCACACCGACGTTGGCACCGACCGGGTTGAAGGACTGCGCAAGGTTGAGCCGCTGGGTGGCGCTGGCCTCCTCGCCCATTCCGATGACGAAGGGGTTGGCGGAGGTCTCCAGGATGGACAGACCTGCCGCGAGCACGAAGAGGGCCAGCAGGAACATCTCATAGACGAGCAGGCTGCTGGCGGGGATGAAGAGGAAACCACCCACGGCCGCGAGTCCTAGCCCCACCAGGACGCCGGCCTTGAAGCCGTAGCGGGCGTTGATGAACGCGGCCGGGATCGCCAGCAGGAAATAGGCACCGTAGTAAGCGAACTGGACCAGCGAAGCCTGGAAGTTCGACATGTCGAAGATGCCGCGGAAGACCCCAACGAGGATGTCGGTGAGGTTGGCGGCCATACCCCATGCGGCGAAGCAGAGGATGAGCAGGATGAACGGGATACGGAGGTGGCGGGCCACCAGGGGAGCGCTGCGCTCGGTGGTGTCCTTCGGCGTCGTTGCCATCGCACCCCTTTTCTGACGTTGCGTCACTGCGATGTGAGGACACTAACCCCTCTCGAGTCAGGTGGCGCCTCGAACCTCGCCAGTACCGCTGGGAGCGTTACCCCTCTACAGGAGGTGGAGGAGGGCTGCCACTCTCAGGGAGATCAGCGCTGTGAGTCCGATGAGTGTTGCTGGTGCAGATATGCGCCACATCGCACCGCAGTCGCCGTAGGCAACCCCGCTGCGTTTCGAAGCGATGGCATCGGCGAGGAGGTAGAAACAGAAGAGCGCAGAACTCACCCCCAGCATGAGTAGGGCGACGGCGCCGAAACCTTGCAAGATGACGACGAGAAGCAGCACCAGCCCGGTCTCGAGCAGGAACCCTCCTGCGACAAACGACCACGCCGCAATCGGCGATGGGTTGTGCCTCAGAAACGTCGGCGCGTACTCCGGGTCATCCGGGGAGAGCCATCGCTCTCCTCGGCGCAGGGCGACGAACGATGGACGGCCAAGGCGAATCTTCAGGTCGCGAGCGGGGACGCCCGCCCACAGACCCAGCAGGTAGTGACCACCTTCGTGTACGACGATGCTCGCCCACAGAAACCCCAGGACCGCAGGAATGAGAGCCAAGAACGGTAGAACGTCAGACACGTCCACCACCCTAGGTGGCAGCTGGCGGACGGCGCGGGACTGCACCAGTCTCGAGCTGGTCGTGCTGCTCGCGACTGCTGTCCGCGTGCCTGCTGACCTGTGATGCCGGTGCTCGGGCAGACTGAGCGGATGCTGTTGACCGTCGCGACAACGCACCAGCCGGCGACCGACCTGGGCTTCCTCTTGCATAAGCACCCCGACCGCGTGCAGCGCTTCGAGCAGTCGTTCGGGACCGCGACGGTCTTCTACCCGGAGGCGACTCAGGAGAGGTGTGCCGTCGCCCTCATGCTTGATGTCGACCCGGTGCGGTTGGCCCGGTCCCGAGGAAAGGGCTCTCCTGACTTCAGCCTCGCCCAGTACGTCAACGACCGTCCGTATGCGGCGTCCTCATTGCTCGCTGTCGCGATGGCGCAGGTCTTCAGCACCGCCCGCAGCGGGCGCTGTGCCTCCAGGCAAGACCTGGCGGACTCGCCCATCCCGCTGGAGGTCAACATCCCGGTGCTCCCGTGTCGTGGCGGGCCGAGCATCGCTCATCGCCTCTTCGAGCCCCTGGGTTGGGCCGTCGAGGCGCAGCCCATCCCGCTGGACGACGCATTCCCCGAGTGGGGCAGCTCCAGGTACGTGCGGCTTCGCATCACTGGCACTGTGCGTCTGGCAGACACGCTGAACCAGTTGCACGTCTTGCTGCCGGCGCTGGATGAGTCCAAGCACTACTGGCAGGGTGCGGACGAGGTGGACAAACTCTTGCGATCGGGCGAAGCGTGGCTGCCGAACCACCCGGAGCGGGATCTCATCACGCGCCGCTACCTTGGTCGGGCCGGCGCCCTTCGGCGAGTGGCGCTGGCTCGCCTGGCGGAGCTCGGGGACGACCTTGATGAGGTCGTGGAGCCGGCCCAGGACGAGGAGGTGCGGCAGCCGGACGATCAGCGCCTCCCGCTCAACGTTCAGCGCCACGACGCGGTCCATCAGGTCTTGCTCGATGCTGGGGTGCAATCGGTCATCGACCTGGGTTGCGGTTCTGGCCAGTTCCTTGACCGGCTGGTCAAGACCGGGGTTTTCACCCGGGTCGCCGGGTCCGATGTGTCGGCGCGGTCCGTGCAGTACGCCGCCGCCCGTGTGCGGCTGGAGCAGATGAGTGAGCGGCAGGCTGGCCGCGTCCAGCTGTTTCAGAGCGCCCTGACCTACGAGGACGACCGGTTTGCCGGGTTCGACGCCGCTGTCCTGATGGAGGTCGTGGAACATGTCGACCCGTCCCGGCTGGAGGCTCTGGAGCGCGTGGTGTGGGGCGTCGCCCGACCCGGGCTCGTCGTCGTGACCACCCCGAACAGCGAATGCAACGCCCTGTACGAAGGCCTGACCGGAATGCGGCACCCTGACCATCGGTTCGAGTGGACCCGCTCGGAGTTCGCCGACTGGTCTGAGCGCGTCGCCGCCGCGTACGGCTACACGGTGGAGCATCGAGGCATCGGACAGGTCGACGAGACGTTCGGCGCCCCGACGCAGATGGGCATCTTCACCCGGGAGGCGGGCCGTGATGACTGACGTCTCCAATGAACTTCCGGTCACCGTGCCGGCCATGGGCCTGGTCGTGCTGATCGGCGTGTCGGGCAGTGGGAAGTCGACGTTCGCCCGGACACACTTCGCACCGACCGAGGTCCTCTCCAGCGACTTCTGCCGTGGACTAGTCGCCAACGACGAGAACGACCAGTCAGCCACGCCGGATGCGTTCGACGTGCTGCACTACATCGTCGGCACCCGGCTGCGTCGCGGCCTGCTGACCGTGGTCGACGCCACGAACGTGCAGCGGGGCGCTCGTGCCTCGCTCGTCAAGCTCGCCAAGAGTCATGACGTCCTCGTGGATGCCATCGTGCTGGACGTGCCCGAGTCACTAGCGGCCGAGCGCAACGCGACACGGCCAGATCGGGACTTCGGCCGCCATGTCGTCGCCCGGCAGCATCGCGACCTCCAGCGGTCCTTGGGCAAGCTCAACAAGGAGGGGTTCCGGCGGGTCCACGTCCTGCGCGGCACCGACCAGGTCGACACGGTGCGGATCGTGCGTGAGCGTCCGTGGAACGACCGCAGGCACCAGCACGGTCCCTTCGACATCGTCGGCGACGTCCACGGGTGCGCCTCGGAGCTCCGGACCCTGCTCACCGAGCTGGGCTGGGCCGTGGCCGTGGACGCGGCCGGCGTCGCGGTCGGAGCCTCCCACCCGGAAGGCCGGCAGGCCGTCTTCGTCGGTGACCTGGTCGACCGCGGACCGGACACGGTCGGCGTGCTGCGCCTGGTGATGGGCATGGTTGCCTCCGGCGACGCACTCTGCGTGTCCGGCAACCACGAGGCCAAGTTGCTGCGCGCCCTGCGCGGATCGAAGGTGACCATCTCTCACGGCCTGGCCGAGTCCCTCGCCCAGTTGGAGCAGGAGCCTGAACAGTTCCAGGTCCACACCCTGGACTTCCTCGATGGGCTCATCAGCCACTACGTCCTCGATGGGGGCAAGCTGGTCGTCGCCCACGCTGGGCTGAAAGAGGCTTACCACGGCCGTTCCTCCGGGCGGGTCCGCGCCTTCGCGCTCTACGGCGACACCACCGGGGAGACCGACGAGTACGGCCTGCCCGTGCGTTACCCCTGGGCGCAGGAGTACCGCGGCCAGGCCATGGTCGTCTACGGCCACACGCCCGTCCCCGAAGCGGAATGGGTCAACAACACCATCTGCCTGGACACCGGCGTGGTCTTCGGCGGCGCACTCACCGCGCTGCGCTACCCCGAGCGCCAGATCGTGTCCGTGCCGGCCGAGCAGCAGTGGTACGAACCGGTCCGTCCGCTGGCGCCGGCCACGGTCGACCGCGAGCCGTCGGTGCTCAAGATCGGCGACGTCGCCGGTACTCGCTGGTTGGCGACCGCTCACGCCGGCAAGGTGAAGATCCCCGAGGAGAACGCCGCGGCCGCGCTGGAGGTGATGAGCCGGTTTGCCGTCGACCCACGGTGGCTGGTCTACCTGCCACCGGCCATGTCGCCGGTCGCCACCTCCACCCTGGAGGGGTTCCTGGAGCACCCGGAGGAGGCGTTCGAGGAGTACGCCGGCTGGGGCGTCACGCGGGTTGTGTGCGAGGAGAAGCACATGGGCTCGCGCGCCATCGCCGTCATCGCTCAGGACGCGGAGGCCGCCGAGGGGCGCTTCGGCGTCGGCGACGGCTCCACCGGCGCTGTCTACACCCGCACCGGACGGCCCTTCTTCGCGGACACCACCGGGCTCCTTCAGCGCCTTCGCCTCTCGGCGAAGCCGCTGTTCGAGTCGCTGGAGACGGACTGGCTCGCCCTTGACTGCGAGCTTCTTCCCTGGTCGGTCAAGGCACTCGACCTCATCCAGGCGCAGTACGCCTCCGTCGGGGCGGCGGCCGCGCACGCCCTGCCCGAAGCCCTCACCGCCCTTGAGCAAGCCGCAGCCCGCGGCCTGGACGTCAGCGACCTCACGCGACAGGCAGAACGCCGCCTCGCCAACGCCGCGAAGTTCCGGGACGCCTACGCCGCCTACGTGCGACCGACGCAGGGCTTGGAGGGCGTGACGCTGGCTCCCTTCCAGATCCTCGCAGCAGAAGGACGCGCCCTGGCGTTGACCGAACCGCACGAGTGGCACCTCGCCGAGCTCGCCAAGCTGAACGACGAGCTCATCACCCCGACCCGCCACCGCTTCGTCGACCTCGCATCCAGGCAGGAGCGCGACGCAGCGACCCGGTGGTGGGACGAGCTGACCGCCGCCGGCGGAGAAGGCATGGTCGTCAAACCGGCCCACCTCACCGACGCATCGGTCCAGCCCGGCATCAAGGTCCGGGGCCGGGAGTACCTGCGAATCATCTACGGACCCGACTACACCGACTCACTGCCGCTCCTGCGCGACCGGCACCTTGGAAAGAAGCGGCAGCTAGCCCGACGCGAGCACGGACTCGGACTCGAAGCCCTTACCGCCTTCGTCGACCATGCGCCGCTGTGGAAGGTGCATCAAGCCGTATTTGCCGTCCTCGCCCTGGAGTCCGAGCCCGTCGACCCAAGACTCTGAGACGCGGTGCAACCGCGATAGGGACAGCGGCCGGCCACTCGCGCCAAGGTTAGGTGCTCTGTCATCGGCAGACCTGTGCACGGGCACGAGTGGGGTACGTACCCTGCCTAGCATGGAAGGCTCGATGATGTCGGCACCCGTTCGCGGCACGATCGTCACCCTCGGAGGCGGTGGCTTCTCGATGTCGGATGATGGCCGCTCCCTGATCGATGACCACCTCATCGGACTGACCGGCGCCGAGCGGCCCAAGGTCTGCTTCATCCCGACGGCGAGCGGCGACGCATCCACATACTGCGAGCGGTTCGAGTCGGCCTTCGCGGGCCGGGCTGAGACGTCCGTGCTTTCGCTCTTCTGCCAGGACCCGTGGGGTTATACCGACCCCTCGATGCTCCTTGACCAGGATCTGGTCTACGTCGGCGGCGGGTCGACGGCCAACTTGCTCGCAGTGTGGCGCCATCACGGCCTACCTGACATCCTGCGCCGGGCCTGCGCGCAGGGGACGGTGCTTGCGGGAATCAGCGCCGGGATGAACTGCTGGTATGAGGCGTCCTCAACCGACTCCTACGGCCCACTCGCCCCGCTCCGCGATGGCCTCGGCTTCTTGCCCGGCGGGGCGTGCCCGCATCTGCTCGGTGAGGATGGCCGCCGTGCCAGCCTGCGTCGCTGGGTCGCTACCGGCGAGATGCCGACGACGTACGCCGCCGACGACCACGTGGCGCTCGTATGGCGCGACGGCGCATTCGTCGAGGCAGTCACTGAAGCTGAGGGACACCCGGCGCTCCGGGTCGAGCGGGCCGGTGACCAAGCGGTCGAGCACGAGATCCCCGTGCGCCTGCTCGGCTGAGCCGCCCGGTGAACGGAAACGCAGGTGGCGTCCAGCTGGGAGGGCACCGCTACCTTCGGGTGGGCATACATCGCTGGATCGCGCTCGGAGCCGGCAGTGAGCTGCGAAGATGGATCGGGTGACCTCACTGAGCGTGCTCGGGATCCCGGTGACCGGGCAGCAGGTCGAGCGTTGGCTCGGGTACTACTGTCCAGGACCGCAACCGTTCCGCACCGCTGACCTGACCCAGGACCAGACGCAGCGTGTCCCGACGGTGGACGCTGTCGAGGTCACGGACGAGTTACGCGACACCTTCTTCATGTACGGCGGTGGGCCGTGGACCTGGCTGTCCGAAAACCAGCATGCAGACCTCCAGCCGGGGCTTCGGACGCTCCTGGGAGCTGAACGACGGCGTCGTATGCACCCGAAACCGGCACCCGCCTGGCCTTCCGACCCGATGATCAGCGCCAAACTGGTCCGGTGGATGGAAGCGGGCGCCCGGCCGAGCCTGCACGCACTGGCCCGTAGCGAGCTTCGACGAGCCTCTGCAGGACCCTTGCCTCGGGCGGCGGAGCTGGCCGGCACCTTCCCCGCGAGGTCAGGGCCCAACTGCTTCGGCGCGGTCATGGCGGCCGCCGGACAATCCGTCGAGGACGACTGGATCCAACTCGACCAGTTCCAGACCTGGCTGGACGCCGCGACCACGCCCGACCGCACCCGCGCCGGCGACGAGGGCGGGCAGGTCCTGGTCTGGCGACAAGACGGCGACCTCGCCCACGCCGCCGTCACTCTGCCCGGCGGCTGGAGCCTGCACAAGCAGTCCCAGTCATGGTCGAACCCGATCGGGGTCTGGACCACCGACGAGATCATCAGCTCCTGGCGCCTCCTCGGCGTCCGACTTTCGCGCTACCAGCTGTTGTAGCTGCTCCGCAGCTTGTGAACTACCACGATGGCTCGTGCGAGTTGGTGCTCCTGCTCGGGGTGAGGAATCCCAGCGTTCGCCCCAATAGGTCGGCGGGGAGGGTCACGACGTTGTCGATCGAGACCGCACTGTCGCGGTCCGGCCCGTTGGCACGTCCGACTGACCTCGCTGGACAACCCCTTGACCGTTGAGGTGATGGGCGCCACGGTCACCTTGGTCATGACGGCGCGGGCAGTGTGGCGGGTGAGCACCAGGACGGGGCGGGTCTGATCCAGCCGTGCCAGGCAGATCTCGCGCAACGCTCAGTCTTCCACTGTCGCGTGGGTGACGGACCAGGCGACAGCTCGTCGAGGTCGTCGGTCGTGCCGTGATGAGGGGGCGGCGTAGCATCGCCCGGTGTCCCCTTGCACGCTGCTCGCCCTCAACGTCTCGACGCCCACCCCGAACCGTGCCCGCGGCCTGCTGGAGCTGCTCTGGCCGGCCGATGACGACGTGTGGGTGCTCACTGAGACGTCAGGCGGTGAGGGCACCCGGCTGATCGCGCAGGTATGCCGTGCGGCAGGGCACAGCGTCCACGTCACCGACCTCGCGGGCGCCGGGGGGCGGGGCGTCATGGTGGTGGTGCGACGTCCCGACCTACGCGCCGAGGTGGAGGAACTGGCCGGCCCGACGGTGCTGCCGGGGCGGGTGCTGCCCCTGCAGGTGGTGGCGGGCGAGCGGCGGCTGCGGCTCCTCGGCGTCTACGGCGCGGCCAGTGACCCGGTGCGCTACTCCTCCTCCGCTCAGCGCCGGCGCAAGCGGGAGTGGTTAGCGTCGCTGGGCGAATGGCTCAATGTATGGCGCGCCACGTGCCCTGAACTGCCCGCGGTGCTCCTTGGCGACCTCAACCTCGTCGACCCGCTGCACGACGACCAGCTCCGCAACGTCCTGCCCGAGGAGACAGCCATGCTCGAGGCGCTGAGCGGCGAGCACGGCCTGACCGACGCCTTTCGGCGTCTGCACCCGACGTCAAGGCAGGTCAGCTGGATGGACCACAGCGGGGTCGGCTGCCGCTACGACCACGCGTTCGTGACCGCCGACCTCGTGCCCAGCGTGCGGGCGTGCGATCTGATGCAGTCCCCCGCGAGGCCGGGTTGACCGACCACGCGGCGCTGCGGCTGGAACTCGGGGAGCCCTGAGTCCTTGCCCCGGCGGGACAGCCAGAATCTCGATCCCGGGACTCACGCACCACGTCTCGGGCAGCGGGGAGCCGCGGGCGCACAGTTCGTAGGTCACCGTGGCCCGCGAGGCTCGTGACTAAGTTCCAGCGCTGACCAGCCCAAACGGTGTTGTTCAGCGTGGCTAGAACAGCGCTCTCAAGAGCCGTGACGGCCTACCGACGGCCTACGGATCACCTGGTCGGCGTAGTTCTAGTCGCCGTTCGACGGTGAGAGCCTGACTGCGCCAGGCTGCGTTCGATCATCTGGGCGGCGACGACCTGCTCGAAGGGCAGGTAGCCGCCCTTGTCAACGATGATCAGCCGGGAAGGCGAAAGCGACATGAGCCTGACTGGTTGTCGCGGGCGTGGGGAGCGGACCTGCGCCCGTTCGCGGGGCAGCCGGTATCGGTTGCGGGGGCGATGGCGCAGCCATAGCCTGACCGGAACCGGCGATGACTCCAGCGCCGGCATCCCGACAAGCAGGCGGTCCCCCATGAGCGAGTCCCCAAACGACCCCTACAACCCCGCCAACGCCGAGCCCGAGGCCGAGCAGGAACAGGGCGCTGACGCGGCCCAGGATGACGCTAACACCGCGGAGCAGGTCCCCGACAAGGACCTCCGGTCCTAACCGGCCCCGTCACCCGTCAGACCGTGAAGCCGAGCAACTCGGAGAGCCGGTCGAGGGTTGGGGACCAGCCCCGGCGGTCGGCCACCACGACACGGGTCAGAGGGGGACCTGCTCACATGCTGATACGGCCGTCAGCGCGGCACGGTGACCGTGGGCCCGGCCACCGTCGCTGGCGACACCCCCACCTTTTCTTCGCGCTCGAGGTGTTGGACCAACCCTCGGCGGCCAGCAGCACGATCAGGACCCGTTAGTCCAGACCGGTCGGAGCGGATGACGACCGGGCCACGCGCGAGCTTGCACGGTCACCATCACGCAGACCCAGTGCCAATGCCGGTCGCTTCGCCGTACCTATCGTCCCAGCCCGGCAACCGTGGTTCAACGAACCACACGCGGCGCTAGGTGATCGTGCCATGCGGTCAGGTCATCGGCGCGTGTCTCGTGATGCCGTCCGGGACGGGCCCGCATGGTCTTCTCGGGGGAGGCGAACAGGTCGAACAGTTCGAGCTGGCCGGGCAAGGGAAAGATCTCGTCGTTCCACTGGACATGGTGCAGGACCGGAGCGCTGATCTGAGCAGCACAGCGCCGCACGACCTCGTCCGCAGATACCGCCACCATCATCGGGTCGTCGGCCACGAGCCCGAACTTGCCGAGCACCGCAGCCCTCAGCCGAGCACCCAGGGCCGCGCAGACCGCAATGCCGTACCGCGCGCCCATCGACATACCGAAGTACCCGACCGTGTCCTCGTCAAGGCCCCATCGGTGTGATGCCGCATCCAGCGCGTACAGCCAGTCTTGACACATCCGGGCATGAACGACGCCCGGCCCCTCGTCCGCTACGCGGTGTTGATAGTCCAGAGGAGCATCACCAGGGACGGCACGGTCCCCGTGGTACGGCCCGTCGATGGCCAAGGAAGCCACGCTCTCCCCCGCCAGCTGCTGTGCGAGCTGGTGGTGCCGGTCGATGGCTTTGTGCCCGCTGCCACCATGGCCCAGTAGGACCACAGGTGCGCCTTGGTGGGTGGTGGGTAGCCACGCCATCGCGGGAATCCGGTGACCGTCCCCACCAGTTGTGAACGAGACCTTGGCCACAAGCCCGTCATGCTCCATCCTCAACTGCGCTGGCCCACGGCTAGCGAGCTCATCCATGGATCCCTGTCCTTCCATCACGAACCGGTGGGCGTCTCGGGCCGACTGGGTCGAGGCCCACCACCCACACACTGTCATCAGCGTGAGGCGTTCTACGTCAAGTGGGTCCGGGTGCCGTTGGCCCATCGTCGTCCCTGCATAGCGGTAATGGAGCTTGTGGCTCGACAGCGTGTGATCGGGTTCGGTGACGACGGGCCGGGGCGGCCCTTGATGACAGACGAGATACCGGTGAGGGTTCTCAATGCCGCGGAAGGCTCGCCCCGGCCCTGCTGGTGACGCGCGAACGCCTCGCTCGACGTGTTGGGGGTCAGGCCGCCACGAGCGGCCCCTGGGTCTTGGTGGTGCCGGCGGCCAGGGCGGGGTCCCAGGCCTGGCGGTGGACGACGACGGCGTGCAGCTGGCGCAGGATCGCCGCGGCGATGATGGTCTGCGCCTGCGTCGCCTTCAGCTTGTTCGTCTCCCGGGTGGTCAGGTGCCGGTACCGGGCGGCGTAGACCTTGTTCGTCTGCAGGCACCCCCACACCGCCCGCCACGCCGCGGTCCGCAGGCCAGGTCGTCCGGCGCCGGTCAGCCTCGCCTTGCCGGTGAACGTCCCCGACATCCGCTCCCGCGGGGCCAGGCCGGCGTGCTTGACCACGGCCCGGGCGGAGGTGAACCTGGACAGGTCCCCGGTCTCGGCCAGGATCGCCGCGGCGCCGACCGCGGACAGGCCGGGGATGGTGGTGACCAGGCCGGTCAGGTCTAGCTGGTCCAGGACGGTGACCATGCGAATCTCCACGTCGACCTGCTGGGCCCGGGCCGTGTCCCAGTCACTCAGCACCCACTCCGCGCGTTCCAGCGCCCCGGCCCGGTGGTCCAGGACACCGGCACGGTCGGCCAGGGCGGCGTACACCTTCCGCACGATCCGCAGGCACGGGCGCACCTTCCCACGACGAACCATCTCGGTCCGGACAAGACGCTCGAACCGGGCCGCGCCCAGGCGACGGGTCCGGTCCAGGTCGCCGCCGTCGCGGCGCAGGATGACGGTCAGTGCGGCGACCCAGGTGGTGGACTTGAACGGTTGCGCGGCCGCGGTCAGGACCGCGGGCCAGACGCACTCGAGCAGGTCACGCAGCTGCTGCACGCACGCGACGTGCTCCTCGAGCAGCTGGGCGCGGCGGGTGCCCAGGTGACGCAACCGGCCCCAGGTCTCATCGACCGGCTCGGGAAGGTAGCAGCGCAGCTGTCCGACCAGCCGGGCGATCAGGACGGCGTCCTTGTCGTCGGTCTTGTCGAACGTCAGATCCTCAGACTTGCGCGCCCACGAGGAGATCGTCGGCTGCACGCACACAAAGCCCATGCCCCGGTCGGTGGCGAGCTGGCCCAGGATCCGCCACCGGTGCCCGGTCGGCTCGCACGACACAGTCACCCCACTGAAGCCGCGCCGGGCAGCGTGGCCGGCGGCCCAGTCCAACGCCGCCCCCAGGTCCCAGGCCTTGCACCGAAAGGTGCGCCGGGCCAGGACCCGGGAGTCGTGGTCGCACACCACAACCATCTGCTTGCGCTCGGCCAGGTCGATGCCAACGATCGCATTGCTTACCGGGACCGCTGCACGCAGCCGGGCCAGCCGGGCGTTCCTGTTCCGGTCACCACGCGAGACACCACTACGGTTAGACATTGGGACGTCCTCCTGAAGGCGATGGGATACCAAGCCCGACAAGCGCATCAGGAGGACGTTCCTCACGTCCAGACCCCAGCGCTACAACGCCTTCCTATGCCGCAGTGGGCCGGGTCTGAGCGGCCGCACTTGCCGGCGTGACACATTCGGGGGCTGCGCGCAGGGCGAGGTGGCTCTAACCTGAGGTCCATGACGCGCTTCGCGATCGATGCGCCAGTAGCGCTCAGGCTCGTCCACGCCGGGGGCACGTTGACGTCTGACCACCAGCTGGTCGGACCGGGAGCACTGCGCTCCGAGGTGCTCGCCCTGCTCTACCGGCAGGTGCGCACGGGCGAACTGCCGACGACGGACGCCTTGTCGCTCCTCGACAAGGTCGCCACGACGAAGATGCGCCTGCTGGCGGATCGCGTGTCGCGACGAGTGGCCTGGCAGGTGGCGGCCGACCTGGACCTGTGGGATACCCGCCTCGCCGAGTACGTAGCCGTCGCGAAGTTGCAGGCGGACGTGCTCATCACCGAGGACCTCGAACTCACGCGTGTCGCCAATGGGCATGTGCGCATCGCGGGTTGGGAAGAGCTCGCCGCGGCGCTCAGCTGACGGCCCCGGCTGCAAAGCCACGCGCATACAGCGGCGGCAGTTGGCACCGTCAACGCGCCACTTTCCCCTCCCGGGCCAGCAGCCTGTGCTGAGTTGGGTCCCGATCGTGCCACGCACGCGAGGTGCTCGGGCGCCCTGGAACGCCGGCGGAAGCGAGATCCACGACGTCCGCGGTGCGACTGCGCGTTCACCATTTGCGCCGGGGCCGTGCGCGGGCGCAGGATGTCCCTTCGTGCCGCACCTGTGGGCCTACCCCGCCCGACTTGTCACCCTGGCCTTCTTGCTGCAGGTCCTCGTGGGTACCTCGTTGCTGATGCTGCCGGCCTCCCGCGCCGACGGTGTCCCGGCGGACCTGCTCGTGGCCGCCTTCACGACCGTCTCCGCCACCTGCGTCACCGGGCTCGTCACCGTGGACACCGCCACGCACTGGTCACCCTTTGGCCAGGTGGTCATCATGGGCCTGATTCAGGTCGGCGGGATCGGGGTGATGACGTTAGCCACCCTGCTCGCTCTCAAGGTGCGGGGCCGGCTCGGGCTGCGGACGTCGCTGGCCGCCCAAGCAGACTCCCACAGCCGGGACCTAGGGGAGGTCCGTGGGGTGGTGGGGCGCGTAGTCGGCCTGTCGCTGGTCATCGAGGCCGTGGTCGCCGTCGCCCTCACCCTGCGCTTCGCGTTCGGGTATGGCATGGACCCGGTCACTGCGGCCTGGCACGGCATCTTCCACGCGGTGTCCTCCTTCAACAACGCCGGCTTCGCCCTGTACACCGACAACGTCATCGCCTTTGTGGGCGACATCTGGATCATCGGGCCCCTCTGCGCGGCGGTCATCCTCGGCGGCCTGGGGTTTCCCGTGCTGCGCGAGCTGCTGCGCGGGCGACCAGTGACCCGGTGGAGCGTCCATACCCGGCTCACGATCTGGGGGACGTCTACGCTGTTCGCGGTCGGCATCGCGCTGTTCTGGATCTTCGAGTCCCAGCCCGGGGGGACTCTCGCGGGAATGCCTCCTGTCACCCAGGCGGTCGGTGCCCTCGGCGGCGGTGTGTTTCCGCGGACCGCCGGCTTCAACGCCGTGGACTACGCGGCCATCACCGACGAGACCGAGGCCATCACGATGGTCCTGATGTTCATCGGCGGCGGCAGTGCGGGCACGGCCGGAGGGATCAAGGTGACCACCTTCCTGCTGTTGGCGGTGGTCATCTGGTCCGAGGTCCGTGGCGAGCCGGACGTCATAGTCGGTCACCGACGCATCAGCAACGCGGTCCAGCGCCAAGCCCTCGCGGTGTCGCTGCTGGCGGTCGCGCTGGTCATCGTCTCCACCATCACGCTGATGATCTTGACCGACCTGCCCTCTCTCGACGTCGGTTTCGAGGCGGTCTCGGCCTTCGCGACGGTCGGACTGTCCACCGGGATCACCGCGCAGTTCCCCCCGGCCGGCCAGCTCCTCCTGATGGTCCTCATGTTCCTGGGTCGCGTCGGTCCGATCACCGTCGCCAGCGCCCTGGCGCTGAACACCCGACACCGCCACTACCAGTTCCCCGAGGAGCGACCCATTGTTGGCTAGAAAGAGGAAGCAGTCCCGTACCGCCGCCACCGTACCGGTGCTGGTGGTCGGTCTGGGCAGGTTCGGCAGCGCCGTCTGCGAGACGCTCGTGCGCCAGGGAGTCGAGGTCCTGGCCATCGACGTCGACAACGACCGAGTGCAGAAGTATGCCGACGAGTTCACCCACACCGTGCGCGCCGACGCCACCGACGGCGAGGCCATGCGCCAGCTCGGCGTACCCGACCTCACCAAGGCTGTCGTGGCCATCGGCTCCGACATCGAGGCCAGCGTGCTGTCGGTCATCACCCTCAGCGAGGCGGGCCTGGACACCATCTACGCCAAGGCCATCACCCGCAAGCACGGCAAGATCCTGCGGACCATCGGCGCCTCCCACGTCATCTACCCCGAGTTCGTCATGGGTCAACGCGTCGCGCACATGGTCACCGGAGGCCTGTCGGACTACCTGGAGTTCGAGGACGAGTTCGCGATCGCCCGCAGCTACGCCCCGGCCGAGACCTGGGACCGGCCGCTGTCGGAATCAGCTATCCGCACCAGACACACCATCACGGTCGTAGGGGTCAAACGCCCCGGACAGCCATTCACCTACGCGGTGCCCGAGACGATCATTCACCAAGGTGACGAACTCGTCCTGTCCGGGCGCATCCCCGACGTCGAACGCTTCACCACCCTCGCCGCACGAGAACGGCTCCGCACCAACGCCAGCAGACGATCCCCCTGACGCGGCCGGATCGAGATCAAGGCGCCGAAGTCACGGCACGGTCAGCGCCGCGTGCCCATCCCCCCGGGCGGCTGGTCGACGAGCTACGGCAGCTGACGGAGGGGCGACCCGCCTCAGCGGTGCTGTTCACCTCGCCGAAGGGGGAGCGGCTCCGGGCGTCGAACTGGAAGCGGTGGTCCGTAGCAAGGCCGTCGCGGGCATGGGTGGCGGCAAGCGGTTTCACGACCTGCGCCAACCTGCGCGAGCTGCTGATCCAGGCGGGTGCGACGCCGGTGGAGGTGCAGCCCATCCCGGGCCACAGCACGCCGGCGGCGACGCTCAACCTCTACACCTCCCTGCTGCCCGACGCGCTCGACGGGGCGGCCGCGAAGCTCGACGGTAATCTGGACGGCCAGGATGTGACGGCCTACGGGCCGCGGCAGCGCCTCGGCGAGATGCGCCCGCGGATGAAAACAGCGCCTGACCTGCACAAATACAGTGGGCCCCGTGGGACTCGAACCCACAACCTACGGATTAAAAGTCCGCAGCTCTAACCATTGAGCTAGAGGCCCCGAACGGAGAACTGACTCCGCACGACCCGGCAAGGGTAGGTCAGGTGTGGCGGTGCGTACCAGTTCGGCGCAGCGATGCGGCGCCGTGCCGCATACCTCGCGTCCCTCCCGGCCGTGATCGAAGTTCGCCCTTCCCGGCGGGGACAGTGTTACTACACCCTGTCGTGGGGCTAGGTTGGTGCGCATCGATCCGCAACGAAGGGGGTACCTCCAGTGACCGATCACAGCCGCCCGGTCCCGGGTGACCATCTGAAGGACTACGCGCCCGACCCGCACCGCGGGATGGAGGTCGAGCAGCAGTCGCCTGGCGAGCGCGCGCCGGAGATCGAGCCGCGCACCCGCAAGGTGAGATACGGCGGGCTGGCCGGTGGCCTCGCGGCCGCTCTCCTCGTCTACTTCATCATGCCCGCCGACGTCGCGCACTCGGCCCGGCTGACCGCCGCCACCGCCATCCTGATGGCGGTGTGGTGGATGACCGAGGCGCTGCCGATCCCGGCCACCGCGCTGCTGCCGCTCGTGGTCTTCCCGGTGCTGGGCGACGCGAGCGTCAACGACATCGGCGCAAACTACGGCAACAGCATCATCTTCCTCTTCATGGGCGGCTTCATGATCGCCCTGGCCATGCAGCGGTGGAACCTGCACCGGCGCATCGCCCTGGTGACGGTGCGCGCCATGGGGACCAACCCCTCGATGGTGGTGCTCGGCTTCATGGTCGCCACCGGCTTCCTCTCGATGTGGGTCTCCAACACCGCCACCGCCGTGATGATGATCCCGATCGGTGTCTCCGTGCTCCTGCTGGTGGCCAAGTTGGGCACCGAGATCGAGGGACCCGAGGGGACGGAGGGCCAGGCCGCCGACGAGATGGACATGCAGTCCGAGGAGGTCAAGGCCGCGGTCATCAAGTCCAACTTCGGCACGGCGCTGATGCTCGGCATCGCCTACGCCGCCTCGATCGGATCGTTGGGCACCATCATCGGCACCCCACCGAACACGCTGCTGGTCGGCTACCTGGCCGAGAACCACGACATCCAGATCCGCTTCGTCGACTGGATGATCGTGGGAGTGCCGATCGCGATCGTCTTCATGTTCATCTGCTGGTGGCTGCTCACCAAGGTGTTCTACAAGCCGGAGATCACGCAGATCCCCGGCGGCCGGGACCTGATGACGCAGGAGATCCGCAAGCTGGGCCCGATGTCTCAGGGCGAGATGCGCGTGCTGGGCATGTTCCTCCTCGCCGCCGTCTCCTGGGTCAGCATCCCGCTCATCTGGCCGGACGACACCCCGATCTCGGACGCGGGCATCGCCATGGCGGTGGCCATCCTGCTCTTCGTGCTGCCGGCCGGTGCCGCCCGTGGTGTGCGGCTCCTCGACTGGGACTCGGCCAAAGAGCTGCCGTGGGGCGTGCTGATCCTCTTCGGTGGTGGCCTGGCACTCTCGAGCCAGTTCGGTGCCTCAGGCCTGACCGAGTGGATCGGTGAGGTCACCAGCGGGGTCGGCGGCCTCCCGGTCGTGCTCGCCGTGGCGATCTTTGCCGCCGGAGTCCTCTTCCTCACCGAGCTGACCAGCAACACCGCGACCGCGGCGACCTTCCTGCCCGTCGCCGGCGGCATCGCGATCGGCATCGGTGTCGACCCGATGCTCCTGGCCATCCCGGTGGCCCTGGCCGCGACCTGCGCGTTCATGCTGCCCGTGGCGACCCCGCCCAACGCGATCGCCTACGGCTCGGGCTACGTGACCATCCCGCAGATGGTCAAGGCTGGTCTCTATCTCAACCTGATCGGCATCGTGCTGATCACGGCCACCACGATGACCCTGGCGGTCTGGGTGTTCTCGATCGTCTACTGACGACCGCCCCTTCAGGGGTATGCCGAACGGGGCGCGACACGTGTGTCGCGCCCCGTTCGTCGGTCTGGGTGGGTCGTTGGGCCAGCGGGTGGCTCAGGGCAGGAAAAGGTCCTTGCCAAACTTCATCGGCTGGTGGCCGGAGATGACCACAGCGCCGAACATCTTGTCGTGCAGCGCCTGCTTCTTGGGGTCCCAGGCCGGCCAGACGACGGCCAGCACCCACAGGAAGCCGAAGGTGAACGTGCCGATCATCCCTAACAGCAGGGTCCGCACGAGGCCGACGGGGCCGCCCAGAGTCGTGCCGTCAACGTCCCGTACGAGCTTCAGACCCGTCAGCGCCTTGCCGGGGGACTGGCCCCGGCTGCCGTTGAGCCAGGCGACGTAGGCCCACGCGGCCAAGCCGACCAGGCCGCCCGGGTCACCCAGCAGGCCGAAGGTCACCAGGTTGACCACGATGGTGACGCCGAGGACCAACAGCGCGTCGATCAGCGTCGCCGCCACCCGCTCGCCCCAGTGGGCATAACGCAGTTGTGGGCGCTGGTGGGGGAGATGTGAGGGGCCGGGGACGGTGTCCTGCGGGCTCCACACGCCCGGCTGCTGCTGCGGACCCCATACCCCGGGCTGGGGTGGCTGGCCCCACGCACCCGGCTGCGCCTGCGTGCCCGATGCACCCGGCTGCGGCGGCGGGGGAGCATAGGGCGGGATCGGTGAGGCACCTGCCGTCGGCGGCTGGTCCACGGGGCCGCCCTGCCAGGGCTGCCGTTCGTTGGGGTTGTTCATGGGCCAGCTCACAGGGGCTCCTTCGCTTTCGGCGCGCGACCGGGTCGGCGATTCACGGGCAGCTCCCATTGTCCTCTCCACGCCACAGACCTGTCCATGCGCCCCCTGCCGTGTGGGAGAGTTCAGGCCATGAATGAGAGCACCACCACGCGGCTCACCGAGGGCGAGCGTCGCCTGGTCGAGGTCAATGGCATCGACATCATCGACGAGGCAGAGCGCACCGCCAAGCCGGTGGACCTGTTCTGGCCCTGGTTCGCGGCCAACGTCTCCGTCTTCGGCATCTCCTGGGGATCCTTCGTGCTCGGCTTCGGGATCTCCTTCTGGCAGGCCGTGCTCGTCACCGTCGTCGGCGTGGTGCTCTCCTTCCTCTTCTGCGGGGTCATCGCGATCGCCGGCAAGCGCGGCTCGGCACCGACGATGGTGCTCTCCCGGGCCGCCTTCGGGGTCAACGGGCAGAAGGTGCCCGGGGTCTTCTCCTGGCTGATCTCGATGGGCTGGGAGACCTTCCTGGCGATCATGGCCGTCCTGGCCACCGCGACCGTCTTCCAGCAGCTGGGCTGGGCCAGCGGCACGACGACCAAGGTGCTGGCCATCGTCGTCATCGCCGGGCTGATCATCCTGGCCTCGATCGCCGGCTACCACACGATCATGCGCCTGCAGTCGGTCCTGACCTGGGTGACCGGGGCCGTCACCATCGCCTACATCGCGATGACCTGGGACCAGATCGACCTGGCCGCGATCCGGGCGATCGAGCCCGGGCCGGTCAGCGCCGTCATCGGGGCGCTGGTGATGCTGATGACCGGCTTCGGGCTGGGCTGGATCAACATCGCCGCGGACTGGTCGCGCTACCAGCGTCGCGACGCCCCCGGCAGCGCCATCGTCTTCTGGAACACGGTCGGCGGCGCGCTCGCTCCCGTCCTCCTGGTGCTCTACGGTCTGCTCCTCGTCGGGTCGCGCCCCGACCTGGAGGAGGGCATCGTCAACGACCCGATCGGCACCCTGGCCACCATCCTGCCGACCTGGTTCCTGCTGCCGTTCCTGCTCGCGGCCGTCCTGGCCCTGGTCAGCGGCGCCGTCCTGGGCATCTACTCCTCCGGCCTAACGCTGCTCTCCCTGGGGGTGAACGTCCCCCGCC
Source organism: Ornithinimicrobium pratense (assembly GCF_008843165.1). NCBI lineage: Bacteria > Bacillati > Actinomycetota > Actinomycetes > Micrococcales > Ornithinimicrobiaceae > Ornithinimicrobium > Ornithinimicrobium pratense. The sequence continues at coordinate 2,921,721 of NZ_CP044427.1, read as the reverse complement.
CGGCCGCCGCCGGCATCGACGGGACGATCATGACGCTGGGCGCGGTGTGGGTGGTCTTCTTCGCGCAGAGCTTCCTCGGCCCCTTCCAGAGCTTCCTCATCACCCTGGGCGTGCCGATCGCGGTCTGGGCAGGGATCCTGATGGCCGACATCGCCCTACGCCGCCGCGACTACGACGAGCGGGCGCTCTTCGACTCGCGGGGCCGCTACGGCAGCTGGAACTGGACCCCGATCACGCTCATGATCGTCGGCTCGGTCGTGGGCTGGGGCCTGGTCATCAACCAGTTCGCCGACGAGGCGGCCTGGAACAACTGGCAGGGCTACCTGCTGGGTCTGGGCCTTGGGGGCCGGGACGGCACCTGGGCCTGGGCCAACCTCGGCGTGCTGGCCGCTCTGGCAATCGGCTTCGTCGGCTGGCTGGTCCTGGGCCGGGCCGCGGTGCGTCGGCAGGAGGAGGGCATCGTGCCCACCCCCGCCGGTGAGCCCGACCGTGTGGCCCCCTGACGCCGCCCCACGCACTACGGTGACGGACATGAGCCGGACCCCACCGCCCTGGCTGGTCGTCATCGACGCCCAGCGGATCTTCGCCGACCCGGCCTCGCAGTGGTGCGCTCCGCGGTTCACCGAGACGGTCGGGCCGATCCGCCGGCTGGTCGCCGAGCACGAGGGGCGCGTCGTCCAGACCCGCTGGGTGCCGCCGCACGCCAAACACGGCTCCTGGGTCCCCTACTTCGAGCGCTTCCCCTTCGCCGACCGCTCGCCCTTCGACCCGATCTTCGACGTCGTGGACGAGATCGCCGATCTGCGGCTGCCGCATACCGTCACCGAGCCCACCTTCGGCAAGTGGGGCGAGCACCTGCGCGACGTGGTCGGGCAGGACGCTCACCTGGTCCTGGCCGGCGTCTCGACCGACTGCTGCGTGCTGTCCACGGCGCTCGCCGCCGCGGATGCCGGCTGCTTCGTCGAGGTCGTCGCCGAGGCCTGCGCCGGCTCCACCGATGAGGCGCACGACCGGGCGCTCGCGGCGATGGAGCTCTACGCGCCCCAGATCGAGATCCGCCGCTGACCGGTATGCCGTCCGGCCCCGCCAGAGCCGGACCGGTGACAGAGCACGGACGCCCCCGCCGGCGGGCCGGCGGGGGCGTCGTGGTGGTGCGTGAGTTGCGGCTCAGCCTGCGGTGGGCAGCGCCGGCATGACGTCCGGGTACTGCTCGAGCCAGGCCTCGACCGCCTCGGCCTCGTTACCCTCGCCGTGCACGTTGACGACGAGGTCCTCCAGCGCGCCGTACTCCTCGTCCGAGAGCTGGATCTCGCCGATGAACTCCGCGGCCTCCGGGAACTGCTCAGCGAAGTCCGCCGAGCCCAGGAAGTGCAGCGTCTCAGGGTCACCCATGGCGCCCAGGGGGTCTTCCAGGTCCTTCAGGGGGAACTCGCTGTTGGCCCAGAACGGGCGCCACAGGGTGACGACGATGTCCTCCTCGGAGTTGACCGCGCTCTGCAGCTCGGCGAGCATCGCCGGCGTCGAGGAGGTCACCAGCTCATAGGAGTCCTCCAGCCCGTAGGCCGGCATCATCTCCTCGCCGGTGACCCGGGTCAGGCCGGCGCCGGGCTCGATGCCGAAGATCTGGCCGTCGAAGCGGTCCGCGTTGTCCGCCAGCTCCTCCAGGGAGTCGATGTCGACATACTCCGGGACCGCGATGGTCAGGACGGCGCCGTCGTAGTAGCCGCCCAGGTCCTCGATCCGGTCGCCGTACTCGTCCATGTAGTCGGCGTGGGTGACCTCGGGCCATGCGGAGGGGTACATGTCGACGTCACCGTTGGCCAGGGCGGCGTAGACGAGCGCAGCCTCGGTCAGAGTCTCCATCTCGACGGTGTAGCCCATCTGCCCCAGCTGGTTCTCCAGCAGGTAGGCCGTGCTCAGCCCGTCGGTCCAGGCCGGCAGGAAACCCATGGTGATGGTGCCCAGGTCCTCGCCGCCGCCGGCGGCGGCGTCGGTGTCGTCCGTGGTGTCGTCCGTGGTGTCGTCGCCGGTGCCGTCCACGGCTCCGGTGTCGTCGGCGGAGCCGTCGTCATCAGCGTTGCCGCAGGCGGTCAGGGCCAGCGAGGCCGCGGCTGCGATGGCCAGCAGGCGCATGCGGGGGGTCGGGTGCTCATCATCATGTTCTCTTCCTTGTCGTCGTTGGTCCGTGGTCAGGTGTCGTGTCCAGTTGGCAGTGCCCGCGGTCGTGACGCGGGTCACCGAGAGCTCTGCAGCGCTTCCTTGTCCGCGGCTGCCAGGCGGCGCCGACGGCCGGCGGCCAGGGCCAGCAGCGAGCCGGTGTAGCTGCGGCGGTTGCCCAGGGCGGCGGTGATGCGGTCCAGGTAGATCGCCAGGATCACCACGGACACGCCACCCTCGACGCCCAGGGGCGTGTTCAGCCGGGAGATCGACTCCACGATCACCTTGCCCAGCCCGTTGGCGCCGGCGATGCCGGCGATGACCGCCATGGACAGCGCCAGCATGATGACCTGGTTGATGCCGGCCATGATGGAGGGGGTCGCCAGCGGCAGCTGGATGCCCCGCAGGATCTGGCCGGGGGAGGCCCCGAAGGCGTGGCCGGCCTCGACGGTCTCCTGGTCGACCTGGCGGATGCCCAGCTCGGTCATCCGCACCCCCGGGGGAGGGCAAAGATGATGGTGGCGAAGATGCCCGGCACCAGGCCGATGGAGAAGAAGGTCACGGCCGGGATGAGGTAGACGAAGCCGGGCATCGTCTGCATGAAGTCCAGCACCGGGCGCACGACCGCGCTGACGGTGTCGTTGCGCGCCGCCAGCACCCCGATCGGGATGGCGATGAGCACGGCGAACACCGTCGCGACGGCCACCAGCGCCAGGGTCTGCATCGACTCGGTCCACATGCCCATCGACACGATGAGACTGAGGCCAAGGAGCGAGCCGAGCGCCAGCTTCCAGGAGCCCACCAACCAGGCGATCAGGGCGAAGATCAGCGCCATCACCAGCGGGGGCGGCATCAGGAGCAGGTCGATCAGACCGTTGATGAGCGAGCTCATCACATTACGGAAGAGGTCCAGCAGGACCGAGAGGTTGTCGTCGATCCAGTCGAAGCCGGTGTCCGCCCACTGGCCGACCGGGACCCGGGGGAGCAGGTTGTCGTCGGCGGCCATTAGACAGGCACCTCCTGGTGGGCGGTCGGCTCGTGCCCGTCTGGCTCTGACCTGCCCGAGCCGTGCCCAGTGGGCTCGTGCCCGGTCGGCGCCGAGGCGCTCGCGGGCGTCGAGCCTCGGGTGGACTCCCGTCGGGTGCCTAGCGCCGAGAGCAGCGTCACCTGGTGGATGACGCCGGCCAGCCTGCCGTCGCGGTCCAGGACCATCAGTGGTTCGCGCTGCTGGGCGGCGTCGGTGAGCAGCTCGCCCAGGGGGACGTTCTCGTCGACGGTCCGCAGCTGCGCGACCGGCACCAGTGGCAGCGTCTGGGCCTGCGAGGCCACCGCGGCGGCGACGTCCTCGGCGGAGACGACGCCGGCGGGCCTCCGGTCTCGGTGCACCACCATCAGGTGCTGCAGCTGGTGCTCGCGGATCAGCTTGTGGGCGGCGTGCGGGCCTTGGTCGGCCCCCAGCACGGCCACCGGGGGCTCCATCACGGCGCCCGCCGCCAGCACCTTGCTGCGGTCGACGTCCTGGACGAACTGGGCGACGTAGTTGGTGCTGGGGTCATTGAGGATCTGCTCGGCAGTGCCGATCTGGACGATCCGCCCGTCCCGCATCATCGCGATCCGGTCGCCCAGCCGCATCGCCTCGTTGAGGTCGTGGGTGATGAACAGGATGGTCTTGTCCAGCCGCTGCTGCAGGTCCACCAGCTGGTCCTGCATCTCCCGCCGGATCAGCGGGTCCAGGGCGCTGAACGCCTCGTCCATCAGCATGATGTCGGTCTCTGCGGCCAGCGCCCGGGCCAGGCCGACGCGCTGCTGCATACCGCCGGACAGCTCACCGGGTAGGTGGTCGCCCCACCCGCCCAGGCCCACCATCTGCAACGCGCGCTCGGCCTTCTCCTCCCGGTCGGCGCGGTTCATCCCCTGCACCTTCAGGGCGTAGGCGGCGTTCTGGCCGACGGTCTGGTGGGGCAGCAGCGCGAAGTGCTGGAAGACCATGTCGATCCGCTCCCGGCGCAGCCTGCGCAACGCCTCACCCTTGAGCGTCGAGAGCCGCTGACCGGCGATGACGACCTCACCGGAAGTGGCGGGGTGCAGGCCGTTCATCATCCGGATCAGGGTCGACTTGCCCGAGCCGGACAGGCCCATCACCACGAAGATCTCCCCGGCCTGCACCTCAAAGCTGGCGTCGATGACCGCAGGCGTCAGACCATCGGCCCGAAGCTCATCGCGGGTCACACCCCGCTGGAGGGCCTCGACCCCGCGGTGGGGTCGACGGCCGAAAATCTTGTACAGATGCTCAGCGGCAAGGATGGGCACACATATCCCTCGGTCGGTGGTCACGGGCCGTTCGGCGAAGCCCCACCGCGGGCCCAGTCGGCCGGTCGCGGCGGACCCGCCAAAGGGCGATTCTCAAGGGTGGGGCCACTGATCGACGTTAGGGCAATTTGGTGGCAGGAATCCACTCCGCAGAGAGATTGTGATCCCTTCGTAATCCGTCCGTGATCGACCTGTGATTTGGTGAGTGCGCCCGCGGCCCAGGTGCCGGGCAGGTGGCCAACGCCGCAGCGGTGTCGATCCGGGTCTGGGTCGGGACGGGGTCTGTCTGCTCAGGACCGATGGCGAAGCACCTCGAGGACCGCCAGCCCGTAGGCCTCCTCGGCGTCGCGGTGGGAGAAGGTCAGCGGCGCGCCGTCGACGAGCGCCACCACGGCATACCCCTCGGCCTCCATCCCCAGGCCGACGAAGTCGTGTCCGAGCACCGCCCGCAGCTGGTCCTCGCGCGGCAGCCACAGCGTCTCCTCCAGCGCCACCGAGTCCAGCGCCCACTCGGCGACACCGTTGAAGCCGATGACTGAGCCACCGACCAGGTGGTGGACGTCCACGGTCATGTCGGCGAGGTGGAAGACGTCCTGCTCCATCCCGGGGCGGTCCACCACGAAGCGGTCGCCGGGCATCGGGGACCACACCAGCCCCTCGTCGTGCAGCCGGCGGGCCAGGTCCACGCTGATCATCGACCCAGTGTGACGCAGCCCTGGCGCGGAGGCGCCCGGTGGCGGCGGCACGGCATACCAGACAATGGTGCCAATGCAGCCGGACCAGACCCTGACCGACGCCCTGCCGCCGGGCGCGGCCGCCGGCGACCCCGATGCGCTCTATGAGGTGTTCACCACCTGGGCGGCGCAGCAGGGCACCAGCCTCTACCCGCACCAGGACGAGGCCCTGCTGCACCTGCTCGCCGGCAGCAATGTGGTGCTGGCGACACCGACCGGCAGCGGCAAGTCGCTGGTGGCGACCGCCGCCTGCTTCCTGGCCCTGGCCCGCGACGAGGTTGCCTTCCTCACCGCCCCGATCAAGGCCCTGGTCAGCGAGAAGTTCTTCGACGCCTGCCGGATCTTCGGCGCCGAGAACGTCGGCATGCTCACCGGGGACGCCGCGGTCAACGCCGACGCCCCGATCGTGGTGTGCACCGCAGAGGTGTTGGCCAACATCGCCCTGCGCGAGGGGGACAAGGCCGACATCGGGGTCGTGGTGATGGACGAGTTCCACTACTACGGCGAGTCCGACCGCGGCTGGGCCTGGCAGGTGCCGCTGCTCACCCTGACGCAGGCGCAGTTCGTGCTGATGTCGGCCACGCTGGGCGAGACCGCCCGCTTCGAGGAGGACCTGGCCCGGCGGACCGGGAGGGAGACCGCGCTGGTGGCCGGCGCCGAGCGGCCGGTGCCGCTGCACTTCGGCGAGGAGATGGCGATGACGCCGCTCCCGGACACCATCCAGACCCTGCTGGAGGAGCGCCAGGCCCCGATCTACGTCGTGCACTTCACCCAGCGGGAGACGCTGGAGCGGGCCCAGTCGCTGCTTTCGCTGCCCCGGCTGGTCAGCGCCGAGGAGAAGGAGGCGATCCGCGAGCGGATCGGGGCCTTCAGATTCACCGCCGGCTTCGGGCGCACCCTGTCCCAGCTGGTGCGCGCCGGGATCGGGGTGCACCACGCGGGGATGCTGCCGCGCTACCGCCGCCTGGTCGAGCAGCTGGCCCAGGACGGGCTGCTGAAGGTCATCTGCGGCACAGACACCCTCGGGGTGGGGATCAACGTGCCCATCCGCACGGTGCTGTTCACCGGGCTGGCCAAGTACGACGGCTCGCGCTCCCGGGTGCTGCGCGCCCGCGAGTTCCACCAGATCGCGGGCCGGGCCGGGCGGGCGGGCTACGACACGGCTGGGTATGTCGTGGTCCAGGCGCCCGAGCACGCCGTCGAGAACGCCCGCAACCTGGCCAAGGCCGGCGACGACCCCAAGAAGCTGAAGAAGGTGCAGCGCAGGAAGCCCCCGGAGGGGTTCATCTCGTGGTCCGAGCAGACCTACGCCAAGCTCGTCGGTGCGGCCCCCGAGTCGCTGCAGTCCCGGATGAAGGTCGACCACTCCACGATCCTCAACGTCGTCGCCCGGCAGGGGGACCCCGTGACCAACCTGGCCCGGCTGCTGCGGGACAACCACGAGACGCCGGCGGCGCAGGCGCGGCTGCAGCGGCGGGCGATCGCGCTGGGCCGCTCGATGCTTGACACCGGGGTGCTGGTGCGCCGCCAGAGCCCTGGGCCCGACGGACGGACCCTCGACCTGGCCCCCGGCGTGGCGGACAACTTCGCGCTCAACCAGCCGTTGGCCCCCTTCGCCCTGGCCGCACTGGAGCTCTTCGACCGCGACTCGCCCTCCTATGCCCTCGACGTGCTCTCGGTGGTCGAGTCCGTGCTGGATGACCCGATGCCGATCCTCACCGCGCAGCGCTACAAGGCTCGCGGCGAGGCGGTGGCCCAGATGAAGGCCGACGGGATCGAGTACGACGAGCGGATGGCCCTGCTGGACGAGGTCACCTGGCCCCGCCCCCTGGCCGAGCTGCTGGAGGGCACGCTGGCGATGTACCGGCAGTCCCACCCCTGGGTCCGCGAGGACGCGCTGTCACCCAAGGCCATCGTCCGCGACATGTGGGAACGGGCGATGAGCTTCACCGAGTTCGTCGGCTACTACCAGCTGGCCCGGTCCGAGGGCGTGGTGCTGCGCTACCTCACCGACGCCTACCGCACCCTGCGGCAGACGGTGCCCGAGTCGGCCTACACCGAGGAGCTGCACGACCTCGTGCACTGGCTGGGGGAGACGATCCGGCAGACCGACTCCTCGCTGCTGGAGGAGTGGGAGGCGCTGACCGACCCGGAGCTGGTCGCCGCCGCCGCTGCACGCGAGGCCGCCGGTGCGCCGCCAGTGCCGGTGCGTCCGGTCACCGGCAACGAGCGGGCCTTCCGGGTCATGCTCCGCAAGGCGATGTGGCGGCGTGTGGAACTGGTCGCCCACGACGCCTGGGAGGCGTTGGGCGACCTTGAGGCCCAGGTCGCGGCCCTGCCCGAGCCGGCCGTGGAGCCGCTGATGACCCGGGAGGACTGGGACGGCGCCGTGGGGGGCTACTACGACGCGCACGACCAGGTGGTCCTGGATGCCGACGCCCGCGGGCCCCAGCACCTGCGGATGGAGCCGGTGCCCGCCGAGCAGGCCCAGATCGGCGACGGTCAGGGCGCCCGGGTCTGGCGGGTCGTGCAGACCGTGGCCGACCCTGAGGGCGACCTGGACTGGGTCATCGAGGCGGAGTGCGACCTGGACGCCAGCGACCTGGCCGGAGAGCCGGTCCTGCTGGCGACCGCCTTCCGCCGCCTCTGACAGGAGGTGTTCTGTCGGGGTCAGAGGACGCCGGCCAGGTAGTCCGTCACCGAGGTGCGGACCGGCATGAGGTAGATGTGCTGGTCGCGCTCGCGAGCGAAGTCGATGGCGCGACGGGCGAAGTCGCGCTGCCACTCGATCGTCGGCGCGAAGCTGGTCGGGAAGGCGACGAGGTTGCGCCGGCGCCAGTACCCCGCGGCGCCTTTCGTGGTCACCGTCGTGGCACCCCACCAGACCTCCACGCCGCGCGGCAAGATCCCCGCCCACGCGGCCATGAGGTGGGTGTCGAAGAACGGCTGGGTGAAGATCCCGGTTGCCCCGGCTGCCAGCTTGCGCTCCAGGTAGCGCATCTCCTGCGCAATGCCCGTCCGGTAGGGGTCCAGGCCCGCGTAGACCCTCAGCTGCGGCAGCTCGGCGCGGAACCTGCGGATGACGTCGACCGCGTCCACCGGATAGGTCTGGTGGGTGAAGTAGTCACCGTGGTCGCCGGAGACCACCAGCACCTCGTCCACACCCTGGTCGAGCAGGTCCTGGCCCATCGGCAGCGGCGCGTCCGGGTTGACGTCCGTGGCCCGGATGTGCGGGATACGGCGGTATGCCGTGCCGTCCGGGCGCCGCACGGCCTGCCCGGCGACCCGGGTCGCCTCCCAGCTGCGCAGCTCGAACTTGAGCAGGTCCGGGATGTTGATGGTGTCCACCCAGGGCAGGTGCGCACGAACCTGCGCCATCTCCGTGCGGACGGACTCCACGCTGCGGGGGACGAGCTCGACGGAGATGCGGGACTGGGTGCTGGTCATTGCAGGCCAGTCTGGCAAGGCGGTCCGGCCGGGGTCCGTGCAGGTTCGGACAGGTCGGGGCAGGTGCTCTCGGTAGGATCACTGGACACCGACGGAGGGAGACCCGGACCATGCGCCGTGCCGGGCCGCTGCTGACGACCAGTCTGGCTGCCCTCCTGGGCGCGGGGTGTGTCGGGGATGGCAACGGGGCGATCTCGGAGGAAGAGATCTCCGCAGTGGACGCGGCGCGGGAGACCACGGGGCCGGTCGACATCACCGCCGGCAAGGACTTCGGTTCCTCGGCCGTCCACGATGAGCGGGGCACCCTGCTGAAGCGCACCGGCCAATGGGCGGGTCTGCGCGACGACGAGGACCAGCTGACGGACGCCGTCTTCCGCATCACCCGGATCGATCCCGACCTGCGCTGCACCGCGGAGGACGCGGTGGAGCCGGTCAACGGCCGGTTCATCGGCCTCGAGGTCGAGGTGCAGACCAGCCCCCAGCTGGGGGAGACGGGCTCGCGAGCCACCTTCAACCTGCACCCGGAGCAGTTCATCGCGGTGTTGCCTGAGGGGGAGCCCCAGGGCCGGCTGCTGGGCGAGGGGCGCACCTGCCTCCCGCGCGAGGAGTACCTGCCCGACGCCGTCTCGGCCGGGCTGAGCGTCACCGGGATGATCGTGCTGGACGTGCCGGAGGGGACCCGGGCCGTGGTGCTGGAGGGTCAGCCCTTCCGCAGCGTGCACGGCTGGGAGTGGAGCCTGCCCTGACCGTCGGCGCTCGCCCCGTCCCAGCCTCTGCACCGCCGCGCCCCGCTGGCTTACGGTGGACGGAGCCGACACCGACGAAGGGGCTCTCGTGACGGGACGACTGAGGACGACACCGATCGCTGCGCTCGCGGCCGCGCTCCTGGTGGGGTGCACGGGACAGGAGGCCGCAGAGGTTCCCGCGGACCAGACCGCACCGTCCGGGACCCAGGAGCCGACACCTGACCGGTCTCCCGCCGAGACGGGGGAGGACACGGCCGACGAGACCGACCCCCCGGGGCCCGACGACGCGGAGGCAGACCGTGAGTGGGGGGCCCAGATCATGAGCCCGGGCCTGGAGGGCTACGTGAGCCAGAACGTCGGTGAGTGGACCGGGATCTACCTCGACAGCCAGCTCGTCGCGGCGTTCGTCATCGAGGAGATGGAGCTGCTGGGGGACTGCCCGAACGACCGTGCCGAGCCGGAGAACGGCTACTTCCTCGCACTGCAGATCGCGGCCGAGACCGGCGCGGACATGGAGGAACAGGGCCTGGCCCAGTTCCCCCTGACCGCCCAGGACTTCCAGGTCCGGCTGCGCGACGGGGGCCTGGTGGAGGGGCTGCTCGGCAACGCCGCCGACTGCCTCCCGGAGGACGAGCGCCTCCCGGAGGCGCTCGGGCCGGGGGAGGAGGCCAGCGGTGTCGTCGTGCTGGACGTGCCTCTGGACTTCGAGGCGGTCGTGCTGGAAGGCCGGCGCTACGCGTTGTCCGGTGCCTGGGAGTGGCCGAGGTCGCAGACCTCAACGCAGTAACGGCCCCAGCCAGCGCTCGGCCTCCGGCACCGTCCAGCCCTTGCGCCGGGCATAGTCCTCGACCTGGTCCTGACCGATCCGGCCCACCGCGAAGTAGCGCGCCTCCGGGTGGCCGATGATCAGCCCGGAGACCGCGCTGTTGGGCCACATCGCGCCGTGCTCGGTCAGCCGCAGGGCAGCCGACGCCTCCGCGTCCAGCAGCTGCCACAGGGTGAACTTCTCCGTGTGGTCCGGCTGCGCGGGGTATCCCGGCGCGGGCCGGATGCCGTCATAGCGTTCCTTGATCAGGTCCGCCATCGGCAGGTCCTCCTGCGGGGCGTAGCCCCACAGCCGTGTGCGCACCTCGCGGTGCGCCCACTCGGCGAAGGCCTCAGCCAGGCGGTCCGCCAACACCTGGACCATGATCGCGCCGTAGTCGTCGTGCTCGGCTCGCAGCCCGTCGGCCAGCTCCTCCGCGCCGTGAATCGAGACCGCGAACGCCCCGACGTGGTCGCGGGCCCGCCCCTGCTCGTCCGGCGCGGCCACGAAGTCGGCCAGCGCCGCATACCCGCCCTGGCGGCGCTCCCGCTGCTGCCGGAGGGTATGCAGCACGGTCGCCGTGCCCTCTACCTCCAGGACGATGTCGTCCCCTTCGCGCCGGGCGGGCCACAGCCCCACCACGCCCCGGGCCCGGAGCAGCTGCTCGTCCAAGATCCGCCCCAGCCAGCGCTGCCCGTCCTCCCAGGTCGCGCGTGCCTGCTCACCGACCTTCGGGTCCTCCAGGATCCGCGGGTAGGACCCGCGCAGCTCCCACGCGGAGAAGAACGGGGTCCAGTCCACAACCCCAACCAGCTCGCTTAGCGTGGGCTCCAGGACCTGCGTGCCCAGCAGCGCCGGAGATGTCGCCACCGGCTCGGCCACTGCGCGGCTGTCCTGGCGGGCCTGCTCCAGGGGCACCAGCTGCACCTCCTTGGCGCCGTGCCGCTTGCGCAGCTCGGCGTAGGTCCCGGTGACGCGGTCGCGCAGCTTCTCCTCGTGGTGGATGGCGTCGGAGACGACCCCGACGGCGCGAGAGGCGTCGACGACGTGCACCACCGTGCCCTCGTAGGCCGGGTCGATCTTGACCGCGGTGTGCGCGGCTGACGTGGTCGCGCCACCGATGAGCAACGGGGTGCGCAGCCCGCGCCGCTGCATCTCGCTGGCCAGGGTGACCATCTCGTCCAGGCTCGGGGTGATCAGCCCGGACACCCCGACGATGTCCGCGCCCAGCTGGTCGGCGGCCTCCAGCAGCTTCTCTGCCGGGACCATGACGCCTAGGTCGGTGACCTCATAACCGTTGCAACCCAGCACGACCCCGACGATGTTCTTGCCGATGTCATGGACGTCGCCCTTGACGGTGGCCAGGACGATCCGTCCCTTGGTCCGCCCTCCGGTGGCGGCGGCGTCGGCCTCCAGGTAGGGCGTCAGGTGGGCGACCGCCTTCTTCATCACCCGCGCCGACTTCACCACCTGGGGCAGGAACATCTTCCCGGCGCCGAAGAGGTCGCCGACCACGTCCATCCCGGCCATGAGAGGGCCCTCGATGACCTGTAGCGGGGAGCCCAGCTCCTGGTAGGCCTGCTCGGCGTCCTCGACGACATAGGCGTCGATGCCGTGGACCAGCGCGTGCCGCAGCCGCTCGGTGACCGGGGCCTCGCGCCAGGTGAGCTTGGCCGCAGCAGCGGCGGCCCCGGCGGCCGAGCCGCCGGAGGAGTCGCCGGCGGCCTTGATCCGCTCTGCCAGCTCGATCAGCCGCTCGGTCGCATCCTCTCGGCGGGCCAGGATGACGTCCTCGACGGCCTGCCGCAGCTCGGGCTCGATGTCCTCGTAGACGCCCAGCATGCCGGCGTTGACGATGCCCATGTCCAGCCCGGCACGGATCGCGTGCAGGAGGAAGACGGTGTGCATCGCCTCCCGCACGGTGTTGTTGCCGCGGAAGGAGAAGGAGACGTTGGAGATCCCGCCGGAGACCAGCGCGCCCGGCAGGTGCTCCTTGATCCACCGGGTGGCTTGGATGAAGTCCAGGGCGTAGCGGTCGTGCTCGCTCATCCCGGTCGCCACGGTCAGGACGTTGGGGTCGAAGATGACGTCGTGGGCGGGGAAGGGGTCAGGCAGCCGGGTCGAGGCCTCGGTCAGCAGGCGGAAAGCCCTCTCGCACACCGTGATCCGCCGCTCGTAGGTGTCGGCCTGGCCGGTCTCGTCGAAGGCCATGACGACCACAGCCGCGCCGTAACGGCGCACCACCGCCGCCCGGCGCAGGAACTCCTCCTCGCCGTCCTTGAGCGACAGCGAGTTCACCACGCCCTTGCCCTGCAGACAGCGCAGCCCGGCCTCGAGCACCTCCCACCGGGAGGAGTCGACCATCACCGGCACCCGGGCGACGTCCGGCTCGACCGCCAGCAGGTTGAGGAAGTGGGTCATCGTCGCCGGCCCGTCCAGCATCCCTTCGTCGACGTTGACGTCGACCAGCTGCGCCCCGGCCTCCACCTGCTGGCGCGCGATCGCCACGGCGGCGTCCCAGTCGCCCTCCAGCACGGCCCGGGAGAAGCGGGGGCTGCCGGTGATGTTGGTGCGTTCACCGATGTTGACGAAGTTGACGTCGGGGGTGAGGGTGAAGGCCTCCAGCCCCGAGGTACGCAGATATGGGGTGGGCTCCACGGGGACACGCGGGGCCACCGTCTCCACGGCCTCGGCGATGGCCCGGATGTGCTCGGGGGTGGTGCCGCAGCAGCCGCCGACAATGTTGAGCAGCCCTTCCCGGGCCATCTCACTCAGGACCTGCGCCATCTCCTCCGGTGTGTCGTCATACCCCCGAAGGCGTTGGGCAGCCCTGCGTTGGGATGCACCGAGGTGAGCGTGCCGGCGGTCGCGGCTGCCCCGAGCTCGCGCAGGTGCGGGCGCATGGCCTCGGCGCCCAGTGCGCAGTTCAGCCCCACCGAGAGCAGGGGGGCGTGCTCGGTGGAGACGGCGAAGGCCTCAGGCGTCTGTCCCGACAGGGTCCGCCCGGAGGCGTCGGTGATGGTGCCGGAGAGCAGCACCGGGACCGGAGTCGCGCCGGTGCCGGCCCGCCGCTGCTGCACGTCGGCGATCGCGTGCAGGGCCGCCTTGGCGTTGAGCGTGTCGAAGACCGTCTCGACCAGGAGCAGGTCGGCGCCGCCCTCCAGCAGGGCCTCGGTCTGCTCGGCGTACGCCTCCCGCAGCTGCTCGTAGGTGACGGTCCGCAGCTCCGGGCGCTCGACGTCGGGGGAGAGGGAGGCGGTGCGGTTGGTCGGGCCCAGCGATCCGGCCACCCAGCGCGGGCGGCCGGTGGCGGCGGCGACCTCGTCGGCCACCTGCCGCGCGACCCGGGCTGCGGCCAGGTTCATCTCCCGCACCAGCGCCTCGGTGCCGTAGTCGGCCTGGGCGATCGAGGTGGCCGAGAAGGAGTTGGTGGTGAGGATGTCGGCGCCGGCCTCCAGGTAGGCCCGATGCACCCCCGCGATGACCTCGGGCCGGGTCAGCCCGAGCAGGTCGAAGTTGCCCCGCAGCGCGGTGCCCCGGTGCGCCTCCCACTGCGGCCCCTCGCCGTGGAAGTCTTCCTCGGTCAGCCCCTCCTGCTGCAGCATTGACCCGTACCCGCCGTCCAGGACGAGGATCCTTCGGTGTGCTGCGGCACGCAGCGCATGCTCCGAGGAAGATGCTTCGGCAGGGGCGGTCACAGGCGGCACCCGTCCACTGTAGGTGGCGAGCTGATCGGCACCAATCTGCGCGGTGGGTTCAGCGACCGGGTGTGTCCTGCTCGAGGCCGCCGTCCGGACCGGGCGCCTCGGGCAGCTCGCTGGCCCGGACCAGCCGCAGGGAGGTGACGAAGACCAGGCCGCCCAGGACATTCAGCGGGACGACGTACCAGAACCAGCCCAGCCAGTCGGCATAGCTCACCGCGGCCCCGGCGTGGATGGCGCCAAAGATGAGGATGGAGTCCAGCACCGAGTGGAAGAGGCTCAGCCCGGCCAGGAGGAAGCCGGCGGAGAAGGCGGCCACGACCTTGACCCCGTCGGAGTCGGTGCCCTGCTGCATCCTCGTCAGCACGGTGATGACGAAACCGCCGAGAAGCGACAGGGCGACGGCCTGCAGGTCCAGGGGTGCGTCGACGAAGTGCCGGGCGGTCTCGGCCAGCAGGTCGGAGAACTCGGGGAAGGCCTGGACCACCAACCACATGAAGACCCACCCACCGGCAAGGTTGGTCAGCAGGGTCACCCCCCATAGCCGCATCAGCTGCAGCACGGTGCCACGGCCAGCGAAGATGGCCATGATCGGCAGCAGGAAGCCCTCGGTGAACAGCTCGCTGTGCGCGAGGTAGAGGGCGACGAAGCCGATGCCGAAGGCCAGCCCGGCCAGCAGGTGGCTGCCGGTCCCGTGCAGCACCGCCAGGTAGGCCAGGATGCCCAGCCCGATCTCGAGCCCGCCAAAAATACCGGTTGTCAGCAGCGCCCGCCAGGTGCGGTGCAGCCGGTCCGCACCCTTCTCGGCGCTGCCCTCGAAGGACTCCACGACCTCGGGCTCGGGCCGGTCGGCAGCCGGGTCGACGTGGCCGTCCCGATCTTGCGCAACGACGTCGTCGGTCGGACGGGAGCCGCCCTCGCTCATGATGCCTCCTGGGTGCCGGTGGGCCCATGCTAGGTCCGGGACGGCCGCGGGCCCCCCTGCCGGATGGCGGCGGGCTTCTCGGAGTGGTCGAGGGACGATCCTGCTGGGACACTGATCCGGACATGACGAACGCCGACACCGCCGAGCCCCGTCCCCTCACCGCCACCTACCGGCTGCAGCTGCACGCCGAATTCACCTGCGCCGACGCGCTGGAGGTCGTGCCCTACATCCACGCCCTGGGGGTCAGCCACGTCTATCTCTCCCCGGTGCTGACGGCCGTCCCCGGCTCCGAGCACGGCTACGACGTGGTCGACCACACCGAGATCAACCCCGAGATCGGGGGCCAGGAGGCGCTGGAGGAGCTGGCCGCCGCCTGCCACGAGCGCGGGATGGGCCTGATCGTCGACGTCGTGCCCAACCACATGGCGATGGTCGCGCCGTTCTGGCGCAACGCCCCGCTGTGGGAGGTGCTGCGGGAGGGCCGCACCGCGCCCCGGGCGCACTGGTTCGACATCGACTGGGACCACCTGTCCGGCCGCCTGGGGCTGCCCGTGCTCGGGGACACCCTGACCGAGGTGGTCGCCCGCGGGGAGATCAGCCTCGACACCGGCCGGGAGGACGAGGGCCCCGCCGCCGGAAAGCCGGTGGTGCGCTACCACGAGCACGTGCTGCCGCTGGCTCCCGGGACCGAGCAACTCGCGCAGGAGCACCCGGACGGGCCGGAGAGCCGGGCCGCCCTCACCGTTGTGCTCGACGCTCAGCACTGGCTGCTCGGGTCCTGGCTCGAGGGGGGTGAGCTGCTCAACTACCGCCGCTTCTTCGAGGTCGACGGACTGATCGGGGTGCGGGTGGAGGAGCCCGACGTCTTCGCCGAGACCCACGAGCTGTTGCTCGACCTGCACCACCGCGGCGTCGTCGACGGCTTCCGCATCGACCACCCCGACGGCCTCGCCGACCCGACCGGCTACCTGGAGCAGCTGCGTGCCCACCTGCGGGCCGGCACGCCGGTGTGGGTGGAGAAGATCCTCGAGGGTAACGAGCGGCTGCCCAAGGGGTGGGCATGCGAGGGCACGACGGGGTATGACGCGAACGCAGCCCTGTCCGCCGCACTGGTCGACCCGACGACGACCGACGTCGTCACCAACGCCTGGGTGGCCACGGGCGGTGAGCCGGACATCCACGTGGAGATCGAGCGGTGCAAGCGGCTGGCCGTCGACCGGCTGCTCGTGCCCGAGGTCAGCCGGCTCATGCGCAGGGCGCGCGAGGCGCTGCCCCACCACGACCCAGACCGGCTGTGCGAGGCGCTGACCGAGCTGCTGGTCTCGGTCCACGCCTACCGCGCCTACGTCCGCCCCGGCGCCCCGCCCTCCGCCCACGACGAGGCGATGGCGGCCCCACTGCGCGAGGGGCTGGCCCGGGCGGTCGCCGCCCGGGAGGACCTGCGGCCCGAGCTGGAGGCGCTGGTCGGCGTGCTGCTCTACCCCCAGGGCTGCGTGAGCGACCCCGCCGCGGCGATCGACCTGTGCGTCCGCTTCCAGCAGACGACCGGCCCGGTCATGGCCAAGGGGATCGAGGACACCGCCTTCTACCGCTGGCACCGGCTCGTCGCCCTGAACGAGGTCGGGGCAGACCCTTCGGTGGGGCTCACCCCGGACGGCGGCGTGGACCTCCTGCACGCCTGGGCCCGGCACCAGGCGGAGCACTGGCCGCTGGGGATGACCACCTTGTCCACCCACGACACCAAGCGCAGCGAGGGGGTACGGGCCCGGATCCTGGCCGTGGCCGGTGACTGGGAGGCCTGGAGCAGGCTGGCCAACCTCGGTCGGGACGCCGCGGAGCAGCATGGGGTCGACCCGCCCACGGCGCACCTCATCTGGCAGACCCTGGTCGGTGCCGGCCGGGTCAGCGAGGAACGGCTGGGTGACTACCTCACCAAGGCGATGCGGGAGGCCAAGCAGCACAGCACCTGGGTGGAACCGGACGTGGACTACGAGGCACGGGTGCTTGCCCTGGCCGGCGAGATGGTCTCCGAGGGTGAGGTGGCTGAGGCCATCGGGGCGGCGATCCGGGACAACGAGCTGACCATCCGCACCCTCATGCTGGCGCAGAAGTTGCTCCAGCTCACCCTGCCCGGCGTGCCCGACACCTACCAGAGCGCCGGCCGGGTCGACCTGTCGCTGGTCGACCCGGACAACCGCCGCCCCGTCGACTATGACGAGATGGTGGAGCGGCTGGAGCGGCTCGACTCGACCGGGTGGCCGACGGACCTGGACGACGAGGTGCTCTGGGTCACGACCCGGGCCCTGCGGCTGCGGTCGTGGTTGCCGCAGGCCTACGGCCCCGGCGCCGACTATCAGCCCGTTGAAGCCGGCCCGCACGTCCTGGGCTTCGTGCGGGGCGGGGTCGCCGCCACCTTGACGATCCGGGCCCCGCGCGCGCTGGGCGCGGCGGGCGGGCTGGGCGAGACCCGGGTCCCGCTGCCCGCGGACACCTGGATCGATGCCCTCACCGGCGCCGAGCACCACATCCAGGACGAGGGCGGCGGCACCGGCTCGGTGCTGGCCGCCGACGTCTTCACCGACCGCCCCGTCGCCCTGCTGGTGCGGGCCCACGACCTTCGGGAGGGTGGACGATGAGCCACGGATCCGTTCACGCCGGGGCGGGCAGCCACCGGTTCACCCTCTGGGCGCCGGAGGCCGAGGCGGTCGACCTGCTGCTGGGCGCCGATCCGGAGGCAGCAGAGCACATCGCGATGTCCCGGACCGAGGGCGGGTGGTGGGCGGTCGAGGCGGACCCCACGCCGCACGACGGGCGCTACGCCTACAGCGTGGACGGCGGCATCCCCGTGCCGGACCCGCGCTCACGCCGCCAGCCCGACGGGGTGCACGCCCCCAGCCAGCTGGTAGACACCGCCGCCTTCACCTGGAGCGACCAGGACTGGGCCGGGGTCACGCTGGAGGGTGCCGCGGTCTACGAGCTGCACGTCGGGACCTTCACCCAGGAGGGGACCTTCGAGGCGGCCATCGAGCGGCTGGACCACCTGGTCGACCTGGGGGTCAGCGTCGTCGAGCTGATGCCCGTCGCCGCCTTCCCGGGCGAGCACGGCTGGGGTTACGACGGTGTCGCGCTCTACGCCGTCCACGAGCCCTACGGCGGCCCCGAGGGCCTGGCCCGCTTCGTCGACGCCGCCCACGCCAAGGGTCTGGCCGTCTGGCTCGACGTGGTGCACAACCACCTGGGGCCCAGCGGTAACTACCTGGGTCTGGTCGGGCCCTATTTCACCGACCAGCACCACACGCCCTGGGGCCAGGCGGTCAACCTCGACGCCCCGCACAGCGACGGTGTGCGTGCCTTCCTGCTCGGCAACGTCCGACACTGGCTGGAGGACTTCCACCTGGACGGCCTGCGCCTGGACGCCGTGCACGCGCTGCGCGACGACCGCGCCACCCATGTCCTGGAGGAGATGTCCGCGCTGGCCGACGAGATCGGTGAGCGCACCGGCATACCCCGCACCCTGGTGGCCGAGTCCGACCGCAACGACCCCGCCACGGTGGCCCCGCGCGGCCAGGGGGGATCGGGTGGCCTGGGGCTGCACGGGCAGTGGGCCGACGACGTGCACCACGCGCTGCACGTCCTGCTCACCGGTGAGACCCAGGGCTACTACGCCGACTTCGCCGACCCCGACGCGCTGGGCAAGGTGCTGGCCCGCACCCCGTTCTTCCACGACGGGACCTTCTCCACCTTCCGCGGGCGGGTCCACGGGCGGTCGGTGGACCCGGCGACCACGCCCGGGTGGCGGTATGTCGTCTCCCTCCAGACCCACGACCAGGTCGGCAACCGGGCCATGGGCGACCGCCTCCACCACGGGAGCAGCGCCGGCCGGCACGCCGTCGGGGCGGCGCTGCTACTCACCTCGCCCTACACGCCCATGCTCTTCATGGGTGAGGAGTGGGGAGCCAGCACGCCGTGGCAGTACTTCACCGACCACGAGGAGGAGGAGCTGGCTGAGTCGATCCGGAAGGGTCGGCAGGCCGAGTTCGCCGAGCACGGCTGGGGAGGAACGGTGCCAGACCCGCAGGACTCGGCCACCGTCGAGGCCTCCACCCTGCGCTGGGCGGAGGTCGACTCACCGGGGCATGCCGAGGTGCTGGCGTTCTACCGCGACCTGCTTCGCCTGCGGCGCGAGGAGCCCGGCCTCCGGTCCACCCCGTTGGGCCAGGGCTCGCTGACCAGGGAGGCCCTCACCGGAGGGGACGGTGCCGAGGGCGGGGAGCTGCTGACCGTGACCCGGGGCGAGGTGCAGATGGTGGCCCTGCTCGGGGGTGGGAACACGCACGAGGTCGCGCACGGTCCCGGGGCACGGGTCCTGGCCAGCTTCGGTGGCGTCGAGCAGGCGTCCGGCGCTCTGCGGCTGCCGCCAGACAGCGTCGCCGTGCTGCGCGTGGGTGAGAGATGACACGATGACCGCGGCCCACCACCAGGTCCACCAGGAGAGCCACGACGACACCCAGCACGCGGGAGGTGCAGCATGAGCGAGGAGCACCGCCGTCGTCCCTTTCACCGGCCGACCCTGCGGCCGACCGAGCTGCTCGAGGGCGTCGCCGGCGGGGTGGACCCGCTGGAGGCGGCGGAGACGGCGCACCGCACCGCCGAGCTGGTGATCGGACGCGGCCGCGAGGAGGGACGTGATGACCCCGAGCTGACCCGGCGGTTGATCCGACTGGTCGAGGAGCTCGGGTTATCCACCGTGGCCGAGATGTGGGCCGACCGGCCGGCCCGCACATTGCCCGGCGCCCTCTGGCGGCTCTACCTGCTGCACGAGTGGGTCCGGCGCCAGCCCGAGGACGTCGGCCGGCAGTTCTCCTCCGGCGCCGCACACGCGGAGGTCTACCGCGCGATCGCGGGTCTCGTCGAGCCCCCGCAGCCGGAGGACCTGCGCCGGCTCACCGAGGAGATCCTCAGCGGGGTCTTCACCGGCGACCTGGCGATCGCGCTCGAACGTGCCTCGGCCTTCTGCCAAGTGATGGCGGTGGGTCTGGTCGACCCCTCGGCCGCCGAGGTGGCCCACGACCAGGTTAGGCGGGCCGCCCGGCTGCGTGACACCGCCGACGACCTCACCGCCTGCGCCCGGCTCTGGCGCCTGGGCGAGCTGCACTGAGCGCCCGCCGCAGCCGGCGCTGAGCACGCCCGCAGGCACCCCCTACTGACCGGGCGTCACCGCGGGATCTGAGCACGCCGCCACCCCGCGTGGGCGGACTGACGCGGCAGGCCGGGGGAATACCTTCCGGGAGGTTCTGGTTAACTCCCAGTGCGTGCCGGGCCGCGGCAGCCCCGGGCTCCAAAATACGCCGCTACGAGCGGCCTCGCGCCGAGAGGCGCTCCCGGTCCGGCACGCACTTTCTTTCCCCAGGCCGTGCCGTTCGCCCCGGCGCCATCATGACGGCGCCATCGTGATCGGCGCCATCATGATCGGCGCCATCGTGATCGGCGCCATCGTGATCGCCCTGCTCCGGCTCACCAGGACCGGGGCCGACCGCCTCAGCTGGGACGGTGCCGCTCGACCGCGACGACGCGGGCGTCCTCGCCCCGGCCGGCCATGGTGCACGCCAAAATCTCGCCCTTGTCCATCGCCGCGTCCCGCAACCGCCGCAGCATCCGGTGCTCGCTGTTGTCGAGGTGCACGTGGGCGCGGTCGGCCAGCCGGGTGAGCAGCGTGGGCAGCACCGGGCCGTGGGTGCACAGGGCTGTGGCCTCGCCGCGGGCCAGCACCCTGTCCAGGTGCTTGTCGACCTTGCTGCGGTCGGCCGCGAAGCCTTCTTCGGACAGGCCCTTCCTGGTGCTCACCTCGACGCCCGTCTCCCTGCTGAAAGGCAGCACGCTGTCGGTGCAGCGCACGGCAGGGCTGGACAGGACCAGCTGGGGTGCGTAGGCGGCCAGGACGGCGGCCATGCGACCCTGGGCCCGGCGGGTGCCGGACTTGCTCAGTGGCCGCAGCTCGTCAGGCCCGGACCAGTCGTCGCGGGAGAGGGCGTGCGCGTGGCGGACGACAAGCAGGGGCCAGGCGTCCAGCAGACCGGCCGTATGGCGGGCGACGACCCGCTCGAGCAGCTCCCGGTCGCGCTGGTAGGTCAGCCGTGCGGCTGCGCGCTCGGGCGTGAGCCATTCCACCTGGTCGACCTCGTGCTCCAGCTGGCCCGTGCCCCCGGCCACTTCCGCCGTCCAGTAGCTGACCAGCTTGGTGCCCCCGCTGCGGAGGGGGTAACGCACCTGGGGCAGGGGTGCCACGAGACGGACCCGCAGCCCGGTCTCCTCCCACGTCTCCCGCACGGCAGCGGAGACGAAGTCCTCGCCGTGGTCCAGCTTGCCCTTGGGCCAGGACCAGTCGTCGTACTTGGGCCGGTGCACCACGGCCACCTCCAGGGTGCCCGGGCGCAGCCGTACCGGGATCACCCCGGCCGCACGCACCTCCCCCCGGGGGCTCACGCCTCCGTGATCCCAGCGGCGTACATGACGTCCACCGCTGAGCGCTCGAAGCCCAGCCGGTGGTAGGTGGCGATCGCGGCCGGGTTGTCCCCGTCGACGTAGAGGGTCGCGGTCCGGACACCGCAGGCACGCAGGTGCTGCAGGCCGAGCAGGGTGACCGCCTTGCCGAGCCCGCGGCCCTGGTAGTCCGGGTCCACGCCGACCACGTAGACCTCCCCGGTCGAGGGGTCCTCGGGCTCGACCTTGGTCCAGTGGAAGGCGGCGATGCGGGCCCGCCCGTCGGGCTCGGGCGCGGTGGTGTCCTCGATGATGAGGAAGCCGTGCGGGTCGAACCACGGCTCGCGCTGCCGGTCGGCGAGGTCGGACTGGGTCATCCGGCCCTGCTCGGCGTGGTCGGCGAAGGCCCGGGCGTTGACCCCCAGCCAGGTCCCTTCGTCCGCCCCGACCTGGAAGGGGCGGACCGCGAAGCCCTCGGGCAGTGCTACCTGCTCGGGCAGGTCAGACCATTCCCCGGCCAGCGGGCGCGACATCTGCCACAGCTCGCGGACCACGGACAGCTGACGCGAGGTGTAGAGCCGGCGGGCGTCCTGGAGGTCGCCATGCGACCACAGGCGCGCCTGTGGCCAACGCAGCAGGACGTGATCCAGCAGCGCACCACCGAGGCCCTGCCGGCGATGTGCGGGGTCGATCACCAGCTCGGCGGAAGGTGCCTGCGGGTCACCGAGGTCGACGTAGCCGTAGCCGAGCACGACCGGGTTCTCACCGGGGCCGGGCTCCAGCGGGCTGCCGCTAGAGCGTGGGTCTGCCTCGATGACGAGCAGGTGGACCCCGCTGGGCGAGCGGTCGTGGTCCTCGGGCAACCGCTGGGCCTGCAGGATGGTCTGTTCAGACAGCGGCCGGACGCCGTCGTGGTGGCTGGCCCGCACCGCAAGGGCGAGCACGTTCCCAGACAGGTTCCCAGGGAGCGCAGACAACTCTTCGACGACGATGTTGGGGCCGGGCATGGTGCCAGTCTGGCATGCAGGTCACCGCGGCGCGCCGCGTGGCGGGCTGAACCGATAGCCGACGCCGCGGATGGTGCCGATGAGCGTCTCGCGCTCCGGTCCGAGCTTGGCCCGCAGCCTGCGGACGTGCACGTCCACCGTGCGGGTGCCGCCGTAGTAGTCCGACCCCCACACGTGCTGCAGGAGCTGGTGCCGGGTCAGCACCCGACCCGGGTGGCTGACGAGGTAGCGCAGCAGCTCGAACTCCTTGAACGTCAGGTCCAGCACCCGACCGCCGGCCCGCACGGTCCAGCTGGCCTCGTCCACGACGATGTCAGCGACCCGGATGGTCTCGGGCTCATCCGCTTCTGGCTGCGCGGCCGGCGCTGATCCACCGGCCCGGCTGCCCCGGGAGAGGGCGAGCCGCAGGCGGGCCGCGACCTCGGCCGGTGCAGCACCCGCGAGGACCAGATCCTCCATCGGCCACTGCTCGTCCACCACGGCCAGCGCACCCTCACCCACGACCGCCACCACCGGCAGGCCCAGCTCCATGGCGGCCACGGTGCGCAGCGTGGCCCGGGCCCGGACCAGATCGTGCACAGCGTCCACGAGCACCAGCTGGCAGGCGGGGCGGGAGAGCAGCACGGCCGGGTCGGGTCCCACCACGCTGACCCGGTGCGGCAGGAGGGCGAGCCCGGGCAGCACCTCGATGGCCGAGGTGTCCTCGGCCGTGCGTGGGGTGAGCAGGACCAGGTCGGCCACGACAAAAGTGTGACAGACGCCTGCCCGCAGTCGGTGGGGCAAGATGGAGGTATGCCGCACGCCACCCGTCACCGTGTCCAGCTGACGCTGGAGGTGCTGGCCGTGGCGCTGACGCTCGGGATCGCCGCGGCGGCGTCCCCCGTGCTGCTGGCGGTCGGTCTGGCGGCCTGTGCGAGTGTCATCGCCTGGGGTTGGGCGGGGGCGTTGGCGCTGCCCACGCCGAGGGGCACC
This sequence comes from Ornithinimicrobium pratense, assembly GCF_008843165.1. NCBI lineage: Bacteria > Bacillati > Actinomycetota > Actinomycetes > Micrococcales > Ornithinimicrobiaceae > Ornithinimicrobium > Ornithinimicrobium pratense. The sequence goes on along the minus strand of NZ_CP044427.1, from coordinate 2,898,437 downwards.
TTCGGGGTGCTGGCCCTGGGCGGCCTCGCGCTGCTCGCGGCGGTGGTGGGCCGCGACGCCTCCCCGTGGCTGGGCTGGCTTCCGGCCGCGGCGGCGCTGTCGATGATCGCTGCCTTCCTGCACCAGCTGTTGCGGCGGGACGGCCGGCCGCGCGTGGTGGAGTCGGTCAGCGCGGTGGTGCTGGCCCTGGCGGTCGTCGGCACGGGGGTGTTGCTGGTTCCCGCCAGTCGCACCGACCTCGGGATCGCACTGGTGGTGGGCGCCCTGGCCGCGGCGGCCGCATCCGCCCTCACCGACCTGCTCGGCTCGCTGCCCGCTGCCCGCCCGTGGCTGACGCCGGTGGCGCTCCTCGCCGGGGCCGGGGCGGCCTCCGCTGCCGCCTGGCTGCTGGGGGCCCCCGTGCTGGTCTGGGTCCTGGTCGGCGTGGCCAGCGCCGCGCTCAGCCACGCGGCCCGGGCCGTGCTGGGGCACCTGCCGACGATGGCCCACCCCCGGCCGCGTCTGGTGGCGGCGATTGCCTCGGTGCTGGCTGTCGGGCTCGTGCCCTACCTGGTGGCCCTCACCTTCGTGCCGGGGGCGCTGCCCGGCTGAGCCGGCCGCTGAGCACCGGTCGTCCTGCACTCGGCTGCGCAGCCGGACCCCGTGGCCGCATGCCTGCGGCTGCCGGTGCGCCTACCATGGGGCGGTGCCTATCGAGATCGACCCCACCATGCACCCCGACTGCGCCCCCCTGGCCTGGATGCTCGGCTCCTGGGCCGGCGCGGGGGTGGTCGGCTACCCCTCGATCGAGTCGCGCAACTTTGGCCAGGAGATCGACGTCACCCATGACGGGCGGCCGTTCTTCATGTGGACCTCCCGCGCCTGGATCCTGGACGCGCAGGGCAACAAGGAGCGGCCGGCCGCGGTGGAGACGGGCTTCTGGCGGCCCCAACCCGACGGTGAGGTCGAGCTGCTGCTGACCCACCCGACCGGCATCGTGGAGATGTACTACGGGCGGACCAGCCCGGCCAAGGTCGAGGTGGCGACCGACGGGGTGATCCGCAGCCCGCACGCCAAGGAGTACAACGCCGCGTCCCGGCTCTATGGCTACGTCAACGGCAACATGATGTGGGTGATGGACATGGCCGCCACCGGCCACGCCATGCAGTCCCACCTCTCCGCCGAGCTGCGCCGGGTCTAACCCGGGTCGCAGCCGGGTCTGACCTCGGGCACCCGCCGGGGTTCACTCGCGCCACCCCGCCGGGCGGGGCGGCATGCCCAAGGGTGGTCAGCCGCCGAAACCCTGCCGCGGCGAAACGTCGTCGACGTAGGAGTCCATCGTGTCGTTCTGCAGGTGCTGGGCAAGCACCTGCATCTGCTCGGGTGCCATGACCACGATCGAGCCGGCCACCGGGTGCATGTCGATGCCGCTCCACGGCCCGGTCCAGAAGTGGATGTCGTCGCCGCGCACATTGCGCATGGCGAAGGCCAGGTCGCGCATGTCGCCGACCCGCAGGTCCGCATCGACGGTGAGGTTGGTGGTGGCGGCGTCGACGAAACCGGCCAGCCGGCCCGGGTTGGTCAGGGTCTCGCGGGACAGGGCCTTGTTCATCACCCCCTTGACGAACTGCATCTGCCGCTCGCCGCGGGAGATGTCACCCTGGGACAGGCTGTAGCGCTCGCGCACGAAGCGCAGACCCTGCTCGCCGTCCATCCGGTGGGTGCCGACGTCGAACCCGCCGCCGGCCTCGGTGACCTGCACCTGCACCCCGCCGATCGAGTCCGTCATCTCCTTGAAACTCTCGAAGTCGGTGATCGCGACGTGGTCGATCGGCACGCCGACGAGGGGCTGGATGGTCTGCACCAGCAGCGGTGCCCCGCCGTAGGCGTAGGCGGCGTTGATCTTGGAGGAGCCGCCGGTCCCGGCGATCGGCACGAACAGGTCGCGGGGGAAGTGGACCAGGTCCACCCGTGTCCGGTCGTGGTTGACGTGGGCCAGGATGATGACGTCCGAGCGACCCCGCTCGAGGGCCAGGTCACGGCTGTCGGTGCCGATGATGAGGAAGTTCAAGGCGTCCCCGGCGGTCTCGGGGCGGGCCGGGTTGGTGGTGGGGACCGTGCTTCCGTCCTCGACCGACAGCTCTTCGCCGTCCTCGCCGACGATCGGCGGGAGGCCCTCGTCGTTCTCGACCCCGTCCTCGACCTCGACCCCTCCGTCCTGCCCGGCGTCCTCGTCACCAGGCCGGTGTCCGCCGAACTGGTCGGGGGAGAGGGTGATCTGGGAGTTGTCGTCGGCCTTGAGCTCCTCGTGGACGATGTTGTTCTCCACGGTGCGCTGCAGGAAAAAGGCGAAGCCGACCAGACTGGCGACCCCGAGAAGAGCCAGGACAGCCACACCGACCACCAGGGTCCGCAACGGTCGCCGCCGACGGGTGTCTGCAGGCCGGTCGGTGCGGCTGTCCTGGTCTTGATGCGCCATAATCAGCGATTCTACGGTCGGATGGTGGGCGTTCCCTGCACGCGGGCTACCGTGGGATGAAACCACGCACCACCTCAAGGACCACCGAGAGAGGACGCCATGAGCACCCTGCTGGATCGCCCCGGGGCCGTCGACGGCAGCGGGATCGACGCCGGTGTCGCGGCCCACTACGGCAATCCGCACCGCGAGCAGCGCCTGCTGCAGGAGGGCCTGGCCGTCGTCGACCTCTCCCACCGGGGCGTGGTCACGATCACCGGCCCGGATCGGTTGAACTGGCTGCACTCGCTGACCACCCAGCACCTGACCGACTTGCCGCCCCGCACCGGGGTGGAGACGCTCATCCTCTCGCCCAAGGGGCACGTGGAGCACGCGCTCCACGTCGTCGACGACGGCACCACCACCTGGCTGACGACCGAGCCGGGAGCGGCCGAGGTGGTCAGCGGCTGGCTGGACTCGATGCGGTTCATGCTGCGGGTCGAGGTGGCCGACGTCTCTTCGGAGTACGCGGTGCTGGGTGAGCCGATCGCCGCCGAGTCCGTCGAGGGCGAACCCCTCGCCTGGGTCGACCCGTGGCCCCGGACCGTCGGGGACACGCACGCCTACGGACCCCAGGGTGAGGCGCACCCCGGGCACGGCCGGGCCTGGCGCGAGCTGATCGTGCCCCGGTCGGACCTGGAGGCCGCGGTCGGTGACCGTCCGCTGGCCGGCACCTGGGCCGCCGAGGCGCTGCGCGTCGCCGCCTGGCGGCCCCGCGGCGACGTGGACACCGACCACCGCTCGATCCCGCACGAGCTCGACTGGCTGCGCACGGCCGTGCACCTGCAGAAGGGGTGCTACCGCGGCCAGGAGACCGTCGCCCGGGTCAAGAACCTCGGCCGCCCGCCGCGCCGCGTCGTCTTCCTCCACCTCGACGGGTCCGGGCACGTCAGCCCCGAGCCCGGCACCGAGCTGGTCCCCTCGGACGGTGGTCGCGCGGTCGGCACGCTGAGGAGCGTCGCCCGCCACTACGAGGACGGCCCGATCGCCCTGGCGCTGGTGAAGTTCACCACGGACCCGTCCGCCGTGCTGCTCGCCGGTGACGTGTCGGCCTCCCAGACGACGATCGTGCCGGTCAGCGCCGAGCGACCCGCCCAGCGTCCCCGCATCCCCCGCGCCTGAGCCACCGGCCCTCGGTGCGGCGGGGCCGGCTCGGACTGGCAGGATTCCGGACATGGCATCCACGTTGATCACCGTCGCGCCCACCGGGGCGGAGACGGCCAAGACCGACTTCCCCCAGCTGCCGACCACCCTCGAGGAGGTCGTCGAGACGGCGGTCGCGTGCGAGCAGGCCGGGGCCGGCCTCATCCACGTGCATGTGCGTGACCCGGAGGCGGGTCACACGCCCACGCTGGACCCGACACGCCTGAAGGACACGGTCCAGGCACTGCGGGAGGCGACCGACCTGGTCATCCAGCTCTCCACCGGCGGCTCGGTGCGCGATCCGCTGGAGTCTCGGCTCACCGTGCTCGACGCCGAGCCCGACTCCTGCTCCCTGACCTGCGGGACGGTCAACTTCGGCGACGACGTCTTCCTCAACCCCTACCCGTTCATGAGCGACCTCTACGTGCAGGCCCAGGAGCGGGAGGTCGTGCCCGAGTTCGAGCTCTTCGACCTCGGCCACGTCGCCGCCCTGCGCCGGCTCATCGACCAGCACGGCCTGCCCTACGGCGGCCAGGTCCACGTCGACTTCGTCACCGGCATGCCCGGCGGCATGCCTGGCACCGTCGCGGCGCTGGCGGCGGGCGTGCAGGCCCTGCCCGAGGAGGTCACCAGCTGGTCGGCCACCGGGATCGGACGCGCGCACCTGCCGATCGCCGCCGCCGCGCTGGCGATGGGGGGCCACCTGCGGGTGGGGATGGAGGACAACCTGATGTATGCCCGCGGGCAGCAGGTGCAGCACAACGCCGAGCTCGTGGAGCGGGCGGCCGGCTTGGCCACGACTATGCAGCGCCCGCCGATGTCGACGCAGGGCGTCCGCGCGCTGCTCGGGGTCAAGGACCGGAGGACCCGATGAGCGAGCAGACGATGTCGCACTCCCCGCTGACGCAGGCCCCAGTCGTCGCCGAGGTGGTCCGCAACGGTTTCGTGGAGTCCGTCCACCACGGCGTGCTCGCCCTGACCGCGGCCGACGGCAGCACCTCCCTGGCGGTGGGGCCGGTCGACGCGCCGGTGTTGCCCCGCTCCTCGCTCAAGCCGCTCCAGGCGGTCGCGATGCTGCGCGCCGGTGCCCAGCTGGAGGGAGAGCTGCTCGCCCTGGCCTGCGCCAGCCACTCGGGCGAGCCCTTCCACCTGGAGGGCGCCCGCCGCATCCTGGCTTCGGTCGGGCTGGCGGACTCCGCGCTGCAGAACACCCCCAGCAGCCCGATCGACGACGTCGAGCGCGCCCGGTGGGTGCGCGAGGGTCGGACCGACTCCAGCCTGGGCCAGAACTGTTCCGGCAAGCACGCCGGCATGCTCGCCGCCTGTCGCGCCGCCGGTTGGGACACCACGACCTACCTGGACCCCGAGCATCCCCTGCAGCGGCTCATCATCGAGGTGGTCGAGGAGCTGACCGGCGACCGGGTCAGCGCACTGACCGTCGACGGCTGTGGTGCCCCCGCGCTGGGCGTCTCCACGGCCGGGCTGGCGCGCGCCTTCGGCACCCTGGCCGCCGCGGACCCCGACACCCCCGAGGGCCGGGTCGCCGCAGCGGTCCACGCGCACCCGGCCTGGCTGGGCGGCACCGGCCGCGACGTCACCGCGCTCATCCAGGCCGTGCCGGGCCTGATCGCCAAGGACGGGGCGGAGTCGGTCTACGCGGTCGGCCTGGCCGACGGTCGCGGGCTGGCGGTGAAGATCACCGACGGCGCCGAGCGGGCCCGGGTGGTCGTCACCACGGCAACCCTCCGCGCGGCCGGGGTGGAGACCCTGGCCCCGGGCGTCGCCGACGCGCTCGACCAGCTCGACGCCCGCGCCGTCGTGCGCGGACACGGCCAGCCGGTCGGCGCGGTGCGCGCCGTCGTGCCGGGCCTGGCGGGTATGCCGTCGGCAGGCTGCCCGTGAGGGCGGTCCTGCAGCGCGTCATCCGCGCCAGCGTGAGCGTCGAGGGTGAGGTCGTGGGAGCAATCGACCGGCCCGGCCTGCTCGCCCTGGTGGCGGCCACCCACGACGACGGCCCGAGCGACGTGGCGACCATGGCCCGCAAGATCGCCGAGCTGCGCATCCTGCCCGAGGAGCGGTCGGTCGCCGAGGCGGAGGGTGCGGTGCTCGTCGTCAGCCAGTTCACCCTCTACGGCAGCACCCGCAAGGGCCGCCGGCCGTCCTGGACCGCGGCCGCCCCTGGCGAGGTGGCTGAGCCGCTGGTCGACGCGGTCGTCGCCGACCTGCGCGGCCGCGGGATCGAGGTCGCGACCGGTGTGTTCGGCGCGATGATGCAGGTGGAACTGGTCAACGACGGGCCGTTCACGGTGATCGTCGACACCTGAGGCTCGCGGTCGTCGAGCTCAGCCTCTGGCGTAGTCGTCCTGCAGACGCTCGATGTCGTCCTCGTCAAAGTGCCCGAACCCCAGCTCCAGGACGCGCACGCTCGACCCGCCCGGGTTGGTCAGCCGGTGAGGGGCACCCAGCGGCACCCAGGCCACCTCGCCCCGGCGCATCGTCCAGGTGAGCCCGTCGACGCTCGCCTGCACGCCCTCGTCCAGGGCCTGCCACAGCTCCGCCCGGTGCTCGTGGCGCTGCAGGGAGAGCCGCTGACCGGGCGCGATGGTGATGACCTTGACGGTGGTCGGCTCGTTGAGGCAGAACCGCTCGAACCGGCCCCAGGGACGCTCGACGACGACGGCCTGCTCACGGCGGTCCTGCTCAACCACCGGTTCCGTGTTGGTCGCCATGGTCCCTCTCTCGGCTGGTCCTGTCGCTGCTGACGCGGGGCGCGCCCGCTCGATGGTGCGCGGGTCACGGCGGCGCGGGGGCGCTGCGCGCCCCACTATGCCATCCGGGGGCGGTCCTGTCGGGGCGTGGCGACGTGAGCCCGCCCCCGTGCACGCGTGGGCCGCGGTCGGTTCACCAGGGCCCGTACGGACCCATGTGGCTCCCCCCGCCGCGGCCCTGCACCGCGCGCACCGCGGGCTTGACGTCGGTGTGGTAGACCGCCGCGGCGATGATGGCGGCGAGGTTGAAGATGTTCAGCGGCGCGAAGATCGAGACGAAGCCGATCGCGGTCGCCACCCCGGTGAGCAGCAGCCAGAACTGCTTGCTGCGCTTGCTGGCCGCGGGAAAGGCATCGGCCCGCACCCGGAGGCAGTCGACCAGCGCCCAGGCCATGAGCGCGAAGGCGACGACGCCCAGCACGAGCGTCACGGTGTTCTGGGCGGAGATCAGGACCGGCGACATCCCACCAGCGTACGTGCCGAGCCTGGGCGTCTCCTCGGGAACCGGCGGGAGTCAGGTCAGGCCGTGCGGCGCGACGGCGGCCCAGTCGAGGGTCAGCTCCCCGAAGCGCCACCGGGCCGGCCCACCCCGCACCGGCCAGCCGGCGGAGCGCAGATCACGCGCGGTCGCGACGAAGCGTTGGCGCGCGCCGTAGGAGGCGAGCGGGGCGTTGCGTGCCCAGGCGTCGTCCAGGGCCCGCATCAGCTCGTGCACCCGCTCGCCGGGCACATTGCGGTGGATCAGCACCTTGGGCAGGCGCTCGGCGACCACGGAGGGGGTGTTCAGGCCGGCCAGCCGCCAGGCCAGGGTGAGCGAGCGCGGGGCCGGTGCGGCGTCCGGCCCCCGGCGGACGTCGACCCACGCCGCCAGCCGCCCGGGCTCGTCGCAGGTGCCCTCGACCAGCGCGCCGCCGGGCGCGAGCCGAGACACCACCCGGGCCCACGCCGCGGGCACGTCGTCCTCGGCATACTGCCGCAGCACGTTGAAAGCCCGTACCACCGTGGGTGCCCCGCCGCTGCCGGCAGGCAGCGGCACCTCGAACCCCCCGAGCACGAAGTCCACGCGCGGCGGGTCGGCGTAGGGCAGTCCGCGGGCGACCCGCTCGGGGTCGATCTCCACGCCGACGACGCGGATGTCCTCGCGCACCGCGCGCAGCCGCTGAGCCAGCTCCAGGACGGTCACGGGCGAGGCGCCGTAGCCCAGGTCGATCACCACGGGCGGCTCGGCCGGGGCCCGCAGCTCGTGGCGCAGGGCCGCCGCGATCCACCGGTCGACGCGCCTCAGCCGGTTGGGGTTGGTGGTGCCGCGGGTGATCTCGCCGACCGGGGCGAAGCGGCGGCGCGGGGCGGGGCTGGGCACGCCTCCAGGGTATGAGGCTGGCACGCCCGCAGGGTATGAGGTGCCGACCCGGCGGGCGGTCCTGGCCACCGTGCCAGACTGGCCGGATGAGCAGCAACGACCGCCGTGCAGGGCTCCCGGTCCGGGTCCTCATGGTCTCGCTGCACACCTCGCCGTTGCTGACGCCCGGGACGGGAGACGCCGGTGGGCTGAACGTCTACGTCCTGCAGACCGCCCTGCACCTCGCCCGGCGGGGGGTGGCCGTGGACGTCGCGACCCGGGCCACCGCACCGGAGGAGGTCGGCACGGTCCGCCCCGCCCCAGGCGTCGAGGTCCACCACCTCCCAGCCGGTCCCCTCGCCCCGGTCCCGAAGCAGGACCTGTCCGCGCACGTCGACGCCTTCGCCGAGGAACTGGCCCCGCTCCGCGCCCGGGTGGCGGCTGACGGTGGAGTGGTGCACAGCCACTACTGGCTCTCGGGGGCGGCGGCCCTGCGCGCCGCCGAGCTCACCGCCGTCGAGAGGCGCCCGCCGCTCGTGCACACCATGCACACGATGGCCCGGGTGAAGAACCAGCGACTGGCGCAGGGTGAGCGGCCCGAGCCTGCGGCGCGGGTCCGCGGCGAGGACGAGCTGGTCACGCGCGCGGACCTGCTCGTGGTCAACACCGCCGACGAGAGGGACGCTCTCGTGGCCCTGCACGGCGCCGACCCCGGCCGGGTGCGGATCGTCCCCCCGGGCGTGGACCTGGAGACCTTCCGGCCTGGCCCGCAGGAGTCGGCCCGCGCCGAGCTCGGCCTGCCGGCCGAGGCGCTCCTGCTGCTCTTCGTCGGCCGGATCCAGCCGCTCAAGGCCCCGGACGTGCTGCTGCGGGCCGCCGGCGAGCTGGTCCGCCGTGACCCCCAGCTGCGGAACCGGCTGCTGGTCAGCGTCCTGGGCGGGCCGTCCGGCTCGGGCCTGGCCCGCCCGAGAGCGCTCGCCGCGCTGGCGGAGGAGGAGGGCCTGGGAGGGGTCGTGCGCTTCGGCGAGACCCTGCCGCGCGCGGAGCTCGCCCGGTGGTACCGCGCCGCCGACCTGCTCGTGGTCCCCTCCCACCACGAGTCCTTCGGCCTGGTCGCGATCGAGGCGCTCGCCAGCGGGACGCCCGTGGTCGCGGCCCGTGTCGGCGGTCTGCCGCACGCCGTCGGCGAGGTCGGGGTGCTCGTGGACGGGCACGACCCCCACGACTGGGCGGATGCCCTGGCTGCGGCGCTGGCCCGCCTGGAGGTGGAGGGTGCGCGCTGGCCGGCCCGGGCGGTCGAGCACGCGCAGGGCTTCTCCTGGGAGCGCACCGTCGACGGACTGCTCGACGTCTACCGCACCGCGGCCTCTGCCCGGCATCATCCCGACCACCCTCTGCCCGACCACCCTCTGCCCGACCATCCTCTGCCCGACCGCCTGCCCTAGGAGCACTGATGAGCTCACACACCACATACCTGGCCCGGCTGCGCGAGCACCTGGACGCGCTCGAGGTGCCCTGGGAGCAGGGCGCGCACGAGGGGGAGACGGTGGCGACGCTGCCGGGGGAGCGCAAGCTGCGCACCGTGGTCTCCCTGCTGCTGGGGGAGCGGGCGCTGGAGCTGCGCGCCTTCGTCATCCGCAACCCGGACGAGAACCACGAGGCGTTCTACCGCCACCTGCTGCGGCGGACCCTGCGGCTGCCCGGGCTGGGGTATGCCGTCGACGCCAGCGGCGACGTCTACCTCACCGGCCGGGTGCCGCTGGCGGGGCTGAACGAGATGAGCCTGGACGAGCTGCTCGGCGGGGTGCTGACCGCCTGCGACGAGCCGTTCAACGACCTGTTGCGCCTGGGCTTCTGGACCTCGATCCAGCGCGAATGGGCCTGGCGGGTCGACCGGGGCGAGACCACCGCCAACCTGGAGGTCTTCCGCGCCGAGCTGGAGGAGCAGACGCCTTCCGGGGCACCCGATAGTGTGAAGCCATGAGCACGGCTGCCTACACCCTCATCCTGCTCCGCCACGGCGAGAGCGAGTGGAACCAGAAGAACCTGTTCACCGGTTGGGTGGACGTCGACCTGACGGAGAAGGGTCACGCCGAGGCACGGCGGGCCGGCGAGCTGCTCACCCAGGAGGGGTTGGCGCCGGACGTGCTGCACACCTCTCTGCTCCGACGGGCGATCACCACCGCCAACAGCGCCCTGGACGTGGCCGACCGGCACTGGATCCCGGTGAAGCGGTCCTGGCGTCTCAACGAGCGGCACTACGGCGCGCTGCAGGGTCTGGACAAGGCCGAGACCCGGGAGAAGTACGGCGAGGACCAGTTCATGCTGTGGCGCCGTTCCTTCGACACCCCGCCGCCGGAGATCGAGGACGACAGCGAGTACTCCGAGGCGGGCGACCCGCGCTACGCCGAACTCGGCGAGGACCTGCCGCGCACCGAGTGCCTCAAGGACGTCATCGCTCGGATGCTGCCCTACTGGGACAGCGACATCGTGCCCGACCTGCAGGCCGGGAGCACGGTGCTGGTCGCCGCCCACGGCAACAGCCTGCGGGCCCTGGTCAAGCACCTGGACGGCGTCAGCGACGAGGACATCGTCGGGTTGAACATCCCCACCGGCATCCCGCTGCTCTACGAGCTCGACGCCGACCTGCGCCCCGTGGAGCGCGGCGGGCGCTACCTTGACCCCGAGGCCGCCGCCGAGGCGATCCAGCAGGTGGCCAACCAGGGCAAGAAGTAGCGCCCCGCCCTGGGGGTTGCGGTGGGTGCTGCGTCAGCCGCGCCGGCGCAGCAGCCGCCGGCGCGGGCTTAGACGGCCTCGAACTTGTAGCCCAGGCCGCGCACGGTGACGATGTGCTGCGGCTTGGACGGGTGCGGCTCGACCTTGGCGCGCAGCCGCTTGATGTGCACGTCGAGGGTCTTGGTGTCGCCGACGTAGTCGCTGCCCCAGACGCGGTCGATGAGCTGGCCGCGGGTCAGCACCCGGCCGGTGTTGCGCAGCAGCATCTCCAGCAGCTCGAACTCCTTCAGCGGCAGGGTGACCGGCACCCCGTCGACCCGGACGGTATGCCGTTCAACGTCCATCCGGACAGGGCCGGACTCGATCGTGGAGGGCAACAGCTCCTCGGGCTCGGCCAGCCGGCGTAGTACCGCCTTGATCCGGGCCAGGAGCTCACGACCGGAGTAGGGCTTGGTGACGTAGTCGTCGGCGCCGATCTCCAGCCCGACCACCTTGTCGACCTCGGAGTCCTTGGCGGTCAGCATGATGACCGGGACGTTGGAGCGCTGACGCAGGGCTCGGCAGACGTCGACCCCCGACAGGCCCGGCAGCATCAGGTCCAGCAGGACCAGGTCGGCGCCGTTGCGGTCGAACTCGGCGAGCGCGTCGGGCCCGGTGGCGGTGACGGCGACGTCATATCCCTCCTTCTCCAGCAGGTAGGACAAGGGGTCGGAGAAGGACTCCTCGTCCTCGACGACCAGGATGCGGGTCATGGGCTCACCTTTCGGGCAGGGCTGTTGTCGTGCAGGGTCAGGGGCTCGGTGATGATGTCGGGGGCGAGGGTCAGGTGTCGGCCCGGGCCGTCGGCGGGGGAGCCGATCGGCCGGTCGTCGCCGACGACCGCGGGCAGGCGCAGGGTGAAGGTCGAGCCCTGGCCCTCTTGGCTCCAAAGGGTGACCTCACCGCCGTGGTTGGCGCAGATGTGCTTGACGATGGACAAACCCAGCCCCGTGCCGCCGGTGAGGCGGGAGCGGGCTGTGTCGACCCGGTAGAAGCGCTCGAAGACCCGTTCCTGGTCTTCCGCGGAGATGCCGCGCCCCTCGTCGGAGACCGAGACCTCGACCACGTCGTCCACACGCCGGGTCACCACCCCGACCTTGGTGCCGTCCTCGGAGTAGTTGATGGCGTTAGTCACCAGGTTGCGGATGGCGGTGGTCACCAACTCTGGGTCGCCGTAGACCCGCAGCTGCGCCGGGTCACCGGTCGGGGTGGCGACCACCTCGCGCAGGCCCGCGACGAGGCGCGTGTGCTCGACCGCCTCAGCGGCGCAGGCCGCGACGTCGACGATGACCATGTCCGCCAGCGGGTCGGTGGTCTGCAGCCGGGACAGGTCGATGATCTCGCTGACCAGGCGGGTCAGCCGCTCGGTCTCCAAGGTCATCCGACCGGCGAACCGGGCCACCGCCTGCGGGTCGTCGGCAGCGTCCTGCACGGCCTCGGCCAGCAGCTGCAGCCCGCCGACGGGGGTCTTGAGCTCATGGCTGACGTTGACCACGAAGTCGCGGCGGACCTCCTCGACGCGCCGCGCCTGCGTGCGGTCCTCGACCAGCAGGAGCACGTGCTCCTCGGCGAGGGGGGCGACCCGAACGGCCAGCAGGATTCGCCCGCCCGCGATGGGGCTGAGCGGGAGCTCGAACTCGGCCTGCCGGATGATGCCGTCGCGCAGAGTCTGGGCCGCGAGTCGGCGCAGCTGCTCGTGCGCCAGCCGGTCGCGGCGCACCAGGCCGTAGGCCAGGGCGTTGGAGCTGACGGTCTGGACCCGCCCCTCCCGGTCCAGCACGACGCCGCCGGACCGCAGCACGGTGAGGACGTCCTCAACCCCCTCGGGCACGCGCGGCCCGGCCTCGGACGGCTCTTCCTCCGCCGCCGGCGCGGACGCCGTCCTGCCGAGGCGGTGCGACAGCCACCACGCCAGGCCGGTCAGGAGGGCCCCCAGGACGCCACCCAGGAGGCCTGCAGCGAAGGGGGTCACGGGGATAGCCTAGGCCGCGGGGAACGCCGGTCCGGTGCAGGTGGACGCGAGGTGCGGCGCAGGTGGCGCGAAGTTCATCCCACCGTCGCCTCACGTTCATGAGAGCCTGGGACTCTCTGAGACTGGCGTCCCCTGCCCCGGGTGCGACCCAGATCGACCCCGGAGGGGAAGCAGGCGTGTTGCGCAGTCACTACCAGGAAGAGCTCGGACACATCAACGAGCAGCTGGTGCAGATGAGTGGCCTGGCGGCCACCGCCCTGGAGCGGGCGACTCGCTCGCTCATGGACGCTGACCTCGACCTGGCCCAGGCGGTCATCTCCGACGACGCCTTCCTGGACGCGCTGCGCCGCGATGTCGACAACCGCGCGATCGACATGCTGGCCCGTCAGCAGCCGGTCGCCACCGACCTGCGACAGATGGTGACCACCCTGCGGATGAGCTCGGACCTGGAGCGAGCGGGGGACCTGGCCCGGCACGTGGCCAAGCTGGCGCGGCTGCGCTACCCCGCCCCTGCCCTGGACGAGCAGCTGCGCCCGATCTTCGTGGAGATGTCGACCATCGCCATCCAGATGGTGCGCCGGGCCGGCGAGATCGTCGCAGCCAGCGATGCGCACGGCGCGGCCGAGCTGATGGGCGCGGACGACACGATGGACCGGCTGCACCGGGAGGTGTTCCGGATCCTGCTGGACCCCTCGACCTCGATGTCGGCGCAGGCGACCGTCGACGCCACCCTGCTTTCGCGCTACTACGAGCGCTTCGCCGACCATGCGGTCTCGGTCGCACTGCGCGTGGTCTACCTGGTGACGGGGGTCTGGGCCGACGAGCAGCTGCCCGGGGCGCACGAGCACTTCCTCAGCGACGTCCCCCGGCCACACCACTAGGCGGCCGCGGGCGGCGGAATCGAGTTGTCGCCGCCCGCCCGGCTACGCCCCGCGTCGCTGGCTCAGTGGTCGGCTTCGCCGGCGGGACGCGGCTCCACGGTGCCGCCCGCGTCGTCGGCGAACTGCTCGTACGGGCCCTGGGGCAGCAGCACGGGGGCGTGGGCGGTCAACGTCTCCCCGGTGGTGACGATGCGGATCTCCATGCCCTGGCCGGAGGGGCCGTCCACCGCCGGGATGGTGACGGGCTCGCCGGGACCCTCGGTGGTGTAGCCGTCCAGGCGGACCACGCCGCCCGGGTCGATCTCCACCTGCGGGCTGAGGTCGTTGCCGGCGGCGGTGATCGTGACGGTCACCGGCTCAGCGGTGCGGTTGGACACCGAGCCGAGCACGACGCCGGGTGCGCCTTCTCCGTGGCTGATCACCAGCAGGTTGCGCACGTCCACGGACTCCCCGTCGATCTCCACCCCGTCGGCCGGGGAGTAGCGGATCATGGACGTGGTGGGGGAGGTCAGCGAGCAGGCGGACAGCCCCAGTGCGGCGAAGGCGGCGGTCAGCACAGCGGCACGGCGGCGGGCGCGGGAGGCGGGTGCAGTCGTCACGGGGCACAGCCTACCGGGCGGGCCTGCCGGAGGCTTCGCGGAGGCGTCGGCGAGCCCTCTGACCTGCGACGGGGCGGGCTCCGGGCGAGGAGCCGAGATGCGTGCCCGGGCGGTGCACGGCATACCGGAAACCCTTTGTCAAGCCCCTGACCTGCACAAATGTCAATCGTGTTATTCCGTGACCTGCGCCACGCGTGGTAAACTCGAGGTCCGCGAAAGGGGCAATTAACAAGATGATGTTCAAGGTCGGAGAGACGGTTGTGTACCCCCACCACGGGGCCGCTCTCATCGAAGAAATGAAGACCCGGACCATCAAGGGCGAGGAGAAGCTCTACCTCAAGCTCAAGGTCGCCCAGGGAGATCTCACCATCGAGGTGCCCGCTGAGAACTGCGACCTGGTCGGTGTGCGTGACGTCGTGGGCAAGGAGGGCCTGGACAAGGTCTTCGCCGTGCTGCGCGCCGAGCACACCGAGGAGCCGACCAACTGGTCGCGCCGGTACAAGGCCAACCTGGAGAAGCTCGCCTCCGGCGATGTCATCAAGGTGGCCGAGGTGGTGCGTGACCTGTGGCGCCGGGACAAGGACCGTGGTCTGTCCACCGGCGAGAAGCGCCTGCTGTCCAAGGCCCGGCAGATCCTGGTCTCCGAGCTCGCGCTCGCCGAGAAGACCAACGAGGACACCGCCGAGGCCACCCTGGACGAGGTCCTCGCCTCCTGAGCACGGAACCGGCGCCGCCCGCCACGTCCTCGTCGGGTGTCGGGCTGGTCCTCGTCGCCGCGGGCCAGGGCACCCGTCTGGGTGCTGGCTTGCCCAAGGCGCTCGTGCCCCTGGGCCACGGCCCGCAGCAGGCACCGATCGTCGTCCACGCCCTGCACGCCGCCCTGGCCTGCAGGGCGTTGACGTCGGTGGTGGTGGTCGCCCCACCGGACCCCGAGGGTATGCAGCAGCTCACCACGGCCGTCCGCGCTGCGGTCGCCGCAGCCTTCCCCGACAGGACACGCGACAAGGCCCGACAGGACACGCCAACAGGTTCGACAGGACACGTAGAAAGTCCCGACCGGACACGCGAAAGGCACCCACGGGACACGCCGGGGGTCAGCATCCAGGTCGTCGCCGGTGGAGCGGAACGCTCCGACTCCGTGCGCCTGGGCCTTCGCGCATTGCCCCTCGGGGTGTCGGTCGTGCTCGTCCACGACGCGGCCCGCGCGCTGACCCCCGTCGGGGTCTTCGACCGGGTGGTCGAAGCCGTGCGCTCCGGCCGCGCCGCCGTCACCCCGGCGCTGCCGGTCAGTGACACCGTCAAGCAGGTCGTCCTCGGCCCTGACGGCCTGGCCACGGTCGTGACCACCCTCGACCGGTTCACGTTGCGCGCCGTCCAGACCCCGCAGGGCTTTTCCCGCCCGACGCTGGAGCGGGCCCATGAGGAGTTCGAGCGGTCGGGTCCGGGGGTGGGTGGTGTCGCGAACGCCACCGACGACTGCAGCTTGGTCGAAGCGTGCGGCGGCCAGGTCACCGTGGTCGAAGGCTCGCCGCGGGCGCTGAAGATCACCACCCCCCACGACCTCGAGCAGGCCGCGGGTTGGCTGGCGCAGGCCGCGTCCACGAGCGCGGCCGGGACGGCCGCCGCCGCCCCCGACGGCGAGGAGGTCTCGTCATGACCGATCTGCCCCGCACCGGGATCGGTGTCGACGTCCACGCCTGGGCGCCCGAGGGGGACAGTCGCGCACTCTGGCTCGGCTGCCTGGAGTGGCCGGGAGAGCGTGGGATCGAGGGTCACTCCGACGGCGATGTCGCCGCGCACGCCGCCTGCAACGCCCTGCTGTCCGCAGCCGGGCTCGGTGACCTGGGCGCGGTCTTCGGCACCGGACGACCCGAGCTGGCCGGCGCCTCCGGGTCGCGGCTGCTCGAGCACGTCGCCAGCCTGCTGCAGGCGCAGGGCTGGACGATCGGCAACGTCGCAGTGCAGGTGGTGGCGCCCCGGCCCAAGATCGGGCCGCGCCGCGGGGAGATGGAGGCGGCGATGTCCGCTGCCCTCGGGGGTGCAGCCGTCTCGGTCAGCGCCGCTACCACCGACAGCCTGGGGTTTGTCGGCCGCGTCGAAGGGCTGGCCGGCCTGGCGACGGCGCTGGTCGCGCGCAGCTGAGTCTCGCCGGGCCGCAACCCCTTCGCCCTACTCCGGCTGGCCCTCCTGCGGCTGGCCCTCCTGCGGCTGGCTCTCCTGCGGCTGGCCCTCCTGCGGCTGGCCTGCCTGCGGGCCCAGAAGCCGCTCGCGGACGCGCCGGCGCAGCACCTTGCCCAGCTGGCTGCGGGGCAGGTCCTCCAGCAGGTGCACGGCGCGGGGCACGGCATACCGGGAGACGCGCCCGTGCAGCCACTCGCGCAGCGCAGCCAGGTCCACCGCTGCCCCCTGCTCGAGGACAAGAGCGGCGACGACGTGCTCGCCCAGCGAGGTGTCCGGCAGCCCGACCACGGCCACGTCAACAACGCCGGGCATGCCCCGGACAGCCTCCTCGACCTGGGTAGGGTAGATGTTGAAACCGCCGGAGATGATCAGCTCCTTGCGGCGGTCGGCCAGGGCCACGAAGCCGTCGTCCGGGTCACGCCGGACCAGGTCACCCGTACGCAGCCAGCCACCGGGCAGCAGGACCTCCGCGCTCTCCTCCGGCGCGTCGAGGTAGCCGCCGAACACCTGCGGGCCGTGGACGAGCAGCTCGCCCACCTCCCCGTCGGGCACGTCGGGCGCGTCGGGGTCCTCCTCGACCAGGTCGGGATCGACGACGCGGATCCGGGTGCCGGGGAACGGGACGCCGAGCGTGCCAGGTCGACGCTCGGGCCCGAACGGGTTGCCCAGTGCCACGGGAGAGCACTCGGTCATGCCGTAGCCCTCGATCACCAGGCCGCCCGTCGCCTCCTCCCAGCGCTGGGCGACCTTCGGGTCGAGCGACATCGCCCCCGAGATCGCGTAGCGCAGGGGGCGCAGGAGCGTGGGGTCCGCCGCGGTGGCCGCTGCGGCGAGCCGGTCCAGCATCGGCGGGACGCCGGCGAGGAAGGTCCAGGGCCGACGCCGGATCGAGGCCACCACCATGTCCACGTCGAAGTTGGGCAGCACCACCTGGGTGGCGCCCTTGGACACGGCAAAGGTCAGCGAGAGCGTCATCCCGAAGGCGTGGAAGAAGGGCAGGACCGCACCGAAGGTCTCCTCGCCCTCCCTCAGGCCTGGCACCCACTGCTGGCCCTGGGCGACGTTGGCCATGAGGTTGGCCTGGGTCAGCGGCACCAGCTTGGGGGTGCCGGTGGTGCCGCCCGTGGGCAGCAGGACCGCCACGTCGCCGGGGGAGGGGGTATGCAGCACGTCCTCTGCTGTCCTCGCCGCTGGCTCGGACCGAGTCGTCGAGAGCCTTGCCGTCGCACGGTTCACCCTTGGCCTGCTCGTCGACCGGCTCGCCGCGGCGACGCTGCGGTCCCATGAACCCACGCCCGGCGGGACGGTTGCGCGCAGCTGGGCCCGCTTGGCCCGGGCAGCCTTGAGCGGCAGCCGCAGCAGCAGGCGGGTTCGGCGCGGCATACCCGCGGTCAGGTCGACGGCGAGCACGGTAGAGCCGCTGCCCCCGCCTCCGCCCTCCAGCACGGCGGCCAGCGAGTGTTCCCAGGCGAGCACCACCCTGGCCCCGTGCATCCGCAGCTGGGCGCGGATCTCCTCCGGGGCCGCGAGCGGGTTGTGCTCGGCGACGGTAGCTCCCAGGGAGGTGATCGCGTAGAAGGCGACGACGTGCTGGGGGCTGTTGGGCAGGATGACCGCCACCCGGTCGCCTGGCCCGACCCCGTGCTCGCGCAGGACCTGGGCCGCGGCGCTGACCTGTGCCGCGAGCTCGGCGTAGGTCAGCTCGGCACCCAGGAAGTCGATCGCGACCCGGTCCGGCCAGCGTCGGGCAGCGTGGGACAACAGCTCGGTGGTCGACCCGGCTGGCGTCACGGTCAACGGGATGAGGGGCTCTGCGCTCGTCACCTCCCCAACCTACGCTGCCGTAGGTTCGTGGGCGACCGGGTATGTCACAGGTGTGCTCCCACTCACGCATGTGCAGGAACGGTGTGTCACCTGCGTGCTCCCACTCACGGATGTGCAGGAACGGTGTGTCACCTGCGTGCTCCCACTCACGGATGTGACGCCCCGTTCGTGCACCAGAGTGCCGACCATGTGGGATGCCCTCCCTGCCCTCCCTGCCCTCCATGCCCTCCAGGCCCTTCAGGATCGGTCGGGGCATCACTGCCCGCTCTGGGCAGGACCGCGGGGAGGCGCCGGGACGACCCGGACGGCGGGCATGGGGGACGCGGGGCCCAGTGCCACCGTCTGGCGGAGCCGGGTCAGGAAGCGGCGGGGCTGGGAGTACAGCGTCCAGGGGGTGACGCCGAGCAGCCGTGCGCCCACTGCCACGTAGGCCGAGTCCTTCTCCACCGTGCCGGCCCAGCGGTCACCACCCTGGTCGTCAACCCCCTGGTGGTGCTGCCGGGAGTGCACCTGGATCACCAGCCCAAGATCGGGGAAGAAGCCGTCCGGGTATCCGACGAGCTCTCTGTCCGAGACCCGTTCCAACCGGATGTTCGTGAGCATCTGCGGCAGGTCCGGCTCGAGGTCCACGACCCGTCGCAACGCCGCCTCGGGGCGTGACCACGCCCCACCCAGAAACCCCGCCAGGCCCACGCCGATCCCGGCCACCTTGCGGTGCGGCCGCTGCCACAGCTCCAGCTCCATCTCCTGGGCGGTGCAGAGCCCCCGCTGAAGCACCGCGATCGCCAGGGCCTCCAGATCCTGGGCCGCCACTGCCTCGTAGACCGCGGCATCGGCGAGGGCCCGTGCTGCCGGGGCCGCCTGGACGATCCCCATTTTCTGGACCCCGGGGACCTCCCGGGCCGAACGGACCACGCTGGCGATCCCGTGACGTCTGGCTCGGCCGGTCGCCGGGACAACGTAGACGAAGCGCAGCCTGCCCGGCACGCGAAGTCCGAGCAGCCGCAGAGCCGAGGTCCCGGACAGGATCGCCCGCGGTCCAGCCCACAGCGTCGCCGCGATGAGCTGGGTCGTGGCGTCCACGGGCCCACGGTGCGCGGCGACGACAGACGGGAAGGGGCACTGCCAGACGGTGCTCCTCGCGTGCCGGATCTGCCCCTCGCTCCATCCCGCCTGGCGCAGCTGGCGATAGGTGGCCAGACCGTGCTGGCCCACGATGCTGGGGAAGTCGGGTCGCGGCTGCGGGGCCCCACCGTGGGAGGTGCGTGGCGCAGTGCCCAGCAGATCGCTCATGCCCCCAGCGTCCTGCAGGTGGCTTGCTCCTCGCCCTGATCCAGGGGCTGCCCTGTGGACAACGACGGTGGTGCAGGAACGGAGTGACACATAGGTCACGCTGGCGACGGATGTGACACCCCGCTTCTGCACATGCGTGGTCAGAGAGCCTGGACCCCCCTGGAGCGCACCCCCACGCGCCTGGAGGGAACGGTCCGCCTACGGTGGAGGCAACACCTGCACACCTGCCCAGGAGGGTCCTTCATGTCCCAGATCGTCAAGGGCGTCATCGCCCGCAGCAAGGATGCCGACGTCGAGGTCGTCGACATCGTCGTGCCAGCCCCTGGTCCGGGGGAGGCGGTGGTCAAGGTCGAGGCCTGCGGCGTCTGCCACACCGACCTGCACTACCGTCAGGGCGGCATCAACGACGAGTTCCCCTTCCTCCTCGGCCACGAGGCCGCAGGGACGGTCGAGGCCGTGGGGGAGGGCGTGACGGAGGTCGAGCCCGGTGACTTCGTCATCCTCAACTGGCGCGCCGTGTGCGGCCAGTGCCGGGCCTGTGCCAAGGGCAAGCCGTGGTACTGCTTCGCCACCCACAACGCCACCCAGAAGATGACCCTGGCCGAGGGCGACCCGATGGCCGGGGCCGAGCTGAGCCCGGCCCTGGGGATCGGCGCGTTCATCGAGAAGACGCTGGTCGCCGCCGGCCAGTGCACCAAGGTCGACCGTGAGGCCTCCGCCGTCGCGGCTGGCCTCCTCGGCTGCGGCGTGATGGCCGGCTTCGGTGCAGCAGTCAACACCGGCGCCGTCACCCGCGGCGACTCGGTGGCCGTCATCGGCTGCGGCGGGGTCGGCGACGCCGCCGTGGCCGGGGCCGCGATCGCCGGTGCCACGACGATCATCGCCGTCGACATCGACGACCGGAAGCTGGAGACGGCCAAGCGCTTTGGCGCCACCCACACCGTCAACAGCAAGGAGAACGACCCGGTCGAGGCCATCCAGGCCCTCACCGGTGGGCACGGCGCCGACGTCGTGGTCGAGGCGGTAGGCCGCCCGGAGACCTACAAGCAGGCCTTCTACGCCCGCGACCTGGCCGGCACCGTCGTGCTCGTCGGGGTGCCGACCCCCGACCTGGAGGTCACCCTGCCCCTGGCCGACGTCTTCGGCCGCGGCGGGGCGCTGAAGTCCAGCTGGTACGGCGACTGCCTGCCTTCCCGCGACTTCCCGATGCTCATCGACCTCTACCGCCAGGGCCGGTTCGATCTCGACGGCTTCGTCACCGAGACAATCGGGCTCGGCGACGTCGAGTCGGCCTTCACGAAGATGCACGGCGGCGACGTGCTGCGTAGCGTCGTGGTTATCGACAGCCAGACCGAGGCGCCCGCGGGCGCTCCCGAGACGGAGGAGAGCAAGGCATGAACGTGCGGATCGACCATGGCATCACCACCGGCGCCTTCGAGCTGGACGGCGGCACCTGGGAGGTGGACAACAACATCTGGGTGCTGGGCAACGACGAGGAGTGCGTGATCATCGACGCTCCCCATGACGCGCAGAAGATCGCCGACATCGCTGCGGACCGCAAGGTGGTCGGGATCCTGCTCACCCACGCCCACAGCGACCACGTCGACGCGGTCTTCGACCTGCAGGAGTGGGTGGACGGCCCCATCTACCTGCACCCCGACGACAAGCCGGTCTGGGAGCTCACCCACCCGGGCCGCACCTGGGACGAGGACCTGGCCGACGGGATGACGATCGAGGTCGCGGGGCAGAGCCTGCACGTGCTGCATACCCCCGGTCACTCCCCGGGTGCCTGCTCCTTCTACGTCCCGGGCATGGCGACGGTGTTCACCGGTGACACCCTCTTCGAGGGCGGGCCGGGCGCGACCGGCCGCTCGTTCAGCAACTTCGACACCATCATCGAGTCGATCACCGACAAGCTGCTGGCCCTGCCCGAGGAGACGGTGGTGCGCACCGGCCACGGCGGCAGCACCACGATCGGGGACGAGGCGCCGCAGCGTCAGGAGTGGATCGACCGGGGCAGCTGACCGGTATGCCGTAGGACGGGGGCGGGTGATCACCCGCCCCCTTCCCGTCTCCTGAACCTTCTCCGACCATGGCGCGACTACCTGACGAAGGTGCTCCGCCGGAGCGCCCCAGAAGGGCAGGGGAAGATCATGAGAAAGACCGTGGGGACGACCCGGAGGGCGGCGGCCACGCTGACTGCGCTCGTCATGCTGGGCGGGGCCGTGCCCGCCGCGGCCGCGGTGCCGACCGGTGCGGCGAGCGCCTCGGTCGGCGCAGCGGGCATCAGCTGCGGGGTGACCTGGGGGTCACTGGAGAAGGCGCGCAGCGACAGCCATGTCGGCGACGGGACGATCAGCAACGTCCGCTCGGGGCGGCATGCCTGTTTCGACCGCGTGGTCGTGGATATCGCCGGGATCGCGGCCGGCAAGGTCGGCCACCGGGTGCGCTACGTCGACACGGTCACGCAGCCTGGGTCCGGCCAGCCCGTGCCGCTGGCCGGTGGGGCGCGGCTGCAGGTGGATGTGACCGTGCCGGCCTACGACTCCTCCGGCCGCCCGACCTACTCACCCAAGGACCGGAGCAAGGTGGTCGACGTCACCGGCTACGACACGCTGCGGCAGGTCGCGGTCGCCGGGTCGTTCGAGGGCCAGACCACCTTCGGTGTGGGCGTGCGCGCCCGGCTGCCGATGCGGGTCTTCGTGCTCGATGGCCCCGGGAGCGGCTCGCGCCTGGTCATCGACGTCGCGCACAAGTGGTGACGGCGCGCAGCTGAGCCAGGATCCCGGCGGCGGCGGATCGTCCGCCGCCGCCGGTGGTCCGGGGCCTAGAAGACCGGCTTGCCGCCGGTCACCCCGAGCACCGTGCCGGAGACATAGCTGGCGTCGCGCGGCGAGGCCAGGAAGACAAAGGCTGGGGCCACCTCCGAGGGTTGGCCGGCCCGCCCCAGCGGGGTGTCGGCGCCGAACTCCTCCATCGCCTCGGCGGGCTTGGTGGCCGGCTGCAGGGGCGTCCAGATCGGTCCAGGGGCGACCGCGTTCACCCGGATGCCCCTGGGGCCGACCTCGGCCGCGAGGTTGACGGTGAAGTTGTTGATGGCCGCCTTGGTCGCCGCGTAGTCCAGCAGCGTGGTCGAGGGCTCCCAGGCCTGGATCGAGCTGACGTTGATGATGCTGGCGCCCTTGCCGAGGTGCGGCAGGGCGGCTCGGGTCATCCACATCAGCGCGTAGAGGTTGGTCTTGAAGATCCGGTCCATCCGCTCCGAGCTCATCTGCTCCAGGCCCTCGTCCCGGGCCCACTGGGCGCCAGCGTTGTTGACCAGCACGTCCAGCCCACCCAGCTCCTGCACCGACTTCTCGACAACCTGCTCGCAGGTTGCCTCCGCCGTGAGGTCACCGGGGCACAGCACCGCGGTGCGCCCGGCCGCGCGGACCAGCTCGGCGGTGGACTCGGCGTCCTCCTGCTCATCCGGCAGGTAGGACAGGGCGACATCCGCACCCTCACGGGCGAAGGCGATCGCGACCGCGCGGCCGATACCGGAGTCGCCACCGGTGACCAGGGCGCGCAGGCCCTCGAGCTTGCCGCTGCCCTTGTAGGTCTCCTCCCCGTGGTCGGGCACAGGGTCCATCGCGCTCGTGCTGCCGGGCGGCTCCTGCTCCTGTGCGGGGAAGCCACCCTGGTCGTTCGTCATGCTCTCGGCGCGCTGGCCGACGGTCGACTCGGTCATCGATCTCGCCTCTCTGCTGCAGGGGTGGGGACGTCCACCACGCTAGGCGGGCCGCAGGTGGGCTGCCAGGTGAAGGCGGGCCGGGCTGAGGCGGCGGTCGGGCGTGGAAGAGGCGGAGATGGCGTGAGGGCACAGGCTCACCGCCCCTCGGCGGTCAGCACCTCCACCAGCGCACCCAGCAAGGACGGGTCGAGAGGGAGTGAGGTCAGCTCGCCCACCAACCCGGCGCGGGGGGCCGACAGGTCGGACCGGGTGAGCAGACGCCATACCTCGTCCTTGGTGGCGTGCTCGACCTCCGCGGCGTCGAGGATGGCGAAGCAGGTGCTGAGCTCATGCTGCTCGGGCTCGGACCCCCTCAGGTCGATGCTCACCTGCTCACCGACGGGGATGTCCGCGTGGACGCTCGCGGGAGAGCCAGAGCCGGCCACCCGCACGGTCCAGGTCCGCTTCGCCGGCAGCGCGGTCAGGTCACCCTCGGCGGGGCCAACCGTCAGGGTCCCGCCGCGCAGCCGCAGCGGCGTCCGGGCCACCCGCCGGGTCGGTTCGGGTCCGTCGTCGTCCTCGACCAGCAGGTGCTCGCCGTCGGCGCCGGGGTAGACCTGCAGGTCCAGCGCGATCGGTAGCGGGACGCCGTTGCCGACCTCGTCCTCCGCGACCAGCGGCAGCACGGTGCCGGCGGCGGCGAAGACCGCGGTGTGCGCCAGGTCCCGGTAGGCCGCCACCGTGCGCCCGTGGTCCCCAGCCTCGTAGCGCCGGCCGGTCTCCAGGTCGAACCAGGCGCCCGGCGGCAGCCACAGGTCGACCCGGGCCAGGCCGGTGCGCCGGTCGCGGGGCTGCACGACCGGCGCGCAGAGCAGGTCGGCGCCGAAGAAGTAGGTGGCGCGGTGCGCGTAGGCCTCCTCGCGTGCGGGATGGCGGTGGTAGACCGGCTCGACGAGCGGGACGCCCTCGGCGCTGGCCCGTTCGGCCATCGTGGCCAGGTAGGGCAGCAGCCGATGCCGCAGCCGCAGCGCCGCACCCATCAAGGCCTCGGCCTCCGGGCCGAACCGCCACGGCTCCTTGCCCTGGAAGGGGCTGGCCGTCGCGTGCAGCCGGTTGACCGGCGACCACACCCCGAGCTGCCCCCAGCGCACCGCCAGCTCCACGTCCTTGACCCCGCCCCAGTGCCCGCCGATGTCGTGGCTCCACCAGCCGTAGCCGATGTTCGCCGCGGTGGCGGTGAACTCGGGCTGGAAGCGCAGGCTGTCCCAGCTGATCACCGTGTCGCCGGAGAAGCCGATCGGCGTGCGGTGGCTGCCCGGCCCGGCATAACGGCTGAAGACCACCGGTCGGCGGCCGGTCGCGGCGAGCTCGGCGAAGTGCACCTCGTTGAGCGCCCGCAGCGGGTCCAGGCCCGGCAGCCGGGAGTAGGGGCCGGACTGCCAGTCGATCCACCAGAAGTCCACCCCCTGCTCCTCCAGCGGGTGCGCCACGTGGTCGAAGAAGGCCCGCAGCCAGGCGGGGTCGGTGACGTCGAAGGCCAAGGGCGCCTCGGTGGCCGGGTCCACGCCGAGGGCCCGCGCCATCGTCGGGTATGCGGTCTCGAACGCCCGCACCCCGTCCGCCGGGTGGTCGTTGAGGGTGACCTTCAAGCCGCGGTCGTGCAGCTCGGCCAGGAACGCCCCGGGGTCCGGGAAAAGCCGGGGGTCCCAGGTGTAGCCGGTCCAG
The DNA here is from genome assembly GCF_008843165.1 of Ornithinimicrobium pratense. Lineage (NCBI taxonomy): Bacteria > Bacillati > Actinomycetota > Actinomycetes > Micrococcales > Ornithinimicrobiaceae > Ornithinimicrobium > Ornithinimicrobium pratense. The sequence continues at coordinate 2,873,734 of NZ_CP044427.1, read as the reverse complement.
CCGCTGCCGAACCGGCTGTCGAACTGGCTGTCGGTGATGTGCCAGTCCATGTCCAGCACCGCGACCGAGAACGGCAGCCGGTCGGCGGCGAACCGGTCCAGCAGGGCGGAGTACTCCTGCGCGGAGTAGGGGTGGTAGCGGCTCCACCAGTTGCCCAGCACGTAGCGCGGCACCCGCGGCACGGGGCCGGTCAATCGGTAGAAGTCGCGGAGCGCGCCGCGGAAGTCCAGCCCGTGGGCAAAGACGTAGAGGTCGACCGCACCCTCCTCCCGGGGCTTCAGGTCGGCGACTCCGGGACCGGTGCGGACCAGGCTGGCCGAGTCGTCCAGCACCTCGTAACCGTCCCGGGAGATCACGCCCGGCTCCAGCGGGCTGCGCCCGTCGACCTCGTCCAGGGTGCGGGCGGTGCCGCCCAGCCGGCTCTTGGGGCGCACGGGCACGCCATACCGCCACACCGAGTGGTAGGTGGTCACGCCGCCCCTGACCTGCAGCGAGAGGCCGGAGGGGGTTGGTGGCCCGCCGTCGTAGACCAGCTCGAAGCCGTCGGTGACGACCTCTACGCCGCTGCCCACCGGGGTTACCGTGGCCGGCACCGGCCCCAAGTCACGGTCGAGGACCACCTGTGTCGGCTCGTCGGTGAAGGCGCCGGACGGCGACCACTCCAAGCGCACCAGGTGAGGGGTGAGGACGCTCAGGCGGGCATGGTCGGACTCGTGGACGACGGGCATGCCCACCACGCTAGGCGGCCCGGGGCACGGGCCGCAGTGCAAGGAGACGGTGCGACCGCCTGGCCGGGTGGCTCAGCTGGAGCCGGCGCCTGCCGCAGCGGTGACCGCCACCATGGCGGCGGCTGCAGCCTCCTCGACGGCCTTGGCGACCGCCTCGGGGGCCCAGCGGCCCTTGAGGACCTCCTTGCCCCGACGCTTGACATCCCGGTTGGTCATGCCCGGTCGCAGGTCCTCGGGCACCACGGTGTGCAGGGCGCCTACGGCGTGCAGCAGGGAGATCAACGCCCCGGTGCGGGAGTCCGCGTCCCGGGCCCCGGTCAGCACCTGGGCCAGGTCGATCAGCACGGCCTGCCTCGGGCCGTCGACGACCACCGGCCAGCGGGTCCACAGGGTCAGGCCGATGACCGAGACCGGCTCGGGCCGGATGAGCTCCTGGGTGGCCAGGCTCTCCAGGACGGGCTCGAGGAGGTGCTTGCCGACCTTGTCGAGGACGTCCTTCGGTTTCTTGCCCTCGAGCTTGGCGAAGCGGACCAGGGCGTCGTCGAGGAGGTAGTCACCGGTCGGCCCGGGGTCGTGCACCCGGAGCTTCTTGCCATCGACGGCCAGGCGCTCCAGGACCGCCAGCTCGGTGAGGAAGGCCCCTGCCAGGACCAGGTTGCGGCTGGTGCCCAGCAGGTTGCGCCCCTCCACGCTCGTCCCGACGAGCACCAGTTCCTGGGCGATATGCATACCCACAGGGTAGGCCGTGGCACCGGCCCCCGCCCCTCACCTGAGGCGGCGTGCTGGGACAGGCAGGGTCTTGCACCGCATGCAGCCTCGTCAACGCGGTGTGCGGTGCAGGACGTTGTCTGTCTGCTGCAGCCGCTGGGGACGCCGCGACCAACTGCACGTGCAGGGACGTTGTCTGTCTGCTGCAGCCGGTGGGGACACCGCGACCAACTGCACGTGCAGGGACGTTGTCTGACTGCTGCAGCCGGTGGGGACACCCCGACCAACTGCACGTCACCCCGTCGTGGCGGCCCGGGCCTCCGCGCGGGCGATGGCGGCCAGGATGCGCTGACGGACCAGGTGCGGTCTGGCCAGGTCCGCCCACCGGAGTCTGACCACCTCATAGCCCAGTGCCCGCATCCGGTCCTCGCGGTCCTTCTCGGCCAGCAGCGTGCCGGGGCCGGTGTACTTCCCGGTCCCGTCGAACTCGATCAGCACGTCCCAGCGGTCCAGCTTCAGGTCCGCCAGACCCACCAGGACCGCACCGTCGCGCACGGGGAACTGGAGGGTGGTCGGGCCGAACCCGAGGAGGCGCAGCAGCCAACGGCTCCGGCTCTCACCGGCAGACTCGCTGCGGCCGTCCGAGAACTCGGCGACGAGCCGGACCACCGGAGTGCCTGGTCCCCAGGTGAGGGTCAGCGCCGACGCGATCTGTCGGTGGGCCGCTGCCGTCGCGGGCCCGTCCGAGCGGCCGACCTCGTCCTTGTCCCGCAGCCGTGCCTCGTGCAGCACGCCGTCGAGGGCGACCAGACCGGCCTCCTCACCATGCGTGGCCGCGACCTGCAGGGCAGCCAGCACCGGCCGCATCACCCGGAGGCCCTCGACGGCCACGACCCAGCTGGGATCGACCGGGCTGTGCACCCAGACCGTGTCGTCACGGCGACCTCGCAGCCCGTCGGTCCGGACGAGATGGACCAGCCCGTCCTCACCGAAATAGGGGAGCCCATGGACCATGAGGGCGCTCTCGTGGCTGAGCGCATGGACCGCTGCGTCCCGGGCTCCGTCGGTCGCCGGGGCGAGGCTGAACCCGACCGCCCTCGCCTCCAGCGCCCGCCTGGCCCACGGCGTGGCATCGACCAGTTCGGCAGCCAGGACCACGGCGTCCCTGCGGACGCTGACCAGCTCTCGGCGACGCACCATCGCCTCCACAGTCCGGCGCGAGAACCCGGCTTCCTGCAGCTGGCGTCGGCTACCTGCCCCGCCCTGCGCCTCGAGCAACGAGATGATCCCCTCCGCAGACATGGTTCGAGTCTGCCGGGGCGCGCAGCCCGGGGTCCGAGCTTGTCCACAGCCAGGATTGTCCACAGCCAGGACAGGCAACGTTCTGCACCGCCTGCAGCGTTGACGACGTGGTCTGTGGTGCAGGACCTTGCCCGTCCCGGGGAGAGGGGCGATCTGCGGGGTGGCGGGCGGCGCGGCATACCCCCGGTAGCCTTGACCGGGTGAGCCTGCACCTGTATGACACCGCCTCCCGCGAGCTGCGGCCCTTCGAGCCGCTCGAGCCCGGTCGCGTCGGGATCTACATCTGTGGCCTCACCACCCAGGGCAGCCCGCACATCGGGCACGTCCGGTTCGCGGTCGCCTTCGACATCCTGCGCCGCTGGCTGGAGCGGGGACACGGCTACGACGTGACCCTGGTCCGCAATGTCACCGACATCGACGACAAGATCCTGGCCAAGTCCGAAGAGGCCGGCCAGCCCTGGTGGGCCTGGTCCTACCTGCACGAGCGGGAGACCACGCGCGCGCTGGAGCTGCTCGGCGTCCTGCCGCCGACCTACGAGCCGCGGGCGACCGGCCACATCACCGAGCAGGTCGAGCTCATCCAGGTCCTGATCGAGAAGGGCCACGCCTACGCCGCCGAGGACGGCTCTGGCGACGTCTACTTCGACGTCCGCTCCTGGCCGGCCTATGGCGAGCTGACCCGGCAGAGGCTCGACGACATGGAGCCAGCCGGTGACGCCGACCCGCGTGGCAAGCGCGACCCGCGCGACTTCGCCCTCTGGAAGGGGCACAAGGCGGGCGAGCCGGAGACCGCGTCCTGGCCGACCCCCTACGGCCGCGGCCGCCCCGGCTGGCACCTGGAGTGCTCGGCGATGGCGCGCAAGTACCTCGGGGACGCCTTCGACATCCACGGCGGCGGCGTCGACCTGCGCTTCCCGCACCACGAGAACGAGCAGGCCCAGTCGCGTGCCGCCGGCCTCGACTTCGCGGGCTTCTGGCTGCACAACGCCTGGGTCACGGTCAAGGGCGCCAAGATGGGCAAGTCGCTCGGCAACGCGCTCGCGGTGACCGAGCTGACCAAGACCGTCCGCCCACTGGTGCTGCGCTACTACCTCGGCGCCGCGCACTACCGCTCCACGATCGAGTATGGCGAGGGCTCGCTCGACGAGGCGCTCGCGGCGGTGGAACGGATCGAGGGGTATGTGGCGCGCGCCCTGGAGGTCGCCGGGGCCTCGGCGGAGCAGGTGGTGCAGGAGGCGCATGCGCTCCCGGTGGAGGAGGCCTTCCCGGCGCAGTTCCGGGCGGCGCTGGACGATGACGTCAACGTGCCTGAGGCACTGGCCGTAGTCTTCGGCGCGGTGCGCGAGGGGAACAAGGCGCTGGAGAGCGGCGGGGAGCAGGCTGCGGTGCGGCATACGCTGCAGCAGCTGGTCGCCATGCTCGACGTGCTCGGCGTCAACCCCCTGGACCCGCGGTGGGGCGGCGCGGACGAGGGAGGCCAGGCGGGCGAGGTGCTGGCCGCCCTGGTGCAGGAGCGGCTCGCGGCGCGGACACAGGCGCGGGCCGACAAGGACTTCGCGGCGGCGGACGCCATTCGCGACCAGCTGACCGCGCTCGGCGTGGTCATCGAGGACACCCCGGCCGGCGCCCGCTGGTCGCTGGGCTGAGGAGACGGAAGCGACATGGCAGGCAACCAGCAGCGACGTGCGGCACGCACGAGCAACAAGAAGGGCATGACCGTCGGCTCCGGCGGGCAGCGCCGCAAGCAGCTCAAGGGCCGGGGCCCGACGCCCAAGGCCGAGGAGCGGGTGGGGCATCCGGCCGCCCGCCGGGCAGCGCGGACCACGAAGGACGGCGGGGGGCGGCAGCCGGCCCGACGCTCCGGGCCGGGCCGCGGCGCGGCGACCGAGGTGGTCGTGGGACGCAACAGCGTGCTCGAGGCGCTGCGGACCGGTGTCCCGGGCACGGCGTTGCACGTCGGCACCCGGATGGAGAGCGACGACCGGGTCAAGGAGGCGATCACGCTGGCGACCGAGGCCGGGATCGCGCTGCTGGAGACCCCGCGCGGGGAGCTGGACCGGATCACCGACGGCGCGGTGCACCAGGGGCTCGCGCTGACCGTGCCGCCCTACGACTACGCCCACCCCGATGACCTGCTCTCCCAGCAGCTGCCCGGGGTGCCGCTCATCGTCGCGCTCGACGGCATCACCGACCCGCGCAACCTGGGCGCCATCATCCGGTCGGCCGGCGCCTTCGGCGGACACGGCGTGGTGGTGCCGGCCCGCCGCTCGGCCGGCGTGACCGCGGCGGCCTGGAAGACCTCCGCCGGCGCCGCGGCCCGGATCCGAGTGGCGCAGGCGACCAACCTGACCCGGACCTTGGAGGACTACCGCAAGGCCGGCTTCTTCGTCATCGGCTTGGACGCCGACGGCGACGTGGAATTGCCCGGTCTGGCGCTGGCCGACCAGCCGCTGGTCGTCGTCATCGGCTCCGAGGGCAAGGGCCTGTCCCGCCTGGTGCGGGAGACCTGCGACCAAATCGTCTCGATCCCGATGGCCGGCGTGACCGAGTCACTCAACGCCGGGATCGCCGCGGCCGTGACGCTCTACGAGATCGCCCGGGCTCGGGCTCGGCGCTGACGAACGCGGGTCTGCGACGTCAGTCGACGGGACCGCGGCGGGAGGCGCTGCCCGTCCCGTGGTAGCAGCGCGACCGGGTCGCTCAGTCGGGGTAGGTCGGGGCGAGGTCCGCCACGGCGGCGACGGTGACGTCGTCCAGCTTCCAGTCCAGGTCGCGGATGTCCTCGGTGACCTGGTGCAACTGGGCGAGGTCGACCTCCCCGCCGCGGGGGATGACCCGCACCTCCACGTGGAAGACGTGGCCCATGTCCCGCACCCGGGTGCGGTGCGCGGCGACCCAGGGTCGGGAGTCGAGGTAGTCCTCGATCCTGTGGACCAGCGGGTGCTCCTGGGTGTCGTCGACGGTGCGGGCGGTGGTGTCGGTGAGCCCGGCGACCGCGGCCCGGACGTTGGTCACGCCGTCCTTGAGGATCGACATCGAGATCACCAGAGCCGCGGCGGCATCGGCCCACCACAGCCCCACACCGATGCCGAGGATCCCGACGATGCCGGCGCCGGCCGTCATCCAGTCCGCCTTGTTCATGTCAGCGTCGGCATGCAGGACCTTGTCGTGCAGCTGCTCGGCAAGCGGCTTCTTCATCCTGCCCAGGATGATCGGGCCGATGCCGCTGTAGGCCAGCGCCGCGATCATCAGCCAGCCGGCCCACACCGTGTGGCCCAGGACCTGCATGGTGCCCACAGGGGGGTGCTCCCGGCTCAGCAGCCCGGAGGCGGACTCCCAGGACAACAGCAGCCCCATGAAGAGCAGGGCGACGGCCGAGACGAGGTGGCCGACGGCCACGGCGCGGTGCCGGCCGTAGGGATGCTTGCGGTCCGGCTTGCGGGCCGCCACGCGGGCCCCGACCAGGAAGCACAGGGGCGGGATGAGGGCCAGCAGGTCCTCCACCCAGGCGGCCCGCATCGCCTGCGAGTTGCCCATGACCAGGTAGATGACCGTCACCACCGAGAGCATGTAGCCGATGGTGAAGATCTCCAGCCGTCGGGCCCTGCGCAGGATCCGCTGTTGCTCCTCGGGCAGTTCGGTGCCGCCGAAGAAGGTGCCGTGGCGGGTGCCGCCGGCGCTCACGGCTGCTCCCCGTCCAGGTAGCGCTCCAATGCGCTGAGCAGGGCATTCTCCCCCGGGACGACCGCCATGACGTGGTCGGTCTCCTCCCCATCCTCGACGGTCACCAGGTAGGGCCTGGTCAGGGCCACGTCGGTCCCCCATGGCGACTCCGCGGTGAGCCCGCCAACAACGACATCCAGCTCACCTTCCTCCAGCGCCCGCATCAGGCTCTCCTCGCCCCCGACCACCCAGGTCGGCTCGGCGGACAGTGACTGTGCGAAGCCGGTGACCAGGTCGATCTCAGTCCCGGCCGGGGGCTCGTCGATCCCGTCCGGCAGCGTCGTGAACGGCGGCTGGGGCGAGACGCCCACGCTCAGCTCGCCGGAGGAGCGGATGGATTCCAGCGTGCCGTCGGGATCGGCCGGGATGTCGAGGGCACAGCCGGCCAGCAACAGCGGGCCAAGCAGGGTCGACACGAGGGAGGTGCTTCGCGCGGACATGGCGGCAGTATGACCCGAGGGTCACCTCCTGCGCACACTCCCCCCAAAGGGTGCACCCGGTGCGCCCCGGCAGGGGTCGGACGGCATACCTTTGCTGGTCAGGGACGCACAGGCCGCGCCCGGATCGGGATCTCCTCGGTGTCCACGCCGAGCACGGCGGCCTCGTCCGGCTTGCCCGGCAGCACGGTCTGCACGTAGTCCTGCACCGCGTCCTCGATCAGGGTGTCGTGGCCGGCCCGCTCGGACAGGTACCACCGGTGCTCGAGGATCTCGTGGAAGAACTCGGCCGGCTCAAGCTTGCCCCGCAGCTCAGGGGGCACCGACCTGGTGACCGGCTCGTAGATCTGGGTCACCCAGTCGTGGGCGACCAGGCTCTCGTCGTCCCCCTGGCGCTCGGTGGCGGCCCGGTAGGAGTCGAGGTCGTTGAGCAGGCGCCGGGCCTGGTTCTCCTCCACGTCCAGGCCGGTGAGGCGCATGAGCCTGCGGGAGTGGTGCCCGGCGTCGACGATGCGGGGCTGGATGCGCAGGGAGGCACCGTCCACGTCGGTCGTCATCTCCAGCTCATCGACGTCGAAGCCGAGGTTGTTGAGGCGCCGGATCCGTTCCTCCACGCGCCACCGGTCGCCCTGCTCGAAGCGCTCCTCGCTGGTCAGCTCCCGCCAGAGCAGGTCGTAGCGGAACATGATCCGGTTGGCGATCTCCACCGGGTCCTCACCCTCGTCGAGCAGCCCGGCGGCCTCCAGGTCCATCAGCTCCCCGGCGATGTTGCCGTGCGCGATGGTCAGGTCGTGCTGGCGCTGGCCGTCGGAGAGCTGGGGGTGGATCTCCGCGGTCTCGGCGTCGACGAGGTAGGCAGCGAAGTCGCCGGCGTCGCGGCGGAAGAGGGTGTTGGACAGCGAGACATCCCCCCAGAAGCAGCCGGCCAGGTGCAGTCGCACCAGCAGCACCGCCAGCGCGTCCAGGGTGCGGCGGGCGGTGTCGGGGCGCATCCGCTGGCTGAAGACCGCGCGGTAGGGCAGGGAGAAGCGCAGGTGCTGGGTGACCAGGCAGGAGTCCAGCGGTTGTCCGGCGGCACCGGTGCGCCCGGAGACCACCGCCAGGGGCTTGACGGCGGGCAGGTCCATGCGGCGCAGCGTGCGCAGGGTCTGGAACTCGCGCCGGGCCAGGTGCTCGGTGATCTCCTTGATCGCGACCACCCTGCCCGAGAGCCGCACGAAGCGGACCACGTGCCGGCTGATGCCGCGGGGCAACGCGGCCAGATGGCTGTCCGGCCAGTCCTCCAGCGGCTGGCTCCAGGGCAGGTCCAGCATCGCCGGGTCGGGGTTGATGGCGCTGATGTCAAGCGGCATACAGACCAGAGTAGGTCCGTTCACGCACTCACCGGCCGAGATCGTGCTCTGCCCCAGGAAAGATCACGGGGGCAGCACGATGTCGGCCGGTGAGTTGAGCCGGTCTGGGATCAGTTGCTCAGGCGCTCGCCGGTCTCGGCGTGGAAGACGTGGATGTGGTCACCCTTGGGCTGGAAGTGGACGACCTCGCCCTTCTTCGGCGGGGTGCGGCCGTCGACGCGCGCGATGAACGGCTTGTCCACGGCGCCGTGACCAGGCAGCTGGCCGTAGATGTAGGCGTCGGCGCCCAGCTCCTCGACCACGTCGATCTCGATCGGCAGGCCGCGGCCGGAGTCGGAGAGCTCGACGTCCTCGGGCCGCACGCCCAGGACCACGTCGCCGCCGGCGTCGACCAGCCAGTCGCGCTGGACCGGGTGGGTGTAGTCACCGAGCTTGAGGCCGCCGTCGGTGACCGGCACCGTCATGAGGTTCATCGCGGGGGAGCCGATGAAGCCGGCGACGAAGACGTTGTTGGGGTGGTCGTACATCCGGCGCGGGCTGTCGACCTGCTGCAGGATGCCGTCCTTGAGCACCGCCACGCGGTCACCCATCGTCATCGCCTCGACCTGGTCGTGGGTGACGTAGACGGTGGTGACCCCGAGCCGGCGCTGCAGCGAGGCGATCTGGGTGCGGGTCTGCACCCGCAGCTTGGCGTCCAGGTTGGACAGCGGCTCGTCCATCAGGAAGACCTGCGGCTGGCGGACGATGGCGCGGCCCATGGCCACGCGCTGGCGCTGACCACCGGAGAGGGCCTTGGGCTTGCGCTCCAGGTAGTCGGTCAGGTCCAGGATCTTGGCTGCCTCCTCGACCCGCTCGCGGATCTCGGACTTGGGCTTGCCGGCGATCTTCAGCGCGAAGCCCATGTTGTCGGCCACGCTCATGTGCGGGTAGAGCGCGTAGTTCTGGAAGACCATGGCCACGTCGCGGTCCTTGGGCGGCATGTGGGTGACGTCGCGGTCGCCGATGAGGATGCGACCGTCGTTCACCTCCTCCAGCCCGGCGAGCATGCGCAGCGAGGTCGACTTGCCGCAGCCCGAGGGCCCGACGAGCACGAGGAACTCCCCGTCCGCGATCTCGATGTTGAGCTTGTCCACCGAGGGGGTCTCGGCCCCGGGGTAGATGCGTGTGGCCTCATCGAAGGTCACCGTTGCCATGATCCATCTCCTTCACCGGCAGGTACGTGCCGGACGATCCGTCGTAAAGGACCCACCCGCGGGTGCGCGTGGAGGTGTCGCTTGCGGCGACGTCGAGGTATGGCGTTCCCGGCGCCGTTGCAGGTGACGGATCTCACCGTAGCACCCACCGCAAGAGGCGTTGCAAGAACTTGCAAGAGACTGCAACCACGTCCATACTGAGGCAATCATCCGGCAACCGGCAGTAAGGATCGGTTGCTCAGCGGGGCCCCCTGCACCATCGGGTGCCGCCCCCGGTTCGAAGGAGAACGCATGAAGCGCACCACCGGCGTGATCGCCTCAGCTGCCGTCGCAGCCCTGCTGCTGGCCGCCTGCGGCGACACGGACACGGACACGGAGGAGACTCCGGCCGCAGCCGAGGAGACGGCCACCGAGACCGAGGCCACTGAGAACGAGGCCACCGAGACCGAGGCCCCCGCCGCCGAGGACGAGGAGACCACCGAGGACGCGGCTCCTGAGGATGAGGCGACCACCGAGGACGCGGGTGAGGAGCCGGCCGCCAGCGACGGCACCAGCCTGGTGATCTGGGCCGACGACCTGCGGTCCGCCGCGCTCGAGGACGTCGCCGCGACCTTCGAGGAGGAGACCGGCGTGCCGGTCACCCTGCAGGTCGTGGCCAACGAGAACCTGCGCGAGCAGTTCGGCGACGCGGTCAGCGCCGGTGCCGGCCCGGACATCGCCGTCGGTGCCCACGACTGGCTCGGCGAGCTGGTCCAGAACAACGTCGTCGCCCCGGTCCAGCTGTCCTCCGACCTGGTCGGTCAGTTCTCCCCGGAGAGCGTCGAGGGCTTCACCTTCGAGGGTCAGACCTACGGCGTCCCCTACTCCGTGGAGTCCCTCGCCCTGATCCGCAACGTGGAGATGGCGCCGGAGGAGCCGGCGACCTTCGAGGAGCTCGTCGCGACCGGTCAGCAGCTGGTCGAGGACGGTGAGGCCGAGCTGGTCATGGCACAGGAAGTGGGCCAGGAGGGCAACGCCTACAACATGTACCCCTACCTGGCGGCCTACGGCGGCGGCATTTTCCCGCTGCTGGACGAGGGTGGTTTCGACGGCAGCCAGGCCATCCTGGACAGCGAGGAGACCCTGCAGGGCGCGGAGAAGATCGCCTGGCTGGCCGAGCAGGACGCCCTGACCGTCAACCTGGACGGGTCCAACACCATCCCGCAGTTCGTCGAGGGCAACACCGCCTTCCTCGTCTCCGGCCCGTGGGCGATCCAGCAGGCCACCGACGCCGGGATCGACTACGCGATCAGCCCCCTGCCCGACTTCGAGGACGGCGGCGACCCCTCCCCGTTCCTGGGCGTCAACGGCTTCTACGTCTCGGCCAACTCGCAGAACCCGCAGATTGCCCAGACCTTCGTGCAGGAGTACGTCTCCCGCGTGGACGTCCAGGTTGCGCTGTTCGAGGCTGGCGACCGCCCGCCGGCGCTGACCGCAGCCTACGACGAGGTCGCGGCGGCCAACGAGGACATCGAGGCCTGGGGACTGGCTGCCGAGGGTGGCACCCCGATGCCGAACATCCCCGCGATGAACGCCGTGTGGGGCCCGCTGGGCATCGCCACCGCCGCCATCGTCAACGGCCAGGACCCGGCCGAGCAGATGGACACCGCGCAGGCCGAGGTCGAGACGGCGCTCTGAGCTTCGAGCTGGACCGCTGACCGCAGCGGGCGGGTGGGCACCCACCCCGGGTGCCCACCCGCCCGCCGGTCTGCCCCGGCATACCTGCTTCCTTCCTCATCAGGAGACATCGATGTCACAGTCCGTCATCGACCCACCGGGCAGCACCGGCGAGCCCCCGGCTCCCGGCACCGGCGACGGGGTCCGCACACCCGCCGGGGTGCACGCCGCCAGGTGGGCGCTGATTGCCGCCGCCCTGCTGGGCCTGGGGTATGCCGCGCAGCAGGCCATCGAGGCCGGCTCCTGGCTGATCGTCACCGTGGTGGCCTTCATCGCGATGTCGATCCTGGTGGTCTACTCCACCCAGCGGTTCATCCCCGCCAAGTACCTGCTGCCCGGCCTGATCCTGCTGGTGCTCTTCCAGATCTGGCCGATCGTCTACACCGCCGCCACCGCCTTCACCAACTACGGCGACGGGCACACCCTGTCCAAGGACGAGGCAATCGTGGCCGCCCAGGCGCAGTCCGTGCGCCAGGACCCCGACGCACCGCGCTACGGGATGTCGGTGGCCGTGCCGGAGGGGGAGCCGATCGAGACCGGCGAGCTGTCCTTCCTGCTCACCGCCACCCCCACCGCCGACGCGGAGGAGCTGGAGGAGGGCGCCGAGGAGACCGGTGACACGGGGGAGAACGTCACCGCCGACGGCTACCAGCTGTTCGTCGGCACCGAGGAGGGCCTGGAGCCGCTCGCCGCCGAGGGGGTCAGCGTGCGGGCCAACGGCACGGTCGAGACCGCGCCCGGCTACCGGGTGCTCAACCTGCTGGAGGCCAACCAGCGCTCCCGGGAGGTCACCGACCTCGCGGTGCCCGTCGGAGAGAGCGGCTCGGCTGTCAAGGCCGCCACCACCTCGCAGGCCTTCGTCGGGCAGCCGACGATGGTCTACGACGAAGAGGCCGACACGATGACCAACGCCGAGGGCAAGGTCTATGTCGCCAGCGAGACCGGCAACTTCGTGCCCGAAGACGGTGAGGGCGCAGCGTTGCCGGCCGGCTGGACCGTCAACGTCGGCTTCGACAACTTCCTCACCATCTTCACCGACCCCGCCTTCCGGGGCGGCTTCCTGAAGATCTTCGCCTGGAACCTGGCCTTCCCGATCATCTCGGTGGCGAGCACCTTCGTCTTGGGCATGCTGCTGGCGATCCTGTTCAACGACCCGAGGTTGAAGGGCAAGGGCATCTACCGCTCGCTGCTGGTGCTGCCCTACGCGTTGCCGGTCTTCGTGACCGGTCTGATCTGGGCCGCCATGTTCAACCAGCAGTTCGGGCTGATCAACGACATGACCGGGCTCAACGTGAACTGGCTCGGTGACCCGTGGGCGGCCCGGCTGGCGCTGATCATCACCAACCTGTGGCTGGGCTTTCCCTACATGTTCTTGATCTGCACAGGGGCGCTCCAGTCGATCCCCACGGACGTCAAGGAGGCGGCCGCGGTGGACGGCGCCGGGCCGCTGCGGACGCTGGTCTCGGTGACCATGCCGCTGCTGCTGGTCGCGGTCGGGCCGTTGCTCATCGCCAGCTTCGCCTTCAACTTCAACAACTTCACGCTGATCTACCTGGTCACCGACGGTGGGCCGTTCGTCGACGGCAACAGCCTGGTGGGCAGCACCGACCTGCTAATCAACTTCTCCTACCGGATCGCGTTGGAGTCGGGCAACCCCAACATCGGGCTCGCCTCGGCGGTCAGCATCGTGATCTTCATGCTGGTCGGCGCCATCAGCTACGTCGGCTTCCGCCAGTCCAAGGCTCTGGAAGAGGTGAACTGACATGACTCAGTCCACGACCGCCGCCAACACCGCCGCCGCGATGGCCCCCCGCCCGCGCCGGCCGAAGCGGCACACCAGCACCTCGACCGTGACCAGGCCCCGGTCCGGCGTGTGGTGGCGGCACGCGCTCGCGCTGGTCGCGGTGGCCTGGGCGCTGTTCCCGGTGCTCTACATCCTGTCCGCCGCGCTGAACCCGGTCGGCACCCTCAGCGCGACCTCGCCGCTGCCGCAGACCTTCTCGACCAAGAACTTCACCGACCTGTTCAACTCCGGGACGTTCCCGTTCTGGACCTGGTTCCGCAACAGCCTCATCGTCGCCGGCGTGGGCACAATCTTCCAGGTCTTCATCGGGGCGATGGCTGCCTACGCCTTCTCCCGGCTGCGGTGGGCCGGTCGACGCCCCGGTCTGATGGCCCTGCTGCTGGCCCAGATGTTCCCGGTGATGCTGGCCTTCCCGGCGCTCTACATCATGTTCCTGCGCATCGGTGACGTCATCCCGCAGATCGGCCTGAACACCATCTGGGGCCTGCTGCTGGTCTACCTGGGCGGCGCGATGGGCTCCAACGTCTGGCTGCTCAAGGGCTACTTCGACACGGTGCCCAAGGAGATGGACGAGGCGGCCAAGATGGACGGCGCGGGGCACGCGCGAATCTTCTTCACCATGACCCTGCGCCTGGTCGCGCCGATCCTGGCCACCGTCGGGATCCTGGCCTTCGTCACCCTCTGGGGCGAGTTCATGCTGGCCAGCATCTTCCTGCTCGACCAGGACCAGCGCACCCTCGGCATCGGCCTGTACTCGCTGAACATGGCCGACCGCAACACCTACTTCGGGATGTTCGCTGCAGGCGCGCTCATCGCCTCGATCCCGCCGGTGCTGGTCTACCTGAGCCTGCAGAGGCAGCTCATCGGCGGGCTCACCTCCGGCTCGGTGAAGTGAGCACCGTGAGCGCTGCCACACCCCGGCTGGCCGACCTCGCGTCCTATGCCGGGGTCAGCGAGGCGACCGTGAGCAGGGTGCTCAACGACAAGCCCGGGGTCGCGGCCGCCACCCGGCAGTCGGTGCTCACCGCCATCGACGTGCTGGGCTACGAGCGGCCCAGCAAGCTGCGGCGCAGCAGCGCCGGCCTCATCGGGCTGGTCGTGCCCGAGCTGACCAACCCGGTCTTCCCGATGTTCGCCCAGATCGTCGAGACCCAGCTCGCCGGAGCTGGTTACACCCCGGTGCTGTGCACGCAGACCCCGGGCGGGGTGCACGAGGACGAGTACGTCCAGATGCTCCTGGACCGGGGCGTCTCCGGGATCGTCTTCGTCAGCGGCCAGCACGCCGACACCCGCGCCGGCACCCAGCGGTATGCCGAGCTGCGTGAGCGCGGCCTGCCGATGGTGCTCATCAACGGCTACCGGGAGGACGTCGACGCGACCTTCGTCAGCCATGACGACCGGGCCGCGATGCAACTGGCGGTGCGCCACCTGCGTGACCTGGGGCACACCCGGGTCGGCTTCGCCACCGGCCCGGCCCGCTACGTCCCGGTACAGCGGCGCGCCGAAGCCTTCCATGAGCTGATGGCCGACGTGCCTGGCTTCGACGGTGACGAGATGGTCAGCACCACGCTGTTCACCGTCGAGGGCGGCGCCGCTGCCGGCAAGCAGCTCATCGAGGCGGGCGCGACCGCGATCATCGCCGGCTCGGACGTGATGGCGCTGGGCGTGCTGCGCGCCGCGGACCAGCTCGGCTGCGCCGTCCCCGGCGAGCTGTCCGTCATCGGCAGCGACGACGTGCCCTTCATCGGGTTCGTCGACCCGCCGCTGACCACCCTGCGGATGAACGTCAACGCGATGGCGGAGGTTGCGGTGGGGGCGGTGCTCGGCGAGATCGCGGGCGAGGAGGTCGAGCACCGGGAGTACCTCTTCGCCCCAGAGCTCATCCTCCGCGGCTCGACGGCCCCGCCGGGTTGAGGCCGTCGCGGGCAACCGCCGGCGCGGGTAACCGCCGGCGCGGGCCCGCTCAACGGCGGGCGTCCAGCAGCGCCTGGAAGACCTCCACCAGCTCGTGCTCGTCGGCGACCCGGTGCTGCGCGGCGGTCTCGCCGTCGCCGACCCGGACGGTCAGCCGGCGGGCGGCCCGCTCCTCGCGGTCGTTGGCGGCCAGCGCGGCGAAACCGTGCTCGTCGGTGACGTCGTCCCCGGCGTAGAAGACGGCGTCCACCCCGAGGTCCTCGGCCAGCCCGAGCAGCGCCGCGCCCTTGCCGACGTGGGCGACGGCGAGCTCGACGACCTCCTTGCCGGGGGTGGCCACCAGCGCGGTATGCCGTGCCCCCAGGGCGGACGCCGCGTCCAGGGCGGCGGGTCCGGCCACGGGGTCCATCCGGCGGGTGTGCACCACCCGGCCGGCGGGCTTGTGCTCGACCCAGGCGCCGGGGTGGTCCTCGACCAGGGTGGCCAGCTCGTCATCGAGCGCGGCCAGCAACGCCTGCTGCGCCTCGGTGAGCGCGAGCCCTTCGCGGTGCCGGGAGTCTTCCGCGCCGTGCGAGCCGAGCAGCACCATCTCCGGCGTCGCGCCGGAGAGCACGGCGAGGTCGCGCAGCGCACGTCCGCTCACCAGGGAGACCGTCACCCCGGGCAGGGCGGCGAGCTCGGTGAGGCGCTCCATACCCCCCTCGACCGGGCGGGAGTCGCTGGGGTCCGGCACCAGCGGGGCCAGGGCTCCGTCGAAGTCGGTGGCGACCAGCAGCGTCGGACGGCCGGCGAAGGCCTCCACGGCGGCGAGCAGATCGGGGGAGAGGGGCATCAGGACTCCTGGAGGCGGGACGAGCTCTTGGCGGGGCGGTCGGGTGCGGCGGCGAGGGCGGAGAGGAACTCCCCGGCCCAGGTCTGGACGTCGTGGTTGTGCACCCTGCGGCGCAGCGCGGACATCCGCCGACGCTTGGCGGCCGGGTTGTCGCGGATCGCGCGCAGGATGGTCTCCTTGAGCCCGGCAATGTCGTGCGGGTTGCACATGTAGGCCTGGCGCAGCTCCATGGCGGCCCCGGTGAACTCCGAGAGCACCAGCGCGCCGCCGCCGTCGTGCCGGGCGGTGACGTATTCCTTGGCGACCAGGTTCATCCCGTCGCGCAGGGGAGTGACCAGCATGACGTCGGCCACCTGGAAGAAGGCGGCGATCTCCTCGCGGCCGAAGGACTGGTGCAGGTAGTGGACCGCGGTGTCGCCCAGGTGGGAGAAGTCGCCGTTGATGCGGCCGACCGTGCCCTCGATCTCCTCGCGCAGCAGCCGGTAGGCTTCGACCCGTTCGCGGCTGGGGGTCGCGATCTGGACGAAGACGACGTCCGGCGGGGCGATCTCCCCGTCCTCCAGCAGCTCACCGATGGCGCGCAGCCGGTGCCGGATGCCCTTGGTGTAGTCGAGCCGGTCCACGCCGAGCAGGACCACCTTGGGGTTGCCCAGCGAGGCGCGGATCTCGGTGACCCGGTCCTGGACCTCGGGGCTCCCGGCCAGCTCGCGCAGGCCCTGGGCGTCGATGGAGATCGGCACCGCGGCTGCCCGGACCCGTCGGGGTGCGGCACCCAGCTGTGCGTCGTCCGCGCCCGCCCAGGTCACGACGTCGCCCTTGGCGGTGGCGCGCAGCACGGAGCGGCAGGCGCGCATGAAGTTGCGGGCGTCATCGGCGCGCTGGAAGCCCAGGAAGTCGGCCCCCAGCAGGCCGCGCAGGATGGCGGCGCGCCAGGGCAACTGGGAGAACAGCTCCACGGGAGGGAAGGGGATGTGGTTGAACCAGCCGATGCGCAGGTCCGGACGCCGGTCGCGCAGCAGCGCCGGCACCAGCTGCAGCTGGTAGTCATGGACCCACACGGTTGCGCCCTCGGCTGCGACCTCTGCGACGGCCTCGGCGAAGCGCTCGTTGACCCGTCGGTAGGCGTGCCACCAGGAGCGGTGGAAGGTGGGCGGGACGATGACGTCGTGGTAGATCGGCCACAGGGTGTCGTTGGAGAAGCCCTCGTAGTAGTCGGCGACCTCCTCCGTCGACAGGGGCACCGGGCACAGCCGCAGCGCACCGTCGTCGAACGGCTCCGGCGCCTCACCGGCGAAGCCCGCCCACCCGACCCAGGCGGCCTCGCGATCCTGCATGACCGACTCCATGGCGGTGACCAGGCCACCGGGGCTGGTGCGCCACTCGACGCTGCCGTCGGGGTGCACGTGCCGGTCGACCGGCAGCCGGTTGGCGGCGACGACGAAGTCGAAACCCGAGCTGCTGGATGCGGGAACCATCTGACCCCTTCGTTCGTCAGGCTCTGGAGCGAATCTGCCTTGCCCACCCTAGAGGTAGGCCGCTCCGGGTGACGGCTCGCCCGTCACCTTCTCACCCCCGACTCATGGAGAGCGCATACCGTGGAGCCCGTGACCACCGAGCTGCCCCGATCCTCCCGCCCGGCAGTGGGCGGGACCCGGCCGGTGCCCATGCCGGGGACGGGTGAGCCGGGGGAGGGGCAGTACGCCGCGGACGGGCGCGCGGCCGCTGAGTACGCCAGGGAGCGCCCCACCGAGCAACCCACCCAGCACCCCACCGAGCCGGTGTCGGTCGTGGTGCCGCGCCGGCTGGGCCGCTATGAACTGCTCGAGCGAGTCGGTGAGGGAGGCATGGGAGTGGTCTGGCGGGCCGCGGACCGGCGCCACCCCGGCCGCGAGGTCGCGATCAAGGTGCTGCGGCCGCACATCGCCCACGACGAGGGGGCTCGTGAGCGGTTGCGCCGGGAGGTGCACACGCTGGCCCGGGTGCATCACCCACAGGTCGCGGCAGTCCTCGACGCCGACGTGGACGGGCCCGCGCCCTACATCGTCACCGACTTCGTGCCCGGCCCGCCCCTGGACGCAGTGGTGGACGAGGAGGGCCCGCTGCACGGCGAGGAGCTGCTGGGTGTGGCCCGGGGGCTGGCCAGCGCGCTGCACGCGATCCACGAGGTGGGGATCGTGCACCGCGACCTCAAGCCCGGCAATGTGCTGCTCGTGGGGGAGCCCGGGGCGCGGGAGCCGGTCGTCATCGACTTCGGCATCGCCCAGCTCGCCGACGACGTGCGGCTGACCTCGACGGGGCTGGTCATGGGCACCCCGGGCTACCTGTCGCCGGAGATCGCCGAGGGGGGAGCGGTCAGCCGGGCTACCGACTGGTGGGGCTGGGCGGCCACCTTGGCGTATGCCGCCTCGGGCCACCCGCCCTTCGGTCGGGGGCCGATCACCGTTGTCCTGGACCGCGTGTCCCGCGGGCGGCTGCAGCTGGACGGTGTCGACCCGGGGTTGCGTCCCCTGCTCGCCGCGGCCCTGGACCCGGACCCGGCCCGGCGCCCCACGGAGGACCAGGTGCTGGATGGCCTGGAGCGGTATGCCCGGCACGAGGACGTGACCGGGGCGTTGCCGGTCCTCCCCCCGGATCCCGAGTGGGGGGCCGGTGCGGACCAGACCCACCTGCACGAGCTGACCGACCCGACCCAAGTCGCGCCGCAGCGGACCGTCGCCCGGACCCGGAGGACCCCGGTGTCGCGGCCGTACGAGGAGGAATCCCGGGCACAGGACCCCGGCCCCGGCTGGCGCGAACCCGCACCACGGCCGGAGCACTATGGCCCGGCCGGACACGAGGGGTATCACGACGGGTATGCCGAGGATCCCTACGGCTTTGCGGAGGATCCCTACGGCCCGGAGCAGCCTGAGCTCGACCCGCGCATCGGGCGGCGGGCCCGGACCGGGACGTTGACGGCGATGCTTGCGGCCTTCGTCGGGCTGGCCGCCGTGGTCCCGCTGGTGGCGTGGGGGTTATATGCCCTGTGGGCCGTGGGCGCCCGCACCGTGGACCGCACCGTGACCGGGCTGGTCCTGCGCCGCCACCGGGCAGGCAAGCGAGCGACCGACGTGCCGGTCACCGTGCTGGCCTCCCCGGTCCACCTGGTGGTGGCCACGGTGTCCACCGCGTTCTCGCTCCTGCTGCCGGTGGCCATGGCTGCGGTCGTCGCGCTCGTCTTCTCCGGGTTGGTGACGAGCACGGAGCTGCTCGCCGGCGTCGGGCCGGAGCAGCCCCTGTCGATGGCCGTCGGGGCACTCGTCGGTGGTGGGCTGAGCTGGTGGGGCCTGGCCAGCACCTCACTGCGCCGCGGATCGCGCACCACGGTCCGCGCCACCGTCCCCGAGGGTGCGGCCACGGTCGTCCTGGTGGTGGGGTGCCTGGTCGGTGCCGCCGTGCTGGGGTTCGCTGCCTACCAGGGTGGTGACCGCGTCTCCTGGTGGCCGCTCCCTCCGGGCACCACACTGCTCGACCTGGTCCCCTTCACCCTGCCCTGACCACCGGTGCCCATGGCACCGCCGAGGCGGGCACGGTATACCGCCGATAGCGCACCCAAGTGATGATCTGGGGGAAGGCGCGACGTGACCCTGGTCACATTCGCTTCCCCGCAGCGGCGGTGATGGCCTAGTTTGGTGCGGGCGTCAGTCCCAGACGCCTCACGCATCACACATCTTCGCCGGAAGGACCTCCATGGCCCGCCCCGCTCAACATCGCGCCCCTGCGACCCGCGCCCGTTCCGTCGTCCGCCGGGCAGGCTATCTCGGCCTGGCCAGCGCTGCCTCCCTCGCCACCGTGGGCCTGACCGCCCCTGCCGCCTCGGCCCACAACCACAATGTGTGGGACCGCGTCGCCCAGTGTGAGTCCACTGGCAACTGGCACATCAACACCGGAAACGGCTACTACGGGGGCCTGCAGTTCTACCAGCCCACCTGGGTCGGCTTCGGCGGCCAGGAGTTCGCGGCCTACGCCCACCAGGCCACCAAGCTGCAGCAGATCCAGGTCGCCCAGCGGGTCCTGCAGGTGCAGGGCCCGGGCGCCTGGCCGGTGTGCTCGGTGCGCGCCGGACTGACGCTGCAGAACGGCAGCCAGCCCTACCCGGGCACCGAGGACCCGGCGCCGCCGACCCCGCCGCCGGGTGAGACGGGCACCTGGTGGGTGTCCGCCGGTGCCGGTGCGAACATCCGCTCCGGGCCCGGCACCCACTTCGCCGTCGTCGGCAGCGCCGCCCGCGGCACCCAGGTCGTCGGCACCGCCAGCAACGGCTGGGTCAGGATCTCTGACGGCCGCGGCTGGGTCAGCCTGACCACGCTGACCACCAGCAACCCGGGGACACCGACCCCGCCGCCGGCGCCGCCGACCCCGCCGCCGTCCGACCCGACCCCGCCGCCGGGGGAGACCGGCACCTGGCAGGTGTCCGCGAGCGTCGGCGCCAACATCCGCTCCGGCCCGGGCCTGAACCATCGCGTCGTCGGTGGCGCGGCCCGCGGCACCCAGGTCACCGGCGCGGCCAGCAACGGCTGGGTCAAGCTCTCCGACGGCCGTGGCTGGATCAGCCTGACCACGCTCGCCCCCGTCGGGTCCCCCACGCCGCCGCCGTCCCCGGCCCCGCCCGGCGAGGCCTCCACCTACCGGGTCTCCGCTCCCGGCGGCGCCAACATCCGCTCCGGCCCGGGCACCAACCACTCGGTGATCGGCGGCGCCGGCCACGGCACGCAGCTGCGTGGCACGCCGCAGAGCAACGGCTGGATCAAGCTGGCCGACCGCAACGGCTTCGTCTACAGCGGGATCGTCAGCAAGGTCGGCTGACCCTCTCCGATCGTGCGCCTGAGGCCCGGCACCCGCTCCTGTTGCGGATGCCGGGCCTCAGCCTCGGCGCAGGTAGCATCGCAGTCGCCGGCCCTGCGGTCGGTTCCGCTGGCGTGGCGCAATTGGTAGCGCACCTGTCTTGTAAACAGGTGGTTGAGGGTTCGAGTCCCTTCGCCAGCTCTCGTTCTGACCAGGCATTGTAGGCCGCTGACCTGCAAGTATGCCGGATCCACCGCGTTCGCGGCCGTGGTCACGCGTTGACAGAAGTGAGCACAAAGCCCCACTCTTGTTGCACGTATGTTGCACGCTGTTGCACGAGATGGGGTGGCCGATGGCGACGAGACGAGGCTTCGGGGCACTGCGCCGGCTGCCGAGCAAGCGGTGGCAGGCGAGCTACACCGGGCCAGACCTGCAGCGGCATACCGCGCCGCACACCTTCTCCTCGAAGGGTGACGCCGAGGCCTGGCTGGGCCAGGAGTGGGCGCTGGCCAACCGTGACGACTGGGTCGCCCCCATGCGTCGGGCCGAGATTGCAAAGCGGCTGGCGCCGCCCACCTTCGACGAGTACGCCCGGCAGTGGCTGGCCGACCGGTCCCTCAAACCGCGGACCCGGGAGGGCTACCAGCATCTGCTGCGGCGATACCTGGAGCCGGCGTTCGGTGAGCTTCTCGTCCCCGACCTCACGCCGGCTCTCGTGCGTCGGTGGTGGGCCGGACTGTCACCGAAGCACCCGACGGTCAACGCCCGCGCCTACGCGCTGCTTCGAGCCATCCTCAGCACCGCCGTCACCGACGAGCTCCTCGCCAGCAACCCCTGCCGGGTGCGGTCCGCGTCCAACCCCCCGACCAAGAAGGAGATCCACCCGGCGACGCTTCCCGAACTGGACGTGCTCGTGAAGAAGATGCCGGACCAGCTCGGTGCCGTTGTCCTACTCTGCGCCTGGTGCGCACTCCGGGTGGGGGAGGTGCTTGAGCTGCGCCGGCGCGACCTCGACCTGAACCGTGGTGTCGTCAAGGTCACCCGGGCGGTGACATGGGTGAAGGGCCAGCCGATCGTCGGCACACCGAAGTCGGCCGCCGGGACTCGAGAGGTGAGCGTGCCGCCGCACATCGTCCCCGCCCTGGAGCAGCACCTGGAAAAGCACGTCCGGTCCGAAGCGAATGCGCTGCTTTTTCCTTCCATGCGCGACAACCAGCGTCATCTGCAGCCGACGGTGCTGCACACGGCCTGGCGCAAGGCACGAGCCGCTGCCGGCCGCGAGGACCTCAGGATCCACGACCTGCGGCACACTGGCGCCACCATGGCCGCGATGACCGGAGCCACCCTCGCCGAGCTGCAGGCTCGCCTCGGACATTCGACTGTCGCTGCCGCACTGCGCTACCAGCACGCCGCCCAGGGCCGCGACGCCGAGATCGCCGCCAAGCTGTCCGACCTCGCCCGCCAGCCCGAACTATGAACGCGCCGCAGCCGATCTGGTCGCGCAGAGGGCACGACAGGGGCGACGGTGGACCCGTCGGCGTGGCCTAGCGCTGTCCCCCCCTTGGCCCGCGGGCCTGACGGCGCCATACTCCCAAGCACCCGCCATCCTCGAAATCTTCTGCGCGTGTCGTCTGCTCCCCTCTCGACTCCGAGAGTCGGATTCACCTTGACCAAAGAGCACGTGTGCCGCCCGAGGGGCGCCACGCTGAGGTTTGCAACGGTAGGCACAGAAGCGGACCGGCTCTGAGAGAATCGGTCGGTGCCGCTGAGGGTCAGCGTTGGGAGGAGGTGCGCCGTGGAACGCTTCTCGTCGGATGACGTGTGGCCCGAGCACCCGAAGCCTCACTGGAGGGAGACCCTGCGGTACGCCCAGACCCACGGATGGTCTCTCGAGTCTGGAGGTCATTGGGGGACCATCTTCTGCCCGACCCGCGAGTGCTTCAAGCCCATTTACGCAACGGGGACGGGCGGGGAGACGGTCGCGAAGGACACGAAAAAGTTGGTTGACCGATGCCCGCACTACACAGGTCCGCCGGGGGTGCTGGCCGGAGCGGAACTGAAGTTGAATCAAGCGGAGCGGTTGATCACAGCGGCGGAGGCCCTGTACGAGCGGGACGAGACGGACAAGGCGTTCGAGCTCCTGGCCGGGGCCGACGAGCTCCTCAACGACGGCGAGATGGATGAGGCGACCTGGGATGAGGCAGGACGCCTGATTGATGCGCGCGACGCACTTGAGGCCGAGGCTGCGGCTGCCTTCGTCGAGGCTGCGGTAGAGCCCATCGAGGCGCCCCTCGCCGTTGCGCTCGCAGATGAGAGAGTCGATGATGCGAGGCGAGATCTGCGGACCAAGCACTTGCCCACCGACCGCGTCCGGGAGCTGCGCGATCAGGCCAACGCGCTGAGGCGCCGCACAGACGCGCTCCGTGCCCGGATCGTTACCTGATCTGACTGGGCGCCCCTAGAGGAACGCGGCACAGTGTGCGACAGTTAGCAGGGTCGGTTGTCATGTGTCAACCGTTCGGGTCTAGGATGTGCGGATCGCCGTGCAGATGGGAGGAGACGTCATGACGACAGCTGTGCGACTTCGGGTCACTGGGGTGGACCTTCACAGTGAAGCGACTAACGATCTGATCGCACGTTACTTCCCCGACTACTCGTGGGCCTCGGTCGATGGCCAAGTCACCGTGACCATCTTTGTACCAGGTGGCGACGTGGTGGGACATGTTGTCGAGGCCGCGAACGAGATCAAGAATCGACTCCCCGACGCCAAAATTACTCGAGTCCACCGTGACTTCGTAACGATGAGCGACGTCGCAGCACGTGTGGGCTTGTCACGAGAGGCCATCCGTAAGTGGACCCACCGCAAGGGCGACGACGCGTTTCCTGCGCCAGTTGACACTGTGGGCGGCCCGCCGTCCGGGGCTGTGAAGATCTGGGATTGGGCCGAGGTTGTGCCGTGGCTCGAGAAGGTCTACGGACTCGCCATGGACGAAAACCTTCCGGACCATCTAACTATCGCCCACATCGACGCGTGTTTGGCCAATGTTCGGGACTTCCTTGACCGAGACTGGCAGCAGGTGGGGTCGCAGACCGCACGCGGGGCGCGCGTAGCCCTGCTGGCGCCGCGTACGTCAATCATGAGCACGGTCATCTTCGGATTCGCGCAGGAAGACTTAAGCGTAGGCAAGTGCTCTTTGCGCGACCCATTCGATTGGACGCCATCCCCGGCCGCTTGGCGTTCGAGGGACTATGTCTAAGGCAGCCGAGCCTGGCACTGATAGCATTGCCGAAATGGAAGATCTCGTTCCGCGAACGCGCATTCGGGACGTGCTTGTTCAGCGTATCGATGGGGAGCTGCGGCGCACACCCCCCGCCGACGTGGATGTGCGTCTAACGACGACTCCCCCGTGGTACCACGTTGAGGCGGCCGAAGGGGTCATCTTGGTGCGGTTCGCCAACAGGGCCGAATACGTGTTGCCTGAAGCGGAGGAAGAGGAGCCGGTGCTGGTTGGCTACCTAGAGGTTGCCCACATGGTCGAGATCGAGCTGGAAGGCGACGCCGTCCCCTCCGATGAGTCGATCGAATATTTCATACAGCAGAACGTGCTGTTCATGGCGTACCCATATTTCCGAACGGCACTGCATCGCCTGCCCGGTGAGTTCGGACTGCCCGCTGTGGTCATGCCGTTCTTGCGTCGGGAGCCTAACTCCGCGCCTTAACGGGTCAGTGCACTGCTGCTTGCGGTTCACCTTGTCCCCGGGCTACGACCTCTGACTTCTGGGCGCCCGGCCTCTGCTTGGCAGCGATAGTTTCCCGTAGTTGTCGAGCCGATGCATGACCGGACCTGTTTGACAGTCGCCCGCCCAGACCGGTTAGGGGTTCAGGTGGGCCGCCTCCGGTGCAGCTTGTTGCCTCGATCGGAGAAGGAGATTGGGACCCAGGGACAGCGCAGGTTCGAGCGCGGCGAACCGCCGCTTGACAGAACCAGAACTTGGGATGTCTCCGCTGTAGGACGGGCGTCAATGGTCGGTGGCAGCGCGGGCGAGGGTGCGACTGCTGCGCCCCTGAGTCGTCGGAGTTCGAGGAAGTCATCGGCCCTGCGGTCGAGCGTTACTCCTGGACGCTCCTCGCCCGTTGCCAGTCGATTTTCCGGGCCTGTTCGGTTGTTCCGACTCCTCCGGGCCGTCTCGAGCAGGAGTAGAATTCTTCTGGCTGCGGCCCGTTCCCTTGGTCAAGGTTCTTCGCGTCGGTCGGGCGCCTTAGGGTGGCGAGAAACTCCGGCCGTGGCGTCACGAGTGTCCTCAGAGACCTCAAAGTCAAGGCCATCCCGATCAGGCAGACGCCCAACGACACCAGCGCGATTACCGCGTACAGCTGGCCCGCCCCCGCGAATACCCAGCCCACTCCCCAGAAGGCTCCGCTGAAGCCGAATCCGACAACAGCCACGCCGAGAGATAGGACAGCCACCCACAGTCGACACGTGCGACCTGTCGTACCTGCAGTGGGGAGCTGAAAGTGCCGTCAAGGACCGCGCCCATCGCGAGGTTGCGCGCGTCAATCTCCTGCGTCAGCTCATCCAGTGTGAGGTAGAAGAACGCCCAGCCACCTAACACCAGCACGGCAAGCAGCAGCGCTGCTGTCACCTCCCGGGGTGAACCCAGGTCGCCGAGAAGGGTGGCCCCAAGAACCCCCGCCGCGATCACCAGCAGCAACCCGAGGATCAGCACGGCTCGCGAACCTGGAGTGGCCTTGGGCTCGACCTGATGGGCAATGAGCTCCGCGGCAGCCCGCTCGTGCAGGGCGCGCACGATGGGCTGCGCACTGCCTGCGTGGCGTCAGCGATCTGTCGCCACTGCGCTTCATCGCGCCGCAGGCGGACCACCGGCCCGACAGTCCTAGACGCTGTCCACAATGCCAGGGCCGTGGTGGTCACCGCAGTCAGCACACCAACTAGGGCAGTAATGTTGTCGGTCGAATCCACGAACGCCTCTCCTATCGCCGAATTGGGTTATCCGTCACATTCCTATCAACTATCGTGCCTGATAATGCAGCGCGGCTCGCCTCTCGGTGATGTGGCTGGAGCGATGACCGAGTCAGTCACGGCCGTTCCACAGCGCCGGTAACCGGAGGCCACCCGCGGAACGGTTCACCGTCCCTCGTGACCTGCGCATCGTCGCTGGGCCTGGCGTCTTCAAGTCCACACACTCGAGCGTCCCCGCCAAACGTGACTTCGCTGAATGACGTGGAGCCGGCGAACGTTGCAGGGCGGAACGTGGCGCTTTTCAAAAACTTTGCACCGTCAGATCGAACGTCGCTAGAGAAGATGGCCCAGGCAAACGTAGTTCGTCTTGAGCAGGCTACCTTCTTTAGCCGACCAAACCGGAGAACGTCCCACCGTTGAACCCAGCGCGTGCGGAGAGCGTGGCACCGTCGAGCATGGTATAGACACGGGAGAACCTTGGGCCGCTAACCCGACGTGCTTTTGGAATCCGGTACGCGTCATCGTCCTGCGGGCCGTCGAGCCAGGTGTCGGCCATGTTCGCGACGGCCCGGTCATGCCAACTGAGACTGTCCGCTAACCGATCACGCTCATTCATGGGCCGATGATGCCAGCATCGGTGCCCTGGAACGCCAAGCCTCAGCGGCCTGCCGCGGTTGAATCCGCGGTTTGTCGCCGCGGGTGCGAGTCCTCGCCCTTGTCCTCCTCACCATCGCCACCGCCGTCGTCGTCACCGACAGCCGGATCAGCCTGTCGCACCTCCCGCGGCCGTCAGCTTGTCATCCCCGCACCACGCCAACGTTTCCTGCGTGCTCAGCCCCTCCTCCTCGATTAAGGAACGCAGCGCCCGCCCTGCCCACCTGCTCACAGTCACGCACCACCGCGTCCCGCTCAGTTGAAGCCACGGCCACCACCTCGCGCTCCACTTCGACAACCGCCGCTCCCTGCTTCGCCTGCTCCTGGCGCACCTTCGCCCGAGCCCGCCGAGCACGCGCCCGCGTCTGCTGCCTCACCAACTGTTGAGGTGCTGTTGCCAGGCGGTGTTCTCGTCGTTGAAGATGCGGTAGCGAGTGCAGCCGTGCGGGACGCCGACCCAGTGGTTGGCGAGTGGGCGTAGGGCCAGTTTGGTATGCGCGGTGAAGGACGTCTGGCCACGCCGGATCGTGGGCTACTCCATCGCCGAGCGGATGCCCTCGGCCCTGGCTGTCGACGCACTCGAGATGGCCACCGCCCGCCGCGGCCGTGACACCGTCGCCGGCTGCGTGGTCAACGGAGATCGGGGCAGCCAGTTCCGTTCGCGCCCCGTCGTCGCGGTCCTGCATGCAAAACACGACCTGTACCGGGCCCATGTCTCCCGAGGGTGTTCCGTCGACCGACGCGTTCAACCCACGACGTCCTACCCCTGCTTCGCTGCGCTCAACACCATCACACATCTTGCACCGACGGGGTTGAGTATATCGTTGGCACGAATCAGGGTGACAAGAAGCGAGCCATCGGAGGCTCTCATGGAGATCGAGCCGAGCAAGGTCCCTAGTGGTAGGGACGCACCCTCCATGTCCCGCGAGCCGGGGCAGAAGGTTGTCTGCGGATGGTGTCGCGCACAGGTCCCTATCCCGCCTCGGGGGCGGGTGCCGAAGTGGTGCTCCAGTTCCTGCCGACACCGCGCTTGGGAGCAACGTCGTGCCGCCGACGCGGGGCTTGCGGCTGTCGAGGTCGTCGACCGCGTCGTGGAGGTCGTCAGGGTCGAGAAGGTCGTCGAGGAGCGTCGGGTGGGGGTGCCGGTGGTGCAATCACCCCGGTCTGCTCGCGAGTGGGTCATGGTGCTGAACCGACTGGAGTGGGCACTGGGCAGCAACCGCATGGATCTGACGGACCTCGCAGAGATTGAGTCCTCGCTGTCCCGGGTACTGACGGCCTACCGGGCCCGCAGCGACAGGCTGCACCGCCGCGAACGGCGCAGGTAGCTGCCGCCAGGTCGCCGCCTCGGCGGGGCCGATCTTGCATCGTTCAGGGGGTATCGTCCCGCCCGGCCCGACGTCGCTCGATCAGGCGAACCATCCCACCACCTCCCCGGAAAATGGACTCAGCCGCGGCGACCATCGCGCCCGTCGGGTCATGTCGCCCCAATATGGCGTGACTCGCTCAAGGGCGGAAGGCGAGGCTCGCGTTGTCCATCTCACCCTCGTGAACGGGGGTTCGCCGCGCTCGACCGCGGCCAGCAACCGGCCGTGGTCGGCGTCGAGCTGACGGCGTCCGAGCGGGAGAGTCGGCACCTGGCCCGATCGCCGAGGGGGTCGCTGCTGAGGGGACATTATTTCGTGCCAACGATATACCATACTGGTGGACGGCGATATTCCACTTGGCACATATAGGGCTGGATTCGCCACTCCGGTCCTATCCGCAACCTCAGGCTGGGCGCCGTCTGGGTAGACTCGCGGCGTGCTGAGTGAACAGAGAGCAGGATTGCGACCCGCCACCTCTGACGAGGGACCCCACCGTCAACTCGACCAGAGGGCCCCTGCGGCTCTGTGGGGCCAGTTGGTAGCGCGCGTCTTCGGGCGGGAGAACGTCGAAGAGGGCATCAGCCAGGTCTCACCAGCCTCATCGAGGGCGGTCTTCCTTGTGGGTATGGCACAAGAGCGCGATCCGCAGACCTCACTGGCACCCGGTAGGCGCCTTGAGCCGGTGCACCTTCACGGCGTCGAGGACACCAGTGTCCATCTCACGTTGCCTACCGCTCGGGGCGCGGAACTGGTGCAGCTGGGGTGGGCCGAGCCGCACCAGTACGCGGACTTCGACACCGAGTTCATGATCTACGGGCCGCGGAACGAGCAGGAGCTAGAGCAGGTGCTCTCCGTGATCGAGGAAAGTTTGGCCTTCGCCAGCGACGAGGAGGATCTTCGTCACTGACGCAGGCACGGCACCCTCTCCCCGGTGGTCGAGGTTCCGCTGCAGGAGGCAACCAGCGTTCTTGAGTTCGACGTTACTTACTGCTGCAGGGCTCGGTCTCGTAGTGCGGTGTAGGTGCTCCAGTCCCGTGCGGCGAGGGCGGCCCAGCGGGTCGCGGTCGTGGGCGAGAGACCGAGGATCTCGGCCAGGATCGGAGTGGGCATGGTCGAGGCGAGCTGGAACATGGCAGCGTTGCGGGCGGCCAGGGGTTGGATGCCGCGGGCGACGAGCTGGCTGCGGATGTTCTCGGTGACCAGGTGCTTGCCGGGTATGCCGCCGGGGAAGAGCCAGGTGTCGGGGCGGCTGGCGTAGGAGGCCTGCCCGCGGCGAGTGAGGTGGGTGCGCACGAGATGGTCGAGGGGGTCGGGCAGCTCGATGGGGTAGGTGTCGAACGTGGCCCGGGTGATGCCGGCGGCGGTGACGGTGATCTGGTCGACGCGCATGCGGCACACGCGGGCCAGGGGTTGGGCGTAGAGCAGGACGAAGAGGCCAGCGATGCGGGTGTAGAGGCGGATCGTGTCGTCGTGCAGGAGCAGCTGGACGTGCCTCCACCTGTCCTCGTCGGGGAGGGTGACGGCCGGTTGCAGGTCGGGCCGTTTGGGCGGGGACAGTTCCCGGCCCAGGTCGGTGGCCTCGCACCAGGTCAGAAACGGTCGCAGCGCGGTGACGCGGGCACGGTGCTGCTCGGCGTACCGGTCCAGGTCGTCCTGGGTGAGGTCAGCCAGGTCCATGCGGTGTTCGGTCAGCCACCCCAGAAAACGGGCGGTGACGACGATGGTGGCACGGGCGGCCGAGATCGCTCCGTGGGTCAAGGTCCCGCGCTGTTCCTCGCGGCGCAGTCGCCGCAGGACCTGCCAGCGGGCGAACCGGTTGAGCACTTCTGCGTGTTCGTCCGGAAGCGTGCTCAGGAGCTGGTTCAGCCATGGGGTGACGCGCTCGAGTTCGGCGTGGAAGGGCGGCAGGACCCCGAGGGCGGCGAGGAGGTCGCGCAGGTAGTTGTGGGTCTTGTCCGCGGGCATGGCCTCGAAGGTGGCGTGGGAGATCTCGATGTCGCCGCGGGCCATCGCGGCCAGGACGGACGGGCCGGTGGAGCGGGTGAACCAGTAGAGGGTGGTCTGTGGCCGTGGTCCGCAGACCAGGGCCTCGTGCACCGGCCGGAGCTGGGGGTGGATGCCACCGTCGGGGCCGGACAGCAGCGCTGTGGCCTTCTCCTTCAGGGCGCAGTGCCCGCACAGCCTGCCCCACGGGGAGTCTTCCCGCCCGCAGTCGGTGCAGGCGTAGACGGCCTCGTTGCCGGTGCAGGTCGCGCACGACGGCCGGCGGTCGCCGTCGTAGAACGCCAGCACCCTGATGTTCGCGCAGCCGGGGCAGGCCTGGGCGGTCCGGGCGAAGCGTAGGGTGCAGCGCTGGCAGACCGGTTGCTCCAGGACGATCCGGGTGCAGCGTTCGTGTCGGCCACAGTGTGCGCAGTCCTGGCGCGGCAGCCGCGCCCGTGGGCTCATCCGTCCTCGGGCGGGCGGCGGACCCGGGCCCGGATCGGGCGCAGGTCACCGATCCCCGGACCGCTGTCCCCGGTCCCTGTCTTGGTGGTCTGGTCCTCGACGACGGTGGGGACCAACAGGTCGTTGGGTTCGCAGTCCAGGATGTCGCACAGGGCGGCCAGGACCTCCATGTTCAGCCGTTGCGGAGTGCGGGCCACCAGTCGATACACGTGCTCGCGGGACAGGTGCACGCCGCGTTCGGCCAGCAGCGGGACGAGGTCGGAGGTCTGGTACATGCCGTGGGTGGCCATCACCTGGCGCAGGTGCCATCCCATGGCGGTGCGGACGGTCATGACGGGTCCTCCTGATCGGTGGGTGCGTAGACGCGGGCCAGTGCGGCCTTCAGCGTCTTGTCCTTGAAGTCGTTGCTGACCGAGGCGTAGATCGCGGTGGTCGATGCGTAGGCGTGCCCGACCTGCTCCTGGACGAAGCGTTCGGGGTAGCCGAACTCGATCAAGTGGGTCACGTAGGAGTGGCGCAGGCAGTGCAGCGACAGCGCAGGGTCAAGGCCTACCTGCTCGCGCACGTCGGCGAAGCGGGCGTCCAGGTGGCGCAGCGAGACCCTCGAGAGCCGCTCGGTCACCCACAGGGCCGGCTGGCCGGGTGCCTTGAACAACGGCCGTGCCTGCTCCACCCACTGGCGCATGCCCTCGATGGCCCAGTCGAACTCCGGCACCGCCAGGACGGTGCGGCGGCGCGGGACACCACCGCGGACGGCCTTGCCGTACCGGACGTGGACCGAGCCGTAGGTGCCCCAACGGGGCACGTGCGGGTTGGGTCGCAGGTCGGCCACGTCCAGGCGGCACAGCTCGTTACGACGCAGCCCGAACGCGTAGGCCGTCTTGAAGATCTGCGCGTCCCGCAACGCGCTCAGGGCACCCTTGCGGCCCGAGGACGCGGCCCGTTCCACCTGGCCGTCCAGGTGGTCGAAGAGATCCTGCAGCTCTCCGTACGTCAGCGGGCGCCGTGCCGGGCGGCCCTCGTACTCGTTCAGGTGTGCCACCGTGTTCCACTCGTGGCAGACCTGGGAGGGCACGGCGGCAAACCGGTCGCGGCACTCCTTCAGCCAGCCGTAACGGGCGTCGGTGACGTAGTCGCAGAACATCCGTAAGGCCAGGTGGTACCCGCGGATCGTGGAGGGTGCTCGGGCACCGGGTCCGCTGGCCAAGGAGACGGTGAAGTCCTCCACGTCACCCGGTCCCCACGCCCACGGGTAGGAGTCGGCGAACTCGGTAAACCGGCGCACCAGTCGCGCTCGGTCGGTGACCGTCTTGCTCCCCAGAAGCCGGGACTGCTGCTGACGTCCCCACCCGGTCAGCATGGCCTCGAAGACGGCGCTCTCCTCGTTCAGATGAGCGATCCCAGCGACGAGGAGCAGTCCTGCCGAGCCGGGCACGTCGACCATCAGGACCGCCAATCGCCGTTGCCGTAGAAGTCATATTGTTGCTTCTGACGTTACACCATGGACTGCGTCCCTGGTCGGCGCACCATGCAGGGACTCGAGCCCGGACTACGAATCCGCAGACCACCCTGCTCATGTGACATCTGGCGCGATAATGCTCGCTTGGACCGGCAATGCCAGAGGTGTGTGGGACATGAGCGGGGCGGTTTCGGTCAGACTCAGGGTCGGTCTCGGTCAGCCTCAGGGATGGTCTGGGTCATGCTCAGGCCGGTCGGTCTGCGTGGTGCGTGTTCGGCACGGCTGGTCGGGAGGGTGAGTCGATGTGGTGCGTCCCTGAGGTCGGGTTGTGCATTTGGGCGTGGCGGGTGCTGGCGTCGGCTTTGGCACTGGGCCACCGGAATCATGCTCGAGCCATTGGATGATTGCCCTGGAGTCGCTGCGCCTGGGCCACTGCTTCGTGGTGGACACTCGGCGTGCTGCGCGACGGGTCAATGGCGCTCGGCGTCGGTTGCGAAGCCCTCGAGCTGCGGCAGCTGCTCTTCCGGCATCGTCTCCTGGAACAGTGTGATCTGGAGGTCGCCGGGCGCGTCGAGCCGGGAGTTCAGCGACTGCCACGGCGTCAGCACCGGCTCGGCGACGACGCGTGCTCCCGCGGACTCCAGGCGACGGGTCATCCCCTTGGAGTCGGTGACCTCGAAGGCCAGGCGGATGCGCTGGCTCTCTTGACCGTCGGCCTCGATCTCGTCGATGGCCTTCTTGTGGCCGGGGGAGGCGATCTCCAGCGTGGCTCGGCCTGCCTCGAGGATCGACACCCGGTCGTCGGCGCCCTGGGCGTAGGCGATCCGCTCGGGCAGGCCGAGCAAGTCGCGGTAGAAGCGCACCGCGGCGTCGAAGTCCTCGGCCTCGACAACGACACGGAGCTGCAGCACGGGCTGGTTCTCATCGTCCATGTCAGCATCCTCCACCGGCCGGCGAGCGGACGGCAGTTGCCCCGTCACCGGACGTCGTCCTGTTGCGGTCCATAATCCGTCGTGGACCCAACTCCTGCCGGGAAGCCCACGCAAGAAGCCTCCTCAACCGGCCGAAAGACTGCATATCCGGCTTGGTCGTGTTCCTCCCCCTCGGCTGCCATGACCAGCTCGTGGGGCGGCGGGGGAGGAGGGCCTTGTGCCTCGCGACCAGCGGCAAATGAGCGCGTCACCACCGAGTTGGGCAACACGCGCTGTGCCGGTTGCTCGCCGACCGCTTCACGCCTGCGTGGCGGCCCGGTGGTTCTGTGTCAGCGCGAAAAGAGTCTCAGCCGGCCGCGTCACATGTCCACTCGCCGAGGCTGCGAGACACGTGACGCAACCCGCGCTCCTTGGCTTGACGATTTCCGACCTCGCATGAGGTAAGGTTTCGTCAAGCAACCTCACCGCAAGGAGCCATTGCCATGACTGCAGTCGCGATCGACCACGTCGCCGAGGGCCGCCTCCAGCAACTCGGTCTCAGTGCAGACCTGCTCGTACGGGCGCTTCTGCGCGCCGATGCCGAGGCCAAGATGACAACCGGTCTTGAGCCGCCCACTGCGGAGGGGACAACCAGATACGGCAAGACCGTGCGCTACGTGCGCGAGGAACTAGTGCCTCTGGGCTGGAAGCCAGACAACGCGAAGAACTTCTGCCGAACGATCCACCCCAGCGGTTCGTTCTCGATCGTGACCAGTTCGGGCGACGAGTTCACCGGTGTCCATGTGCCGGGCATGAAGCCATCGACAAAGTACCCCAAGGGCGACCTGACAGCTCTGGCGGTCAAGCAGAACGCAGACCAGGGCGTGCTCGACCTCGGTGACGCTTACGCGCTTCGCGCGCTCGACCCGGCAGACCTGGAGAACGTCTGGTTCCTCCTCCAGCGGGTGACCGACGAGACTATCTACGCCGAACTGTCGCTACCGACGTCGATCGAGAAGGGGGTCATAGTCGACTGGGAAGAGCGAATCCTCCTTCCGCAAGTCTCGCGCCAAGACCCGCCCCTGACTATGGCGATCGAAGAGCCCCCGTCCGACGATGGCGACGCTTACAACGTCGAAGTCGCGCTGCGTTAGCCAAGTAGGAACAGAGTCCGTGTTAAACCCAACGCGATTGGCGGCCGCCCGAAAGCGCCGAGGCTGGACCTTGACGAAGCTGGCAGGCGAGACTGGCCTGAGCCGAGTGAGTCTGTCGGCTTACGAAAATCAGCACCAGGACCCAACACCCCAGACCCTGGCGACCCTGGCGGAAGCGCTTGGCGTCGAGGAGGCGTTCTTGACCGCCGACGATCTGGACGAGATCCCGGTCGAGTCAGTCAGTTTTCGAGCTCTAAGCAAAATGACGGCACGCACCCGTGATCGCGGACTGAGCTCCGGACGCATCGCCATTCTCATCAACGAGTGGATCGAGCAGAGGTTCGCGCTCCCTGAGCCCGACGTCCCCACCTTGACTGGGCGAGATCCTGAGCTGGCGGCGCAGGAGGTTCGAGCCCGCTGGGGGCTGGGGGAGCAGCCCATTGGCAACATGGTTCACCTTCTGGAGGCCCATGGCATCCGGGTCTTCTCGCTAACCAATGACACGAATGACCTAGATGCGTACTGCGTGAACTGGCACGGCCAGCCGTTCATCCTGCTCAGTCGAGAGAAGTCGGGGGAGCGGCGTCGGTTCAACGCTGCTCACGAGTTAGGGCACCTGGTCCTTCACGGTGAAGACAAGATCCCCAACGGACCCGACGCGGAGGCTGAGGCGAACAGATTCGCCGCGGCGTTCTTGATGCCGAGGGCTGGTGTGCTCGCGCAAGGACTTACCAACGCCACGGCGCCCCAGGTCCTCGAAGCCAAGAAGCGTTGGAGAGTCGCCGCGATGGCTATGGCACACCGCGCGAACGAACTGGGGCTGATGACGGAGTGGGCATACCGCAGTCTCTGCATCGACCTGTCGCGCCTTGGCTACCGTCGTGGTGAGCCACATGGCATTGCACACGAATCGTCGATGCTGCTCACTAAGGTCATGCAGCAGTTACGCGCCAGTCAGAGCGGCCTAGGGACGATCGCAGCCGATCTGGGTCTGCACCCTGCCGAAGTCCAGGCCTACATGATGGGCCTGACGCCGCTGGCGGTCGACGGCCGGTTGGGCGGTCGCACCACCGGTCGCCAAGGTCACTTGCGAGTAGTCGAGAACGGATAAGGAACCGTGCCCCGGCCTGGCCGGCATCACCGCGGCATCTTCTGACCAGCAATAACGACCCCTTCGCGTGAGCCGGTGCTTCGGAAAGCAAGCTGGGATCCCGAACCAGTTAGTCCGTGTCCACATCAACTCGCGCGGACACTTTGTCGGCTGGCCGGATTCAGGGGGGTGCCTGTCCAAACCACCACGCCTGGCTGAACCGGCGAGCCATCCGCGGCTACTCTGCGCGAGCGTTAAGAGGGACCACCAGTGCCGCGTTGCTCCAGCACCCGCCCTCCCAAGGCGGCCAAGCCGAGCACCACGATGCCGCCAGCGCCCATGACGACCTTGCCGAGCACGCTGTCCAAGAAGCGCTTGTTCTCGCTGTCCTTGATGAACTGCTGGCGGCCGGTCTCTTGGATCTGCTCCACGAGCCAGCGCCGCTGCTCCCAGGGCAGCTCCCCCTTATCTAGTTCTGCCTTCAGGATCGTTCGGATGTCCCCGTACGCATCGTGGACGTGGTCGCCGCTCCGTTCGTTCGTCTTCAGGGTGGACTCGTATGCGGTCTCCACAGCGCCTACGACCTCTACTGCGAAGTCCTTGAAGCTCGGAAACTGTTCAACGACCTTCAGCGCCACCTCCGTGTCCATGTCCGGCATCATGGCGACGAAGCGCAGCAACTTGTCCTTCGACAGCTCCCGCCAGGTCTCGATGCCCAGCTCCCGCTTGATCTCCAACTCGCTGCTGTAGCCCATGCTCGTCTGTCCCTCCTGGTCTTCGCGAATCGTAGACCGTTGGGCGGATCTCCTCTGCGATCACGTCGCCGGAGCCGCTCGGCGCAACAGGCTCGGTCGGCATCTTATGTTCGCTCTGACCGCCACGCCTCCCACGCCACCCGGGCACGGTTCCGGCAGACCGAGATACCCTCACCGCACGAGCGACGTGCGGCAATTACGGAGGTCTATCGTCGTGCCCAGTCGAGTGGCTCAGATCGCCTCGAACACCATGGTGGCCTGGACTCGGTCACCACCCCCGAAGCCCTTGCTGCCGGAGGACGCCGTGCTGATGGTGTGAAGTCGGTAGCCTTTCGCCGCCTGCTGGTTGATGGCCTTTTCCAGCTCGGTGAGGTTGCCCGAGCCGGTTCCCAGGAGCTTCTCCTTTAGAACGACCTGCAGAACAACGTAGTTCGGACCTTGCGCCACAATTCCTCCAAGACTCACTAGCGATGGCCGCACTGTAACCCAACTGTGGTCGCCGGCGCGCCCTGCTGGACACACTCTCCTGCGCGGCAGGGGGTCGCGCGTCCCGCGCGTTCGGCGTTAGATGAGTGCGCAGGGGCGGCGCCCCAGCGGCCTACTCTCGGCCACTCTCTGGAATTTGAGCGGCAGGATCGGCGCCAGGACTGCGATGTGCCTGTTACCGATCACGTCAAGGACGGGGGTCGCACCAAAGAGGCAGCAGTCGCGATCGACAGTTAACCCTGCTTCAAAGTGAGGTAGCGGTCCGTGCGTCCGATGAGCGCCAACGGGTCACCGTTCCCGACGGTGAACGAGACCACGTCACCCTCCTCGACCTCCGCCTGCAGAGTCGGGGAGCCAACCCAGTCGATGCGGGCCCCGATTGAAATGTCACCGGCGGGCACAGGCCATTCAATCGTCTCCCGGTTGCCGATCCGCCCTACCTCAATGCCATCGATGAGAATCCGAAACTTGCGCCCTCGGTTGGCCCACGGGCTGTTCTCTCTGCGAACGCGGACAACCCCACCCATGCTGACCTACTTCCCTAGAGTCTCGTCGAGTACCGGGTGGGTGCCACCGCGGCGCATCCATCTGTGGCCGCTTCGTAGCAGCACGCTTTGGCCGGTAGGTCAACCTAACTCATGGCGGCATGTGCGGATGCGGTGCTAGTGACGTTGGTCAGGTGCGCGAGCAGGCGGCCCGGTCGAGGTGCGAGGCATGGGAGCGCCACGAGCGACTCCATCGAATGTCAGTCAGTTGAGATGCACAATCATCAGCTTTGAGAAAGTTCTTTGCGCGTCGCAAGATCAAGTTCCTCAACGAACTCGCAACACACGTCAGCGCAGGTAGCCACTGACATCGCACTTAGAACCAATCTGCCTTCGTTCAGCGGAACTCCGACCAGGATCGCCTTTCCGGCCTCTTGCGCTTTTTGCATGCGGGTGAGTCCTCCAGAACCGTGAGCGATACCATTTCTAACCCATATGGCTGCGTCTAGTCTCGCCCAAGATGAAAGTTCAGTAATCCTGACGCCAAAAACCCCGGCTAAGGCTTCCTTCCTGGCAAGCCACGTATTGTATGCCTTGTTTGCTTCTTTCTTAAGGAGGTACTGTATTCCAACGTCAACCTCACGGGACGCCTTCTCGAATAGCGCACTAAGAATGCCGTCAGCATAGAATTCTGTATAACCGAGAAGAGTCATCCAGGTGCCCATCCCGAGTACATTCTCTTCCTGGCCCGTCACGCGGCCGTCTCTAACTAGTTCTTGATATAAACCAGCAGACTGACGGAGCTGCAACAGGGTGCGCTCTGTCAGTGCCAAGCGCACGTGCCTTACCATCAAGCACCCGCCAGCGTGCGCAGCAGTGGGTCATGGGCAAAGGCCTTCTGGCGTTGTGATCTATTCGCGGGGGTTCCCAACTCGCGCGCCGCCTCAGCGTAGTAAACATGCAGACACTCGGGCGCACTGTGTTGGGCTTTGAGCAGGTTCTCCATGGATATCTCGCCCGATGCGGCAAGGGCCCATATCGCATAGGCTCGAAGGGGTGCATCCGACCAGTGCATGGCGCAGTTTTGCAACCACTTGACCCTAGACTCACGGTTTCGCTTGAGATCGAGTATGCGAGCTCCGGAGTAGGCGTGCACGATCCACATCTTCTGCCAGTCGTTGGTGGCCGTTTTGTCCGCAAGTTCGTCCAGTACAGCGGCGAGCCTGGTTTTGGCCACGCGGGCCCTGCTGAGTCGCAGTACATACTTCAGAGCAGCGGGGGTCAACTCGGCCAAGTAACGGACCAGGATTGGAACCTTCTCAAGAGCGCGATCATCGCGCGCTCGTGCTAACCCAGCTAGGGCCCTCCGCAAGAGCCTCACCTCCGCCGGACCAGCACCCCGGAGATCTATGGCGTTATCGTCATCGCCCGGCCATTCGGTAACCCTTTCGATCAAACGGGCAGCCGCGTCAGCATCCTGCGTGAAGTCGTCTGTATAGTCACCGACGACATCCTCTACTTCTTGTCTTGCCAGTACAACTCCGGTTTCACCGACCGCAAGGCCCATAACTTCCATGTAATAGGTCGAAAAGGATGGGATTGTTGTCTTGGCTTCATTAAGCGTCAAACTGGCTCTACGCAAACAAGCGTCAAGATCCTCTAGTCCCCTGAGCGCGTCCATGTAGCCTCTAGCAGTCACCCTAAAGTCGTCGTTGAAGCGCCACACCTCGTGGCCTCGGCGGAGCATCTCCCTTTCGACCGCGTCTATGTATATCTCCGAAAGGACGTCGGATGACGCGTGCAGTTGCGGGAGACCGACAGGGCGTCCTTGTAGTTCTCCCAAGAATTCGATGAGGTGTTGCGCGGCCTCGTAGTCAGCCCCAAGAATGATGAGCTGCTCATGTAGAAGCTCATGATCAACATGTCGATAGAAAGCCACAACGTCTGACTTCAAGACGTATTTGATGGGCGAGGACCAAGGCAAAAGCGTGCCGAAATCTATTTTCCCACTGGTGAATTCTGGCTCTGGGACGAGAGACTCACCGTGTTTGACTGGGGCTAAGGAGAACTGCAGCCAATCCTCCGGGCTCCGCCGAAGCGGCGGTATGTCTTGTGTGACTAGTTTAGTGAGAGCACCATAAGCCACGCGCTCAGGTAAGCCGATGAGCGGCAGAGGGCGCAGTCCGTGCCTTGACTTCCGGGCCGATACCTCGGCCACAGGATGCACGACCATGCCGCTGCCTAGACGAGAATGAGTCACCTTCGACAGGACTGTGGGAAAGTTGGTCACTTGAGACCACCACTCCGGTTCTGGAGGAAGCAAGTTGCGTAGGGCTCCCGCCTCGTCAGACGCGGCCGATTCAAGCTGCAACTGGTCCAAGAGACGTGGTGAGAGTGGTCGCATGACGGGATGGTAACGACAATCGGCCAGATTCGGTCAGTTGGTTGCACTGACGTGGAGTGATCGCGTGACTAGTCGCTTCGGCTGATACAAGACGGGCCAGCGACATGTCGATGGTCAAAGGCCCGCTCATCGGCGGAGTCGTGATGTCACGCACCTCGGCGTGAGAGCGATGTCACGCATGTGGCGGGTGCTGCGGCGGGCAGCATATTCGTCGACGGTGAGCAGTGGCGTCGTGGCGTCCATGACGGTCCCGCAGTAGCTGGAAAGCGCTGGAAGCCCCGTGCTGCCGCATGGGCGCACCGGGTCCTGGGCTCCAAACCGAGGGAGGTCGCTATGTGCATGTCTCCGGCCACCAGGGTGTTCCCGTCGATGGCAGACAACTCGGCCGTGAACTGGATGGATGACTGCTTCGCGTCTTGAGTGGCGTTGCCGACGTCGGCGAGCGAGGAACGACACTCGCGCGGGCAAGTCGCGGTGCGGGAACCATTGAGGGGCATCCGTTTGCGACAGTCGGAGAGCCGGACGGACACCGGGGGCACTGGATCCGCCTGGACCAGGCGCTGTACCACGACGCCGGGGTTGGGCCCGGGGACACCGGCGACCCGACTGGCCAGAGCCTGACGTGCCTTATGACCTAAAGGCTGCCCTGGACGATGCCCCCGCACGACTCCGGGGAGCTGGTGGGAGGACCTCACGGCAATGGCCCGGTGGGAGTGGGTCCGCTGGATCCAAGCAACGAGGAACCCGGCAACTCGGCGGCGCCGGGTGGAGGCCAGCGTTTCGAAGCTGGACGGTGGGAAGCGGCGGCCCTGGTGCTTCGACCGGTCATCGTGCGCTGCCCCTGCCCTGGCCAGGAGCGGGAAGCTGCGCAGTCCGTCCCTGTACGCCGCTGGTCCCCGTGCGCGCGCCGTACGGTCAGAATCGGACTGGGGTGGCCATCACTGATGCACGTATGTTGCACGGGACGCCCCACACGACGCTGTTACGTGCGATATCCGCAGGTCAACCCGTTTCCCCTGGGTGTCTTGTAAACAGGTGGTCGATGGTTCGAGTCCCTTCGCCAGCTCTCCTCATGACCAGGCTGCCCAGCGGTGGAGCCCGCGGCAGATCAGCCGGCATCTGCGCGCCCGGGTTCCCCGACGATCCCGCCATGCGGTTGTGCCACGAGACATTTCCCCAGCCCGGATCCGCGTTGTTGCGGCCCTCGCCGCTGCGCCGCACCGCCGTTCTCCTGCCAAGAAGTGTGAAACGGACACATGCCCAGAGAGGGGAAAGGTCGCACTCACACTTCAACCTCGTGGAGAGGGCGGTCGTCAGCCGCGCGTCAACGTATATGTGCCGTCGCGAGCTACTGCGCTGACCTGCCAGCCCTCAGCCATCAAAGGCTGCAGGGTGTCGCGCACCGCCCCGCGCCAGGCGATCCCCGCCTCCGGGGAGCGCCGACGTAGATCCTCTATGTCCGGGTGAACACGCAGGCGGAGTACGCCCTCGCTATCCACGCGCTGTGGGCCGTGGATCGCCGGATACTCGTCGTCGCCGACGTCCAGGAGCAGCAATTCTGGGGTGGTGTCCCCTGTGGGGGGATTCCGGTCCGGTTGAGGCACCGGCTCGTCAAGATGCCAACGGGCGAGTAGTCGGTCGCTGCCCTGCCCGGAGTTGCGACCATCGCGCATCTCGCCGTAAAACTGCGGCAGATACTCCACGAAGCGCGCGCCCAGCCGGTTGCGGTTGAAGCCGGCGTTGCGGACGACGAGCGGGTCAAAGGTCCACTCGATGAGCCGGACACCTCGGTCCAGGCACCAGCTTCGTTGATGCAACTTGAGCGCCAGCCCCAGCCCACGCCCGGTTGACCCGCTCAGCACACCCGTGATGTGCGAGTGGAACAGGTGAAGGCCAGGGGTACCGAAGAAGCCGATGCTCACCCCGACCAAGTCCGCTGCCCTGTAGGCCCCGACGACGTAGTTGCCGGCGTGGACGAGCGCCGTGAGCGTGTGCTGACTCACCGGCGGCGGATCGTGCGGACCGATGCCCCAGACCTGGCCCAGCAGCTTCGGGGCCGCAACCAGGTCATGCACAGTGGTCATCTCTCGGATATCCACCCCGGCCTGCTCTGCCGCGTCTCGGGCGACGAACTCATGGGTCCGCTGTGCGGCGTCGTCGTCGTGATGTACCTCGTCGTTTTCTATGCCGGAAGGACGCTGTCTCATCCCGCTCAACCCTCCTCCCGCTGCGCGCCTGTGCAGCCGTCGGCCACCAAAGCGGCCAGCAGCGCCAGACGGGCCGGGATCTCGTCGGCCAGGGTGTGCTCGTGCTCGGCGTGAGCGCCAGCTCCGGCGGCCCCCAGTCCGTCGAGGGTGCGTTTCCCTGCGGCGGCCGTGAAATTGCCGTCTGAGGCACCACCAACCTCGGTGGAGGTGGGCTTCGGCACGCCGAGCCGGCCGGCCAGATCGGTGGCCCTGTCAAACAGCTCGGCCGAGGCCGACCGCTCGAAGGGGAGCCGACCGATCTGGCCGTGCACGATGAGGCGGGCTCCATCTACGGACGGCTGCAGCCGTCTGATCTCGGCGTCAACCCGCTCCAGCTCGTCCCGGGTAGCCGCACGGACGTCGACCCAGGTCTCGGCTTGGGCCGGCACCGTGTTGCGGGCGGTGCCGCCGCGCGTCAGCGTCGGGGTTACCGTGGTGCCCCGCGACACGTCGGACAGAGCGGCCACGTCCGCGAGGAGGCCACCCAGCGCCAAGGCGGCGTTGACGCCCTGCTCCGGCTCCAGCCCCGCGTGCGCGGCACGCCCGAGGACTTCGAGTCGGTAGCTTCCGGTGCCCTTGCGGGCCAGCTTGAGCGCACCTTCGGCGGCGGCCTCCATGACCAGGACGGCCCTGGCGTCGGCCGCCTCAGCCAGGATCAACGACTCCGAGGTCGTCGATCCCACCTCCTCGTCCCCGGTCACCACGATGGTCACCCCGTCGAGATCGCACCCGGCCTCCTGCAGCATGGCGCAGGCGTGGATGGACATGGCCACGCCGGTGAGCATGTCGAAGACGCCTGGCCCGCGTAGGACACCGTCCTTGTGGCTGAACGGGATCCGGTCAAGCGTACCGACGGGCCACACGGTGTCCTGGTGATTGAGCAGCAGGACCCTGGTGGGGCCGGTGCCAAGGCGGAGCCTCAGATGTGTCACACCGTCCACCACCAGAACCTCTGGGCGCCGCCCGAGCCGTTCCTCAATGATCCCGGCGACCACCTCGGCCCCGCGGGCGACCGCCTCGAGGTCCTCCGAGGGGGATTCGACCTCCACCATCCGGCGTATGTCGTCGATCACGGTGCGCTGTCGCGCCTTGGCCTCATCGGTCAGCCAGGTCAGGTCGTCGCTCATGAGATCCTACTTAGTTCGTCTCGTCCTGCGGGTCCCGGGCGGCCGTCGCACGTCAACCGTCCCTACGGGCGTTGTAGAAGATGTCACCCGACAGCGGCACGAACT
This sequence comes from Ornithinimicrobium pratense, assembly GCF_008843165.1. Classification (NCBI taxonomy): domain Bacteria; kingdom Bacillati; phylum Actinomycetota; class Actinomycetes; order Micrococcales; family Ornithinimicrobiaceae; genus Ornithinimicrobium; species Ornithinimicrobium pratense. The sequence continues at coordinate 2,831,531 of NZ_CP044427.1, read as the reverse complement.
CGTAGCCGCTGATGTCGGAGCGCAGGCCAGTCGCGGTCCACTTATCACCGAACTTCACCATGGGGAGGTAGTCGTAGAAGGCCTGCTGCAGGTCCGCAGCCGCCTCCTGCGCCTCGGCCTCGTCCGCGGCGTTGCCGAAGGCCTCCGTCGCAGCGCTGATCTCGTCGCTGTCCGTCCAACCCGGCCAGCTCGGGGACAGGAAGACGTAGACGACGGGCACGGTCACCGGGGCGAAACCCGTGATGAAGATCTCGTAGGCGTTCTCGTTGGAGCGGTCCTGCAGCACGGTGGCCCAGTCGGTGACCACCAGCTCGGCGGACATCCCTGCGTCCTCCAACTGCTGCTGGAGCGGGACGGCGTTGTTGTAGTGGTCGGCATACTCGCGGCTGGTGAGGATGCGGATGGTCTCGCCGTCGTAGCCGGCCTCTTCCAGCAGCTCATCAACCACAGCCTGGTCCTCGTTGTGGTACAACTCCTGCCCGGCGTCGGAGTACCACGGGGAGTCCTCGCTCATGAGTGCCGGGTTCAGGTTGTAATACTCGTCGGAGACGAAGGCGGCCTGCTGGATCGCCTCAGGGTCGATGGCCGCGAGCACGGCCTTGCGCATGTTCACATCGGACATCAGGCCGGCCCGCTTGTTGAAGACGGCCCCGTTGAAGCCCTGTGGGCCGGACACGAGTTGAATGTTGTCGTCTCTCTCCAGCATCTCGGCGTTGTCGAGAGGCAGAGCGTTGGCCGCGTCGTACTCTCCCGACTGCAGACCCGACATCCGGGTCGAGGCGTCGGTCACGATGTTGAAGGTGATCGTGTCGAATGAGGGCTCCTTGGCGCCCGCGGTTCCTGCCGTCTCTCCCTCCGGGGACTGGTAGTCCTCGAACCGCTCCAGACGCACGAACTGGTCGGTCCGCCACTCGTCCAGCTTGTAGGGGCCCGTACCGATGTACTCCTCGACAGAGTCCAGGCCCGCCTCCTCGGCGATGCTGGCCGGCATGATCATCGGCAGCTGCCCCTGCTCGGCAAGGAGCTGCGGCGCGATGCCCGTCGGGGAGTCCAGAGTGATGGTGATGGTCAACTCGTCCGTCGCTTCGATGGTCGCCTGCTCGTGGAAGTAGAGCTGGCCCACGCCCGTGGACTCGGCCCATCGCTTCAGGGACGCGACAGCATCTTCGGCGGTGACGGGGTCGCCGTTGTGGAAGGTGAGCCCTTCCCGCAGGGCGATGGTCAGCTCTGTGGCGTCGTCAGACATCTCAAAGCTCTCGGCGAGCACGGGCTGGACCGCACCGTCTGCGTCCGTGGTCAGCAGCGGCTCAAAAAAGTTGCGGCTAATGTCGCGTGCCGAGGTCGCTGTGGTGACGATCGGGTCGAGGGTGGGCGGCTGGGCGTTCCAGGCGATGCTGAAGTCACCGCCGCCCCCGCCCCCGGCGGTGGCTGACCCGTTGTCCCCGGCGCCTCCCTCCCCGACATCGGTGGTGCCGCCCCCAGCGCAGGCAGCGAGGGACAGGGTCAGGACCGCCCCGGTGGCGATCGCTCTCTTGAAGGTCATGATGTGTTCCTTTCTCCATCAGAAGTTGGTGGGGCGAGTAGAGGTCGGCCCGGTCGGGCGGCGCACAGTTCGCCGTCCTGGATGAGCGGAGTTCCGGCGACGAAGACGTCTGTGATGCCGTGGGTCGCCCGGACCGGGGCAAACTCGGTATGGGGGTCGAGTTCCCCGAGGTTGATCACGACGACGTCGGCGTCTGCGCCCACGGCCAGGTGACCCTTGGCGGTCATCGCTGGCAGCGCGGGGCGCAGGATGCGAGCCGGGATGACGGAGCAGCGGGTGATGACTTCGCTCAGACTGAGCAGCCCGGTGTCCCGGTGCAGCCACGAGATCGCCCTGGTGAAGCAGGCCAGACTGCGGGGGTGGACGGTGTAGCCGTTCGGCACCGGCCATTCGTCCAATTCGGTCGCGTCGCCCGTGCGGCCGTGCTCGTCGTCTCCCGGACCGCTCAGCGACTGGACCGGCATGGCGTCCGAGGCGAAGGCAGCACCCGCTAGCACCAAGGCCTCTTTCAGGTCCTGGCTCCGGGCCGGGTCGTCCTCGTCGTAGTAGCGGATGGCACACAGCGCGCCAGGGTCAAGGGTGCGTAGCTCCACCAACCGGTCCAGGGTTGCCACCTGCTCGCCTGACTGGATCACGGTGATGGACGTGGGGCTCAGGCCCGACGACGCAAGGCGGTCGGGATGGAGGAACTCCGCCCCGAGCACGGTCGAGGCGATGCCGTAAGGGTAGGACTCGGTGGTGACCGGCAGTCCCTCGGCAACAGCCTCGGCCAGAAGAGCAGCGGATTCCTGAACCGAGGCCGCGCTAGAACTGACGAAGTGGCAGAGGTGGACCTGCACGCCGGTGTCGCGACTGAGCCCGATGAGTTCGCGCACCGCTGTCGCGGGCGAGTCGTCCTCGCTCCGCAGTCCCCGCATGTGGACGAAGAGGGGACATCCGCGGCGCACAGCGAGCTCAGCGATGGCGTAGAGCTCCTCGCTGGACGTGGCCGAGGCGTAACCGAGGAGCATGCCGATGCCCAGGGCACCGGCCTCCAGCTGCTCCTTGACCAGGTCGACGATGCGGGCGATCTGGTCTGTAGTGGCGGCCTGCCGCCACCGGGCCCGGTCCTGCAGGGTGGACCAGCTGTCCAGCGGCAGCGGGGGCCAGGCAGCGACGGTGTCGTCGTCAAGCTCTTCCAGCACGATGATCCGCGCGTGCAGCCAGCCGGCCGAGAAGCCGTAGTGCAACGGCCTCCCCTGGGCGGCTGCCCAGGCCAGGGAGGCCTGGACGGGTGTTGCACCGGACTCCAGCTCCAGGCTGGTCGTCACCCCGTCGAAGGCCTGCAACCGGTGGCCAGTGAGGTTCTGGGCGTGGCTGTGCAGGTCGATGAAGCCGGGCACCACGAGCTTTCCGGTAGCGTCGATCACCGTGGCCGCCTCGGGGAGGTCGGAGCCGACGTAGGTGATGCGGCCACCGGTCATGCCCACGTTCAGCTGGGCATCGATCTCGTTCTCGGGGTCGACCAGCCGGCCGCCAGAAATAAGGGTGTCGCAACTTTGGTCAGTCATCGTGATGGTCGCTCCTCTCCGAGAGCCTCAGGCGATCGCGGGGAAGGGATCGCGCTCCGTGGTCAAGTCTTGGGTGGATACGACATCGCTCGTCCCGCACAGGTCTTCGACGAACTGCGCGATCCGCAGCAAGGCGGCTTCCTGGCGGTTCCGGCCCACGATCTGGAGTCCGATCGGGAGCCCGTCCTCGGTGAACCCGACGGGTACGGAAACGGAGGGGTGGCCGGTCATGGTGATGGAGGACAGTAGGGTCATCCACTCCAGGTAGTCGCGCATCTCGCGGCCCTCGATCTGACTCGGGTAGCGTTGCTCGACGGGGAAGGGCGCGACTTGGACGGTGGGGAGCAGAAGCGCGTCGTAGTGCTCCAGCAGCCTGCGCATCCGGTGGAAGGCCTCTCCCTGGTCGACAAGGGCCTGGGCCACCTGGGGACCGGTGGCCTCGCGCCCGACCTGGATGTCCCCACGGGCATCCTCCTTGAGCCGGCCCGGGTGCGCCTCGTCCACGGAACCGAGGTTGGCCAGCATCTGTATCCCACGCAGGGTCCGGAAGGCCGAGGCCGCCTGGCGAAGGTCTGGGTAGTCCTCCACGACGGCCGCGCCGGACCCGGCTATCCGGTCGACCACCTCGCCCAGGACCCTGCGGACCCGGAGGTCGACCGGTACCAGTCCACCCAGGTCCGGGGTCCAGGCGAGATGCAGAGAGGCCGCCTCCGTCGGGCCAGTGAGGTCCAGATACCCTCCCGGTGCGCCGGCGCACGTCAGCGGATCCCGGCCGTCCCCACCGGCAAGGACCGACATGAGGAGTGCGACGTCACGCACGGTGCGCCCCATGGGCCCCTTGACCGAGAGGGTGCCGAAGGGATAGGAACTGGGCACGTTGGGAACGCTCCCGAGCGAGGGGCGCAGGGCTGTGACATTGCAGAAGGACGCCGGATTTCGCAGGGATCCACCGGTGTCGCTGCCGTCGGCGATCGGGAGCATACGAGCCGCCAGCGCGGCTGCCGCCCCGCCCGAGCTGCCGCCCGCCGAGCAGTTCAGGTCGTAGGGGTTGCGGGTCAGGCCATACACGCTGTTGAAGGTGTGCGAGCCGAGGCTGAACTCCGGGGTGTTCGTCTTGCCCACGACGACCGCGCCCGCGGCCCGCATCCGGGCCACGACGACGTGATCCTCGGTGGCGACACGGTCGGCGAAGACCAGGCTGCCCTGGGTGTGGCGGAAGCCCGCCGCCGGGATCATGTCCTTCACGGCGACCGGCAACCCGGCCAGGGGCAACGCTTCCAGCTCATGCCGTGGAAGCGAGGACAGCTCCCGCGCCCGGTCCAGCGCCTGCTCGGGGCGCAGGTCAACGATGGCGTTGACCGCAGGGTTCACCGCCTCGATGCGGTTCAGGTGGGCAGTCGTCACCTCCACCGGATCCAACCGGCCGGAGCGCACGGCCGCGGCCAGCTCCCAGGCGTCGGCGTGGATGATCTCGTCCTCGGTCACGCCGAACGACCGTCCTGATCGATCGTGAACGACGAGGTGGTCAGCGCGTCGAGCCGATCCCCTCGAACCGTGTAGCCCAGACCGGGCCCGGAGGGGACCGTGATGTAGCCGCGATCCATCGTGACCTCGGGCTCGATGACGTCCTCGGCCCAGTAGCGCGCGGACGGCGCGGTGTCGCCAGGAAGGGTGAAGCCGGCAGAGGCGGCGATCGCCACGTTGTGAGCGCGTCCCACACCGGTCTCCAGCATCCCGCCGCACCAGACGTCCACGCCGTGCTCACGGCACAGCGCTTCGACGCGCTTGGCATCGGTCAGACCGCCCACGCGTCCGATCTTGATATTGATGATCTGACACGACTCGAGCTCGATCGCGTGCCGGGCATCGTCGATGCTGTGCACGGACTCGTCCAGACAGACAGGGGTGGAGATCTGCGCCTGGAGATGACGGTGGTCCACGATGTCGTCGTGCGCGAGCGGCTGCTCGATCATCATCAGGTCCAGATCGTCCATCGCCTGGAACAGCTTGAGGTCATCGAGGGTGTAGGCGGAGTTCGCGTCCGCCATCATGGGGACGTCCGGGAACTCGCGCCGTACCGCCCGCAACATGTCGAGATCCCGACCAGGGGTGATCTTGAGTTTGACCCGTCGGTACCCGGCGTCCACGGCGGTGCCCACCGCTTCGATCAGCTCGGCGTCGGTCTCCTTCACGCCGATGCTGAGCCCGACCTCGACCCGTTCCCTGGGGGCATCATCCAGGGCCGACGCCAACGGGACATCCTGGTGCCGCGCCCAGAGGTCCCACACCGCCCCCTCCGCCGCCGCCTTGGCCATGTTGTTGCGCCGGATCGGGCGAAGGATCTCGGACACCTCGTCCGGGTGACCGATCTCGCGTCCAACCAGGAGAGGCAGCAGGACCTCCTGCAGCATGAGGTTGCAGCCGGTGGTGAACTCCTCGGAGTAAAACGGCTGGCCCCCCGCCACGCACTCGCCATACCCGACGCGGTCGCCGCTGCGCGCCTCCACGATGAGCAGGTCTCGGTGTGTCTGGGTCCCGAAGCTCGTCGTGAAGGGGGTCTGCATCTCCATGGTCATGCGGCGGACCGTGAAGGATTCGAGTAGCACTGGTCACTCCTTGCGTGGTGGTGAGGCTGGGCGGTGGGCGGTCTCGTGATGCTTCTCGACGCGCTCCTGGCGCTCGCGGGGATGCCGGATAGGCACCGACGACAGCAGCTTCTGGGTGTACTCGTGCTGGGGGTGCTCGTAGAGGGCCTGGGCGTCGTTCTCCTCGACGAGCTGGCCCTTGTACATCACGCCGACCCGGTCGGCGAGGTAGCGCACGACGCTCATGTCGTGGCTGATGAACAGGTAGGTCAGGCCACGGTCCCGCTGCAGCCCCCGTAGCAGGTTCAGGACCTGGGCCTGGATAGAGACGTCGAGGGCAGACACCGGCTCGTCGCAGATCAGCACCTGGGGGTGCACCATCAGTGCCCGGGCGATCCCGATCCGCTGGCGCTGGCCGCCGGAGAACTCATGCGGGAAGCGTTGGGCGTGCTCCATGGTGAAACCCACGGCCTCCAGCGACTCCGCGACGCGGTTCTTGATCTTCGTTCGGTCCTTTTCCCCCACGATGAGCATGGCTTCAGTCAAGATGGCCCCGACCCGGCGGCGGGGATTGAGGGAGGAGTGCGGATCCTGGAAGATCATCTGGATCTCGCGCCGCAGCTTCCAGGCGTCCTTGTGCGTCGTGTCGAGCGTCTCGCCCCCGAGGCTGATAGTGCCGTCGGTCGGGGTGATCAGGCCCTGCAGCAGCCGTCCGGTCGTGGACTTTCCCGATCCGGACTCCCCGACCAAGCCGTAGGTCTGCCCCGCGTAGAGATCCAGATCGACGTGGTCCACGGCGGTGACGGCGCCCTTGCGGAGACCAAGCAGCGAGCGGGTGACGAACTCCTTGACCAGGCCCCGCGCCGACAGCAGGGGGACCTCCTGCCCGGTGGCTGTCATGCCCGTCCTCCTCTAGTGGCCTCGGCCTGCCAGCCGACCTCCGCGGCCAGCGCAGGGATCTCTTCCGCGCGCCGGCACCGGACCCGGTGGCCATCGGCAAGAGTGGTCAGCTCGATCGGCTGCTCCCGGCACGCGTCTTCGACGAACGGGCAACGGTCGGCGAAGCGGCATCCGGTAGGGACCTGCGTCAAGGTAGGCACCGTGCCGCTGATTGTCGGCAGGTCCTGGGTGTTGTCGGTCTCGACCGACGGTGTCGAGGCCAGCAGGCCCCGCGTGTAGGGGTGCGCCGGCTCGTCGAAGAGGGTGGTGACGTCGGTCTCCTCGATGACCTGGCCCAGGTACATCACCACGACGCGGTCGCAGATCTCGGCCACGACGCCCAGGTCGTGGGTGATGAAGATGGTGCCGGTGTCGAACTCCGTTCGCAAGTCCTCCATCAGCTGGAGGATCTGGGCCTGAGTGGTCACGTCCAGTGCGGTCGTGGGCTCGTCGGCGATGAGCAGGTCAGGGCGGCAGCTGAGGGCCATCGCGATGACGACGCGCTGACGCTGACCGCCCGAGAGCTGGTGCGGGTACTGCTTCAACCGCATCTTCGGCTCAGGGATGCCGGTGAGGGTCAGCATCTCCAGTGCACGATCGGCTGCTGCCTTCTTGCCGATCTTGTCGTGGGCCCGGATCGCCTCGACCAGCTGGTTGCCGATCGTGTACACGGGGTTGAGCGAGGACATCGGGTCCTGGAAGATCATCCCCAGCCGACCGCCGCGGTAGGGGCGCATACGTTCGTCGGCGAGTGAGAGCAGGTCCACGTCACCGTCGAAGACGATCTCGCCCTCATACACGGTCGTATCCTCGTCAAGCAGGCGCATGATCGACTCGGCGGTCACCGACTTGCCGCATCCGGACTCGCCCACGATGCCCAGGACCTCCCCGCGGGCCACGGTGAAAGACACCCCGTCCACGGCGGTCACCATGCCGTCCTCGGTCACGAAACTTGTCCGGAGGTCGGTCACCTCGAGGACGTTGCGGTTCTCCTTCATCGGGCGCCACCTCCGTCGGCGCGACGCGCCGCGACCTTGGTGCCCTGCCGGGCCGCCTTGGCGCGTCGGGCCTGGGCCTTGCGATTCAGACCGCCCTTGCCGCGGTATGTCGGGTCCAGCAGGTCGCGCAGTCCGTCACCGAGCAGGTTGATCGACAGGATTGTGCCCATGATGAACAGCCCGGGGAAGAGCGTCATCCACCACGCCGTGTAGATCACGCTCCTGCCGTCCAGGAGGATGTTCCCCCAGGAAGGCGCGGGCGGAGGGACCCCGGCACCGAGAAAGCTGAGCGCCGCCTCGGTGATGATGGAGTCGGCGAAGACGAAGGTGGCCTGCACCATGAGCGGGGAGATCACGTTGGGGGCCATGTTCAGCCAGACGATGCGGGTCGTGGACGCGCCTTGGGCGTGCAGCGCCTCGACGAACGTCTGTTCCTTGACGACCAAGGCCGAGGAGCGCACGATGCGCGCGACGTAGGGCGTGAAGACGATCGTGAGGGCGATCACCACGTTAGAGGTTTGCTGACCCATCGCCGCCATGATGGCGATCGCTAGGAGGATGGCGGGGAAGGCCATCAGCCCGTCCGCCACCCGCATGAGGACCATGTCCGCGACCCGGTTATAAGCGGCGTACAAGCCGATCCCACACCCCAAGATCGCGGTGCAGGCGGCGGTGAGGGCACCCACCATCATTGACACCCGCGCGCCCTCGACCACCCGGCTGAAGACGTCGCGGCCGTAGTTGTCGGTCCCGAACCAGTGCTCGGCCGACGGTGGCTGCAACCGGTTGGCAACGTCGATGGCATACGGGGACGGGGTGATGAGTGGGCCCACGACTGCTACCAGCGCCACGATCGCCAGGATGACGCCCCCCGTGAGGGCCAGCTGGTGCGCCGCGAAACGGCGCATGAAACGGGACCGACCCGAGCGCCGCTTGCCCGGCACCAGAGAGGTGCCCGGCTGAACCTCCGCCTGGCCCAGCTGTGAGACGGTCATCAGGAGTCACCCCCCGAGAAGCGAACCCGCGGGTCCAGGACGCTGTAAAGAATGTCGATCAGGAAGTTCACGAGCACATAGGACACCGCAATCATGAGCACCAGACCCTGGATCACGACCAGGTCACGCCGCTCGACCGAGTTGACGATGAGCGAGCCGATCCCGGGGATGTTGAAGACCGTCTCAGTCACGGCCGCGCCGGCGATGAGAGTGCCGAGGGTCTGACCGATGGTGGTGATGATGGGCAGGGCGGCGTTGCGCAGTGCGTGCTTGTACAGCCGCACCTTGCGCTTGAGGCCCTTGGCCTTGGCCGTCTTCATGTAGTTCTGGGAGAAGGTGTCGAGCATCGCGGTCCGCGTCATCCGCGCGATGAGCGCTGCCTGCATCGCCCCCAGCGCGACGGCCGGCATGGCGATGTAGCGCAGGAACTCTCCCATGCCCTGCTCCGGCGGCGCGTACCCGGCGACCGGCAGCCAGCCGAGAGTGACGCCGAAGATCAGCATCAGGAAGAGAGCCAACAGGAAGGACGGTATGGAGATGCCGAGGAGTGCGCCCACCATCACGGTGCGGTCCGTGTTGGTCCCCTGCGATCGGGCAGCCAGGATCCCCGCGGGGACGCCGATGATCACGGCCAGGGTCTGAGCGATGATCGCTAGGTTCAGCGTCGGGCCCAATGCGGACAGCAGCACCTCGGTGACCGGCGCGTTGAAGAAGAGCGACGTCCCAAGGTCCCCCTGGAAGGCTGCCCCGAGCCAGGTGAAGAACTGCATGACGACCGGCTGGGTGAGGCCGAGCTCCTCACGCAGGGCATCGACGCGCTCCTGGCTGGCGTCCGGTCCGAGTATCACTGCGGCGGCGTCGCCCGGCATGATGTGCATCAGCCCAAACGTGATCACGGCGACCACGGCCAGAACAGGAACGAGCGCAAGCACACGTTTGAGGATGTAGCCGCCCATCGTTCCTCCTCGCAGCGGTGGGGAGTGGTGCGGAACAGTCTTGGGTTGGATCAAACCCGAGGTCAAGGAGTTTCGGCGCTATCGTTAGATTCAGACATGATTCGTGCCGGATCTGAATCTACAGAGAGGGGAGGTGTCTGAAAGTGCGCTCTCTGGACGGACGTATCATCGACGCTTTGCACATCGACGGCCGAGCGTCGTGGGCTCGCATCGCTGAGGTCTTGGGGGAGAACGAGCGGACCGTGGCCCGCCGGGGAAGCGCGGTCCTGGCCTCAGGCACAGTCCGGGTCGTGGGGGTGTCGCTGCCCGCACCAGGTGTGGTCCTCCGGATCAACTGCGGTCTCGGACAGTCGCGTATGACCTCGGCCGCGCTTGGTGCCCTCGACCATTGCGGCTGGGCGCACGTGGTCAGCGGCAACGCGGACGTCGTGGCGGCGCTCAGCCTGCGTGCGGGCACAGAGGAGTCTCGCCACCTGATGGAGGAGCTGCCGGCGACCGCGGGCGCCCAGCGCATCGAGTCCTACCCGGTCATCGAGTACCTCCGCCTGGCCCGGTGGTGGAACCTCGGCATCCTGACGCCTGCAGAGCGGTCTGCGATGTGGGAGGGCCTGAGCTCGACCTACGCCGAGTACTTCGGTACCACCGCCGGCCTGGGCCCCTCCGACATGGCCATCGTGCGCGCTCTGCGCGAGGACGGCCGGATGACCTACGAGGAGCTCGGGCGCCGGGCCGGAGTCTCGGAGGTCACAGCCCGGCGCCGTGTGGACCAGCTGCGCGAGGACGGGGTCGTCGCGGTCCGGGCGGTCGCCGACCCTGCCGCCACGGGATTCCATGTGGAGGTCCTGATGTGGCTGGACGTCCCCCCCCGCCACGTCAAAGAGGTGGCCGCCGGGCTGCGGTCCGCGGACCACCTCAAGTTTGTGGCGCGCCTTGCGGGGCCATGGGACTTCATCGTGAAGACGCCGCTGGTCAGTCGCCTCGATGTCGACAACGTGCTCCCAGCCGAGGACTGGGTTTCCCACATCACCAGGACGGATGTGCACGTCGTGGTCCGGACGGACCGGCGTAGCTATATTCGCGTCCTTAAGTGACGGCGATCGTCCTCAGTGGTTCGAGGTGGGCTACGTGCCCACGCTGACGGGTTTGCCGCGAGGTTTGGGGCCGCGAGTTCTCGGCAGAGGTCCTCCGAACGAGACGTAGGATGTGTGTCCGGTAGACTCGGCGCGTGGCCGTGACGGATGACGCGATCAGCAGGATCAAGGACATGATCGTGGCAGGTGAGCTCACCCCCGGCGACCGGCTCCCGCCCGAGAAGGAACTGGGGGAGACGCTCGGCCTCTCGCGCAGCTCACTGCGCGAGGCGGTGAAGGCGCTCGAGGTCATCGGCGTGCTCGACGTGCGCCGTGGCGACGGCACCTACGTCACGAGCCTGCAGCCGAGCATCCTGCTTGAAGTGATGGCGTTCGTAGTCGACCTGCACCGCGACGACTTCGTGCTCCAGGCGCTCGAGGTGCGGAGGATGCTGGAGCCCCAGGCTGCGGCCGCCGCGGCCCGGCGGATCACCCCCGATCAGGTCGACGAGCTCATCGCCGCCCTCGCGGCCGTGCCCGCCGACGCGGAACTTGAGGTGCTCATCGAACACGACGTTGAGTTCCATCGGCGGATCGCCGAGTCGACCGGCAACACCTACCTCGTCGGACTGCTCGACTCGTTGTCGGGCACCACCCTGCGTGCGCGCATCTGGCGAGGCATCACCCAAAGCGGTTCGGTGGCGCGCACCATCGACGAGCATCGCGCCATCGCCAATGCGCTGAAACAGGGCGACGCCGCGCTTGCCCACGCTCTCATGACCGCGCACGTCGCCGGCGTCGAAGCCTGGCTGAAGGAGGCTCGCTGATGCGCATCGCCCTGCACTCGGAAATCCGCGAAGGTGCGATCGACGATTACCGCACACATCACGAGGTGATCCCCGACGAACTCGTGGCGACGTTCGCGCGGATCGGGATACAGGATTGGACGATCTGGCGCTCGGGGCGTCGGCTCTTTCACATGGTCGAGTGCGACGACTGGGACACGGTGCAGGAAGCACTCCGCCATGACCCGGCGGACGCGCGGTGGCAGGCGAACATTGGACGTTACGTCGAGCTGTTCCGCGGCGTCGATGGTGAGGAGGGCACTTCACCGCTGGAGCAGGTGTGGGATCTGCGCGCGCAGCGCGAATGGCAGCGAAGGTGATCCTCGACGCGCACGTGCACGTCTGGGACCCTGATCGGTTCCGTTACGACTGGCTCGGCGCGGCGGGGCTCGACCGGCCGTACCTGCCGGGTGCGCTTGAGGATGCCGCGGGCGAGGTGGATGAGTGGATCTTCGTCGAGGCGGACGCGGCTCCGGCGTCGGCATTCGACGAGACGCTGTGGGTGTCATCTCTGACGTGGCCGGGTCTACGCGCAATTGTCGCGGGCATCGACCTCGAATCCTGCGATCTGGCCGCCCGACTCGTCCGGCTGAGTGCCATCCCGCTCGTGCGAGGGGTGCGGCACGGCTTGCAGAACGCTCCGGCCGAGAGTTTCTGCTCTCCCCGCCTACGAGCCGGGCTTCGACAGGTCGCAGCAGCCGCTCTGCGATTTGACGCGTGCGTGCGCTGGCCGCAACTTCCCGATCTTGTCGAGCTTGTGCGCTCCGTCCCCGAGGCGGTCGTCGTGCTCGATCATGCGGGCAAGCCGCCGGTCGACGCAGGGCTCCACTCGGACGAGGGCCGCGCATGGGCGCGGTCGCTGACGGCGCTTGCGGCGGAGGGTGTGTTCGTGAAACTGTCCGGGCTCGGTGCTGAGGCGTCGTCACCTGAGGTGCTGCGCCGCAACGCTCCGGATCTCCTGCGGGCGGCAGTCGACGCCTTCGGCCCCGACCGTTGTATGTTCGGCAGTGACTCGCCGGTAAGTACGGGGGAGCGCACCGGCGTCGCCACCGCTGAATGGGTCACGCTCGTGCGCGAGACGGTGGGTGAGGGGGCGTGGCCGCTCGTGTCTCGCGAGGTGGCGCGGATGTTCTACGGCATCGACGGCTGAGGAGGAATGAGCCCCTCGGCCTCTAAGTCGCTCCACAGCGCTGCGGGGATCTGGGCCCTGAGGTATTCGACATTCTGCGCGAGGGAGGACCGACGTGCGGTGCCGATGGCGATCTGCCCGATCGCGGGGTGCCGAAGGGGAAACTGCAGAGCCGCGCAAGGAAGGGGCACGTCATGCCGCGTGCACACCGCGCGCAGGCGTTCGGTGCGCTCGACCAGATCGGCGGGCACGGCGCCGTAGTCGTAGTGCGCGCTCGCGGGGGTGGCCGCGGCGAGCAGCCCCGAGTTGAACACCCCGACGGCGATGATCCGGACACCGCGCTCGAGGCAGAGGGGCAGCAGTTCCTCGGCCGCGTGCTGTTCAAGCAGCGTGTAACGCCCAGCGATCATCACAACGTCGATGTCGCCCTCGCGGACGGCGCGCACGGCGGCCTCGACGCTGTTGACGCCGATGCCGACCTCACCGGTCACGCCCTCGTCACGCAGTGTCGCGAGGGCGGGGAGTCCCTCTCGCAGTCCGCGATCGAGGTCGTACACGTCGGGGTCGTGCAGCAAGAGCGTGTCGACACGGTCGAGGCCGAGGCGCTCAAGCGAGTCGGCGACGCTGCGCTCGATGCCGGAGCGGCTCGGATCGAAGCGTCGCACGGTGTCGGCGGGGACGGCGAACCCGTGTTCCATGTCGTCGGCGGGCCGGGGGTCGGTGCGGGGCTCCAAGATCCGTCCCACCTTGGTGGAAAGCTGGAACGACGCGCGCTCGCGCGTCCGAAGAAAGGCGCCGAGCCGGCGCTCGCTGAGCCCGAGCCCATAGTGCGGTGCCGTGTCGAACGAGCGGATGCCGGCATCCCACGCCGCCTCGAGTACGTCCTGCGCCTCGTCGTCCTCGACCGGTCGGTAGAGGTTACCGATCGAGGCGGCACCATAGACGACCCAGCCCATCACGCGGGCACCGGCACAGGGTGGCGGTAGGACTCGATCGATGCGGCGTGCATCTCCATGCCCGCGCCAGGGGCGGTGGGTGCGAGGTAGCGGCCGCCGGCCACCACGGTGGGGACGACGAAGTGCTCGTGAAGATGGTCGACGAACTCGATCAACCGGTCCTCCATCGTGCCGGACACCGCGACGAAGTCGAACATCGACAGGTGCTGCACCGCCTCACAGAGGCCCACGCCGCCCGCGTGCGGGCACACCCGAACGCCGAACTTCGCCGCGAGTAGCAAGTGGGCGATGTTCTCGTTGACACCACCCACGCGTGCCGCGTCGATCTGCAGCACCTGCAGCCCGCCGGCCTGAAGGAACTGCTTGACGATGACGCGGTTCTGAGCGTGCTCGCCCGTTGCCACCGGGATCGGTGCGACGGCGCGCGCGATCGCCGCGTGCCCGAGCACGTCGTCGGGGCTGGTGGGCTCCTCCACCCACGCCGGGCGGAACTCGCTCAGCACACCGATCCACTCGATCGCCGTGGCGACGTCCCAGCGTTGGTTCGCGTCGATCGCGATGGGGAAGTCAGGGCCGCAGACCTGGCGGGCGATGCGCATGCGGCGTACGTCGTCAGCGAGGTTGGCACCAACCTTGAGTTTGATCTGGGGGTAGCCATCGGCAATCGCCTCGCGGCACAAACGCGCCAGCTTCTCGTCGGAGTAGCCGAGCCAGCCGGGCGTGGTCGTGTAAGCGGGGTAACCCTCGCGCAGGATGATCGCCTCACGCTCAGCGCGACCCGCCGCCGTGGTCTCCAGCAGCGCCACGGCCTCGTCCCGAGTCAGGGCGTCGGAGAGATAGCGGTAGTCGACAAGGTCAGCGAGTTCCTCGGGGGTCATTCGCGCCAGGAGCTGCCACAGCGGGAGGGCGGCACGCTTGGCTTTCAGATCCCACAGTGCGTTGATGACGGCGCCGATAGCCATATGCATCACGCCCTTCTCGGGGCCGAGCCAGCGCAGCTGCGAGTCGTGCACCAGCAGGCGCCAGGTGGCGCCCATGTCGTCCAGCAGCTCCTCGATGTCACGACCGACGATGTGCCCGCGCAATGCCTCGATGGCTGCCACCTGGACGTCGTTGCCGCGTCCGATGGTGAAGGCCAGCGCGTGGCCTTCGAGCCCGTCGGAAGCGTCAGTGCCGAGCACGACGTAGGCGGCCGAGTAGTCGGGATCGCGGTTCATGGCGTCGGAGCCGTCGAGTGACGCGGACGTGGGGAATCGGATGTCAGCTGTCGCCAGGGACGTGATACTGTTCGGCACGCACTCAGTAAACATCAGATGTTTAGACCGGTCAAATGGGCCATGCCGCCCCCAGGGCCGCTGTCGCCCCATCGAGAGTTCAGATGTTAGGGAGAGGTATGAAGTTTGCACGTCTGGGAGAGTTGGGTCGTGAGACGCCGGTAGTGATGGTGAACGGCCGCTCTTTCGATCTGTCGTCTCTCACCGCAGACATAGACGGGGCCTTTCTCGACGCCGACCTCGAGCCGGTGGAGCGAGCGCTCGCCGACGGCGCCCTACCCGAGATCGAAGGCGCAGACGGGCTGCGGGTCGGCGCTCCCATCGCGCGGCCCAGCGCCATCGTGTGCGTCGGCATGAACTACGCCGCGCACGCCGCCGAGTCGGGCTCAGCGCCGCCGACCGACCTCGTGATCTTCCACAAGATGACAAACACGATCGGTGGCCCCGACGATGCGGTGCCCATTCCGCCGGGCAGCACGAAGACCGACTGGGAAGTCGAGCTCGGCGTCGTGATCGGCCATCGGGCCAGCTATGTATCTTCGCCGGAGGAGGCGCTCGGACACGTCGCCGGTTACGTGTCGGTCAACGATTTCTCCGAGCGCGAGTGGCAGCTGGAGCGCTCGGGCGGACAGTGGAGCAAGGGCAAGTCCTTCCCAGGCTTCTCTCCGGTAGGTCCATGGCTCGTCACCGCCGACGAGATCGATCCTGCGTCACTGCGCCTGCGCAGCTGGGTCAACGGCGAGCCGCGCCAGGACTCATCTACCACCGACCTCATCTTCGATGTGGGTGAAATCATCTACAGGCTCAGCCAGTTTCTCGTGCTCGAACCCGGCGATCTCATTATGACCGGCACTCCTGAGGGCGTGGCGCTGTCCGGCCGGTTCCCGTACCTGCGACCCGGCGACGTCGTGGAGGTCGAGATCGAAGGGCTGGGCCGCCAGCGGCAGGTGACCCGATGACCGGCGACACGGCGGCAGGCACCTTCGACGGCCTCCGCGCGATCGTGACCGGCGGTTCGTCCGGGATCGGGGCAGCGATCGTACGGCGCCTGCGCGCCGACGGCGCGCGCGTGGCGGTGTTCGATGTGCAGCCGGTCGAGGATTCTCCCCATAGTTATCGGGTCGACGTCGCGGACGACGCAAGCGTCGTTGCCGCCGTGGCAGAGGTCGGCGACAGTTTCGGCGGCATCGACATCCTCGTCAACAACGCCGGCATCGGCGCGCAGGGCACCGTCGCCGACAACTGTGACGAGGAGTGGCATCGGGTTTTTGACATCAACGTCGTCGGAACGGTGCGCGTGAGCCGGGCCGCTCTCCCGTGGCTGCGGAAGTCGTCCGCTGCCGCGATCGTCAATACGTGCTCCATCGCTTCGAGAGCTGGGCTTCCGAACCGCGCCCTTTACGGCGCGACCAAGGGGGCCCTCTACTCGCTCACGCTGCAGATGGCCGCCGACCACGTGCGGGAAGGCATTCGCGTCAACGGTGTGAGCCCCGGCACGGCGGCCACCCCGTGGGTTCAGCGCCTGCTCGATACCGCCGACGATCCAGCGGCCGAGCGCACGGCCCTCGACGCTCGTCAGCCGCACGGCCGGCTGGTCGAGGCCGACGAGGTCGCCGACGCCGTGGCCTACCTAGCTAGCCCTCGTGCCGCCTCGACCGTCGGCACGGTCATCGAGGTCGACGGCGGCATGTCAGGGCTGCGTCTGCGCCCACAAGAGTGATCCTGGCCGCCCACCCGTCGGACAACGCATGACGCGCTGCGTGATCAGGAGGATGTACTCGGGCATCACGTTCGCCCACCGCGCGTTTCCCCGATCCTGCGCTCGGCCTTCGCCGCCATGCCCTTGCTCGGGATCGGCTCGTTGGTGTGGAAATCCCTGAATGAAGCTGGTGAAAGCGCAGGCGCGCGCGCGAGTCATCTGTCCATACGCGCGCCTCGCGGAGCAGGTTCTGAGCCGTCACCGCTGGACCTTCGCCATGGCGAAGATCACCCACTGCTAGTCCCACACAGATGCGCGCAGTTCATCGCGCGGAGCACAGGAGCATAAAGTGTCGACATTCGACTATTCCGCCGCCATCTCGAGCGCCGCCACCGCGAACCACGCTCGGGCCGAAGAGATGATGGCCCTGCGTCGCGATCTGCACCGCCATCCCGAGCGGCGCCTCCGTCTCCCGCGCACGCGGCAGGCTATCCTCGACGGCCTCGCGGGTCTGCCCTATGAGTTGCACTTCGGCGAGAGCCTTGACTCCATCATGGCCGTGCTGCCCGGTGACCTCGAGGGGCCGATGGTGCTGCTCCGCGGCGACATGGATGCCCTGCCCATCCAGGAACACTCGGGCGAGGAGTTCTCGTCAACGAACGACCTTATGCATGCCTGCGGCCACGACCTCCATGTCGCCGGCCTCGTCGGCGCTGGCCGGACCCTTGCAGAACTCGGCCCACTGCCGGGCACGGTCGTGCTGATGTTCCAGCCGGGTGAGGAGGACCCGGGCGGGGCGAAGATCATGGTTGCGGAGGGCTCGCTCGAGGCCGCCGGGCGCCTGCCCGATGCCGCGTTCGCCGTGCACGTCAATACCGACAAGCGCGGCGTCATCACCACGCGAGAGGGCGCCATGATGGCCAGCGTTACCGACCTTCGCATCCGCATCAACGGCCAGGGTGGGCACGGATCGCGCCCGCACATGGCGACCGACCCTATCTCGGTAGGCGCTGAGATCACTCTTGCGCTGCAGAACTACATCACGCGACGCATCAACATCTTCGACCCGGTGGTGATGAACGTCGGGCAGTTCCAGACCGAGGGCCCGCTGAACGCGATACCCTCAAGTGCCCACCTTGGTATCTCCGTGCGCACGTTCTCCGACGCCTCGCTCGCGCAGCTGCACGAGGAAGTGCCGCGCCTCGTGCACGGTATCGCCGGGGCCTACGGCTGCACGACGGAACTCGACTGGCACCTCAGCTGCCCCGTCACGATGAACGACGACGTCGCGGCGTCGACGGCGATCGCAGACCTGCGCGAGCTGTTCGGCGAGGAGCGCGTCGAGCGGGCCGCGAACCCCTGGTCCGGGTCTGAGGACTTCTCATACGTCCTGCAGAGGATCCCCGGGGCCCTGCTCATGCTCGGCGCCTGCCCGCCCGAGCTTGACCCCGCCACCGCGCCGAACAACCACTCCGACCGGGTGCGGTTCGACGACAGCGTGCTGCCCGACCAGGCGACAATCCTCACCACGCTCACGCTCGGCGCCATGCGCAGGCTCAGCGCGAACGCTTCGGCGTGAGTTTGACCGCCCGCACCACATCCGGCGGCACGACGCCTCGACCCCTCGGGCCAGCGGGTACCGGTTTCGACGCATGGCCTCTCGACCCCGGCATCCTTCACCTGAACCACGGCTCGTACGGCGCGGTGCCCCGTATCGCGCTCGCCGCGCAGCAAGGCCTGCGGGACGAGATGGAAGCCGACCCGGTCGGCTGGTTCATCACGCTGCCGGCGCGGATGGCCGCCGCCCGGGCCGAGCTCGCGCCGTTCCTCGGACTGGAGGCCGAGGGGTTCGCCTTCGTCCCGAACGCCAGCGCCGGCGCGAGTGCGGTCTTCGGCTCGCTTCCGCACGAGCCTGGGGGCGAAATCGTCGTGACCGATCACGGCTACGGCGCCGTCACGATGGGTGCCGAACGACTCGCGCGCCACTGGGGCGGCAAGGTTGTCACCGCCGCGGTGCCGCTGGACGCAGATGAGCACGAGGCCGCCGAGCGGATCATCTCCACCTTCTCGCCTCGCACGCGCCTTGTGCTGATCGACCAGATCACGTCGCCGACCGCGCGGCGGCTCCCGGTCGAGCGGGTCGCGTGCGCGGCTGCGGAACGCGGCATCCGCGTGCTCGTCGACGGTGCCCACGCGCCGGGTCTGATCGGGCGACCGGTGCCCGAGGCCAAGGTGACCTGGGTCGGCAACTTACACAAGTTCGCCTGTGCGCCCCGCGGCACCGCCGTCGTGGTGCCCACGAGCGACCTGCGCGACGACCTGCATCCAGTGATCGACTCATGGGGGGCCTCCCTGGGGTTTCCCGAACGCTTCGACCACCAGGGCACCGTCGACGGGACTGCCCCGCTCGCAGCGGTGCGCGCGGTCGATTTCATCAGCGAGACGTGGGGATGGCCTGCGGTGCGAGCGCACGCGGGCGCGATGGCGGCGTACGCCGTCCAACGCATCGCAGACGCCTTCGCCGCGGTGACCGGGGAGGACCATCACGTTCCCGTCGGGATGCCGGTCGATCAGATCCGCCTTGTGCGCCTGCCCGGCCCGCTGGCAACGACCCCTGCCTCGGCCCACCACGTGCGTGACCGGCTGAAGGCCGAGCATCGCTCCGCCACGGCACCTACCTCGTTCGGCGGCCGTGGGTACCTGCGTGTTGCCCCGCACGCATACACGAGCACTTCCCACGTCGACCAGTTCGTCGACCGGGTCGTACCGTCGCTCCTAGACTGGGCGCGCTCTGGCGGCGCGTGAGTCAGTCCGCGGCGTAGCCGTCGAGCAGGGGAGCCATCCGCGGCGCGACGAGCGCACGCATCGCCAGGGTGAGCGCGGTGCGCTCGACCCCCGCGATGGCCTGAATGCGCTCATTCACGCGGTACAGGTCGGCGGCGTCGTGGGCCGCGATCCGCACGAGAACGCTCCAGTCACCCGACGTGCCGAAGGCCTCGATCACCTCAGGGATGTCGGCGAGCCCGGTCGCCAGCTCGTCGCCGATCAGCGCCACGGCCTGCACTTGCACGAAGGCGGTGAGGGTGAGGCCGAGGGAGGCCGGGGGCACCCGTCGCTCGTACGGGCTCAGGATGGACTCCATCCGCGCGAGCCGCGTGTTGACCGTACCGCGCGCGAGGCGCGCCAGTTCGGCAATGCGAGTGACGCTCGCGCGCGGGTGCGCGCTGAGCACGCGCAGAATTCGCACGTCGATGTCATCCAGCCGCTCGTCGGCCACGGTCGCCTCCTCGTGTGCGTCGGGCGCGCGGAGTGATCCTAACGACTTATGTGAGCTCAGCGGAGGCTTCGGGGGTCAGGAGAATCTCGATCACCGGCACCGTATCGCCGGGCCGGCCCACGGGGAGCTTCAGCGTGAGGGTGCCCTCAGGCTGACCGCCCTGCTTGGTATGCACGGCTGCGGCCCCGGGCTTGAAGACGGCGGTGCGCACCTCAGCTCCGTCGTGGAGGAAACACACGTGGCGTACCTTGCCGGCGAGCCCCGCGAGGTGCACGTGCGCGTACGGCCACGACAACAGATGCAGGTAGAGGCGGTCGCCCCGCCGCGTGTAGCGCGCGTCCGGCGGTGCGGTCAGTGACGTGGCACCGGCGCCTACGATCGAACGGCGGTTGTACCTCATCCACTTAGCCAGGCCGGCCAGCACACCGGAGGCGAGGTCGTCGAGCTCGCCCCGTGCCGTGGGCCCGACGTTGAGCAGAAGGCCACCGCCCTTGGCGACGCTGTCGATGAGCAGGTTCAACACAATATCGGGCGATTTGGGACGAGGCTTCTCACGGAAGTAACCCCAGCTGCCGTCCATCGTCTGGCAACCGATCCACGGCACCTCCTTGCCGTCCACCTGCACCGGGGCGCTCGGCTGGTACTCCTCGGGGGTGACGAAGGCGCCCGGAAGGCCAGCACGGTCATTGACGATGATGCCGGGTTGCAGCTCATGCACCATCGCCAGCAGTTCGGGCGAGCCCCAGTCGGCAGCGCCCTTCCCATTCCAGATCCCCTCGTGCTCGCGGTTGTCGTACGAGTAGTCGAAGAAAAGGATGTCGATCTCGCCGTAACCCGTCAGGATCTCGCGCACCTGCTCGTGCATCACCGTGCGGTACTGCGCCATGTCGCGTGTGGCGTTGATGGCGTCACGGTCGGGGTGGTTGCGCAGGGGGTGCAGCGCATCGATCGGGAAGTGCTCGTGCGTCCAGTCCAGCAGAGAGAAGTAGAACCCGATCCGCAGGCCCTCGGCGCGGAAGGCGTCAACGAACTCGCGCAGGGTGTCGCTGCCGTAGGGCGTGTTCGTGACCTTGTAGTCGGTAGTCGCCGTGTCCCACATGCAGAAGCCGTCGTGATGCTTGGTCGTGATGACCGCATAGGTCATGCCGGCGGCCTTCGCCGCGCGGGCCCACGCACGCGGGTCGTACAGGTCGGGGTCGAAGAACTCGGCATACCTCGCGTACGTGGCTGGGTCGATCTCCTCCCGGTTCATGACCCATTCATGGCGCGCGGGGATGGCGTAGATCCCCCAGTGCACGAAGAGGCCCAGGCGGTTGTCGGTGAACCAGTCGGCGGTGGCACGTGCGGTGGGCATCAACTTTCGTCCTTCGATCGGTGGGTGTGTCCGCCACCATAAGTGATCCGACCAATCGGGCAACCCGCCCGAGAGTCCGAGCACGCAGGAGGAAACGGTCGAAGTGGGCCACGAGCGGGCAGCTTCGTCACGTCCAGTCAAAAACTTGCCACAAAGGAGGAGGAAAATGATCAATATGACTAATAGCAGCGACTTTGATCTACGTATCGGTCGCGGGCAGCGTGTCGTCTGGTTGCCTCCGGTGCATGGGGATGCAAGGATCGCTCCATCGAAACCGCTGTCTACCCTTCCGATGTGACACGGGGCGTCCGCGCGCGACGCCCCGTAACATCCGACGACCCAAGGGCGGTGGCGTGATGGTCGATGACGCCACCGCCATCCACCCGCGCCCGCCCGAGCGCGGGTGGATACGAGACCTACCCGGAGGCGATGTCCTCCGCCGAGGGGCCGCGGTGCACCCCACACCGAAGCTGTCGTCCTTCTGCGCGACGCGCAGGAACTCAAATCGGATCAGTCATCGGATCTCTGTCCTCAACGAGGACCGTTGGGTGGTGCTCTCGATGCGCGAGCCTCAGGCGCGGTACCTCGGAACGTCCGCATGGTGCGGGGTTGTCGCCCGAAGGTCACGATTTGGTTTCGGTCCGTCGGATCGGATAGTCATCGGATGAATCGATCCCTTAGCGTGAGCGAGCACCCGAGCCGCGCTCGCCGCGCCCGACCCCTTCCCGACTCATTAGGAGCATCCGTGATCACACCTTCCCGCCGGTCCCTCGGCGCCGCGGCCTTCATGGTCACGGCTGCGACCATCACCGGATGCAGCGCGCCAGGAGACGGTGGCTCGACCGCCGGGCCCGCCGAAGGCGGCACCCTCACTTACGCGCTCGACACCCCGCTGAACTCGCTCGACCCAAACCTGGCTGGCGCGGCGCAGGAAGGTCGCGTCCTGCGCCAGGTCGTCGACTCGCTCGTCTCGCTCGACGCCGATGGCGCCGTCCAGCCCTGGCTAGCGGAGGAGTGGGAGGTGTCGGACGATGGTGAGCAGTACGTCTTCACTCTTCGCGACGACGTCATGTTCAGTGACGACACTCCGTTGAACGCGGAGGCCGTGTGCTTCAACTTCGATCGCATCGCCGACCCGGCCAACGGGTCGCTCGGGGCTAAGCCAATGCTCGGCCCGTACGCCGGGTGCGAGGCCACCGAGGAGTTCACGGCGACGATCTCGCTCACCGAGCCGTTCGTGCCGTTCCTCAACTATGCCTCGTCGACGTTCCTCGGCATCGCCTCGCCCGCCGCGGTGGAGACCATGGGCGCGGCCGAGTTCGCGCAGGCGCCCGTCGGGTCGGGTCCGTTCGTCGTTGAGTCCTACACCCCGAACGACCGAGTCACGATGGTGCGCAACGAGGACTACCAGTGGGGTCCGGCAACCGCTGCCCACCAAGGCCCCGCCTACCTTGACAAGCTGGTCTTCCAGATCATCCCCGACGCCACCGTGCGCATCGGGTCGCTTCGCGCGGGTGAGGTCGACATGATCGGTGTGGTGCCGGAAACCGAGTTCACCGCGGTCGACGCCGACACCACGCTCGACCTGCTGAGCGAGCCACAGCCCGGCACCACCGCGCAACTGTTCCTCAACCAGTCTCAGCCCGGTCTGGACGACGTCAACGTGCGCAAGGCCATCCGCGCGGCCGTCGATTGGGAGACCGCCGTGCAGTCTCTGTACTTCGGCGCGTACGACTACGCGTGGGGCCTGCTGACCCCGGTGACCCCGGGTTACTCCGACTCGGCTGAGGGCGCGTATGAGTACGACCCCGAGCTCGCGGCCGAGCTGCTCGAGGAGGCCGGCTGGATCGAAGGAGCTGACGGCATCCGCGAGAAGAACGGCGAGCGTCTGGTCCTGCGCTACATCGAGTCGGACCCGAGCGTGCAGAAGAAGCAGGACTACGGCTCGTTCATCGCGGCCAACCTCGCCGACGTCGGCATCGAGGTCGACCTCGCGTTCCAGGCGAACGCGCCGCTGCAGGCGGACCGCCAGAACAGCAACTACGCGCTGGCGACGCTCAGCTATAGCAATGCGGACCCGAACGTGCTGGCGAACACCCTTCTCAGCTCGAACATCCCCACGCCCGAGCAGGCGACGTTCAACCTCAGTCACATTGAGGACTCCGAGTTGGACGCACTCCTGGCCGAGGGCCGCACCGAGACCGACGCAGACGCCCGTGCCGCAATCTATGAAGAGGTGCAGGACATTGTGATCGAGAACGCCTACACGATCGGGATGTACGTGCCCGTCTACACCATCGCCAGCAAGGCCGGCATCACGGGTTTGTCCTTCAGCATCGGCTACCCGATGCTGTACGACGTGCAACTGCCCTCGAGCTGATCCGCTCGAGGACCAACACCGCCACTGGAGACCGTGATGCCCCGCTATGTCGTGCGCCGCCTGCTTGCGGCGATCCCCACCCTGCTGGGCGTCACGGTCATTCTGTTCGTAGCGCTTCGGCTCCTGCCGGGTGACCCGGTCTCGGTCCTCATCGGCGTGTCCCAGGGCAGTGACGAGGTCGCCGACGCACTGCGCGAGCAGTTCGGCCTCGACGACCCGCCCTTCATCCAGTACCTGCACTTCCTCGGGTCGATCTTCACCGGCGACCTCGGTACGTCGTACGTCACGCGTCAGACCGTCGGGAGCATGATCGCCAGCCAGATCGCTCCCACGCTCATCCTCGCGTCGGCGGCGGCGCTCGTCTCCGCCGTCGTGGGGATCAGTCTCGGAGCACTCGCGGCTATCCAGCGCGACCGCTGGCCCGACACCCTCATCCGCGTGCTGAGCCTCGTGTTCACCGCCATGCCGAACTTTTGGCTGGGGCTGGTGTTCATCGTCATCTTCGCGTTCGGGCTGCGACTACTGCCGGCGACCGGAACGGACGGCCTGAAGTTCCTTATCCTGCCCGCGATCACCCTGGGTCTGTCCGCATCGGGCGTCATCGCCCGCGTGGTGCGCAACAGCCTGATCGAGACGATGGATGACAGCTTCGTGCTGGCGCTCTACGCGAAGGGCCTGCGCCCCCGGGTGGTCATGGTCAAGCACGTGCTGCGCAACGCGGTCATCCCCGCGGTCACGGTGCTGGGCCTCCAGCTCGGCGCACTGATAGCTGGCGCGGTCATCGTCGAGACAGTCTTCGCCCGGCGCGGGCTGGGGCAGGTGCTCGTGCAGGCGGTCGCCAACAACGACTTCCCGGTGATCCAAGGCGTAGTGCTCGTGATCGCCGTGATCTACATCGTCATCAACATCGTCGTCGACCTCTCCTATGCCTACATCGACCCGCGCGTGCGGAGCGCCGTGGTCGGGGCCCGACGGTGAGCACGGAGGAACTATGACCGTCCTTGCCGAGAACCTCACTACCGCGGACGCGGGACGCCGCTCGCTGTTTCGCGGCGCCTCTGCGGCACGCGTCGTGCTCATCCTCGCCGTGGCGTGGCTTGTCGCGATCCTTGCCTGCGTTCTCGTCCCGAACGTCATCGCACCGGGCGACCCGCTGCAAATCCAGCCCGACCGGATCCTTCAGGCGCCGGGAGCCACCCTGCTCGGCACCGACCAGTTCGGCCGCAGCGTCTTCGAACTGCTCGTGCACGGCGCCCGTATCTCGATCTTCATCGGGCTCGCGGCTACGGTGCTCTCTCTTATCATCGGGGGCAGCATCGGCATGATCGCCGGCTACTGGGGCGGCCGCCTCGACATGGTGATCGGTCGGCTCATCGACATCCTGATGTGTTTCCCCGGCATCCTGCTGGCCCTCGTGATCGCCGCCGCACTCGGGCCCAGCGTGCGGAACATCATTATCGCAGTCGGCGTCGGGAACATTCCGTCGTTCGCGCGGGTCATGCGCAGCCAGGTGATTTCGGTGAGGTCCCGGCTGTTCATCGAGGCGGCTCGCGCCACTGGGCTCTCGCACGGCAGGATTCTCCGCACCCATATCCTGCCCAACTCGCTGGCGCCCATCATCGTGCTAGCCACGATCGAGATCGGCTCGTCGATCGTGGCCGCCGCGGCTCTGAGTTTCCTCGGCGCCGGAGCCTCGAGCGGCATCCCCGACTGGGGGACGACGATCGCCCGCGGCCAGCCCTTCCTCAACGTCGCGTGGTGGATCACCACCATCTCCGGCGTCATCCTCACTCTGACCGTCATCGCGCTGAGCATTCTCGGCGACTGGCTTCGCGACCGTCTGGACACCGAATGAGCACCACACCTCTCCTCGAGCTCGACGGCGTGCGCGTCGAGGTGCGCAAGAACGGCCGCTCCATCGCGCTCGTGCGCGAAGGATCACTCGCCATCGGCGCGGGCGAGATCGTGTGCCTTGTCGGGGAGTCGGGCTCGGGCAAGTCGGTGCTGGCACGCACGATCATGGGGCTCACCCAGCGCGATCGCGCGATGAGCGTCTCGGGCTCGCTTCGCTACGACGGCCAGGAACTTATCGGTATGCCGGAGAACCGCTTCCGGGCCCTCCGCGGCACCGAGATGTCGATGATCTTCCAGGAGCCGATGAGCTCCCTAGACCCCGTCTACACCGTCGAGTCGCAGCTGCGTGAGTCGCTCGTGCGTGCTGGCGCCAAGGTCGAGGGCGGCATGCGCCCGCACATGGAACGACTGCTCGCCGACGTGGGCATCCGCGACGGCGACCGGGTACTGCGCAGCTATCCGTTCCAGCTGTCGGGTGGCATGTGCCAGCGCGTCATGATCGCGATGGGCCTGGCCGGAAAGCCCCGCCTCCTGATCGCCGATGAGCCGACGACGGCGCTCGATGTCACCATCCAGGCGCAGATCCTTGACCTCGTCGAGCACGTGCGCCGAGAGCGCGACATGTCGATGCTCCTAGTCACCCATGACATGGGTGTCGCGGCGCGCCTCGCCGACCGCATCGCGGTCATGTACGCCGGGCGCGTGGTCGAGTACGGCACCCCCCCGGAGATCTTCGACAGTGGCCAGCACCCGTATACACGTGGGCTGCTCGCGTGCATCCCGAGCCTCGCGGGCGAACGCCGCACCATCCTTCCCACCATCGGCGGGGCGGTGCCGCACCCCTCGCAGTTGCCCAGTGGCTGCGCCTTTCATCCACGATGTCCAATGGCCACCGCGAAGTGCGCCGAACTCGACCCGCCGTTGGCGCCGGTCGCCGGCCGCGACACTGCGTGTTGGCACCCCGGACAGGAACGTCACCTCCAGGACTGGAGCACCTCATGAGCCTCGACGCCCGCACCGCCTCCGCCGTGCCCGGGTCGTCAGATGCGCTCGTGAGCTTGCGGTCGGTGTCGAAGCACTACCGCATCTCGCAGACCAAGGCGCTGCGCACCCGGCACGCGACGCTCCGTGCCGTCGACGATGTGTCGCTCGACATCGCCCGTGGTGAGACGGTCGGACTGGTCGGCGAGTCCGGATCGGGCAAGTCAACCCTCGGGCGACTCGCCGTGCGCCTGCTCGAGGTCACCGAGGGGACCGTGCGTTTTGACGGCCAGGACATCACTCATCTGCCCGACCGCCGCCTGCGCCCGCTCCGGCGCAACATGCAGGTCGTCTTTCAGGATCCCGTGGGCTCGATCGACCCGCGGATGACGGTGGGCGAGGTCATAGGTGAACCGCTCGCCGTGTTCGAGGGCCTGCGCGGTCGCGCACGCAGAGAACGCGTCGCCGAGCTGCTCGAGCTCGTGGGTCTCGACCCCGCTCGGGCTGATTCGGGCGGGAAGTCGCTGTCCGGAGGTCAGCGGCAGCGCATCGGCATCGCCCGGGCGATCGCGGTGAACCCGGCCTTCATCCTCGCGGACGAGCCGGTCTCCGCCCTCGACGTGTCGGTGCAGGCGCAGATCTCGAACTTGCTGGTCGAGCTGCGCGAGCGTCTGTCGCTCACCTACCTCTTCATCGGGCACGGCCTGCCGATCGTCCGCCAGGTCGCACAACGGGTCGCTGTCATGTATCTCGGACGTATCGTCGAGATCGGCCCAACTGACGCGCTGTTCGCCAATCCCCTGCATCCGTACACGACTGCTCTCATCTCTGCCTCGCCCGAGGCCGGCACCGCCGATGCTCTCCGCGAGCGCGTCGTGCTCGCCGGTGACCCGCCAAGTGCGACCGACCTGCCGAGCGGCTGCCGGTTCCGGACGCGCTGCCCGATCGCCCGCGACATCTGCGCCGAAGTCCCCCCGCCGCGTATCGACCTGAAAGCGACCCACTCTGCCGAATGCCACTTCCCGGGCGAGTTCTCATGACTGGCACTCCGCGCGCACTCGTGCTCCAAGCCGTCGATGCCGTGCGCCCGCTTCTGGCGGAGGTCGTACATGCGCTGCACGCCGACCCTGAGCTCTCGTTCGCCGAGCACCGCGCCGTCGCCCGGTTGTCAGCAGTGCTGGAGGGGCAGGGGGTCGCGGTCGAGACGGGTGTGCACGATCTGTCGACCGCCTTCCGCGCGGTCGCCGGATCGGGGCCGTTCGAGGTCGTGCTGTGCGCCGAGTACGACGCACTGCCCGAGATCGGGCACGCGTGCGCGCACAACGTCATCGCAGCTGGCGCCCTGGGCGCCATGATCGCGCTTGCGCCGCTCGCCGACATGCTGGGCGTTCGTGTGGTGCTGCTTGGAACGCCCGCCGAGGAGCACGGCGCGGGCAAGCAGTTGATGCTTGAGCGCGGCGCCTGGGATACGGCAACCGTGTCGCTCATGGTCCACCCCTCCAGCGGCCCCGACCGCTGGCCCGACCGAGTTGACCGCAGTGCAGTGCATCGCCTGCGTGCGACATTCCGCGGTCGTGCGTCGCACGCCGCCGCCGCCCCCGAGAAGGGCGTCAACGCCGGCGACGCTGCTGCGCTCTCGCTCGTCGCGATCGGGATGCTGCGCCAGCAGGTCCCCGACGGGATGCGCCTGAGCGCGTTCATCCGCGAGGCCGGCGTCGCGACGAACATCATCCCCGCACTCTCCGTGGTCGACTTCGAGGTGCGCGGCCCCGACGTCGAGGCTGAAGCGGCGGTGGAGGCGCGCGTACGCGACTGCTTCCAAGGCGCGGCGATCGCGACCGGCTGCACGGTCGAGATCACCGAGACAGAACCGCTGTACGAGCAGGTAGAGCAGGATGCCGGTCTCACGCTCCTTTTCGCCGAGGCGATGGCCCAGATTGGTCGACCGCTCGACCCTGCCGACCAGCCCGTGCCTGGCGGCTCGACAGACATGGGCAACGTCTCGAGATATGTCCCGAGTCTGCATCCCACTGTCAGCATCCGCGGCACCGACGCGTCACTGCATACGGCCGAGTTCGCCGCCGCGGCGTCCACGTCGGAGGCGGTCGACGCTGCGGTCGACTCCGCGAAGGCCATGGCTCTCACGGTCGTCGCGCTCGCGGCCGACGCTCCGCTCCGCGAGCGCTACCTCGCCGCCCAGGTCTCGCGCCCCCCGTATGCCGCATCTCGCTGACCCTCAAGCGGAAAGGTGAAGAGCGGCGCCACGGCCGAACTGGGCTCCTGCCAGCCGGCCCACAGATATCGCGGGTCTTGGTGTGCCGCATAACCTGGCAACCGTCTGTCGGTGACACGAGGTCGCCGCCCGCGCGCAGGCCGGCGCCCCCGCTGGGCGAATGACTGGTTGATGAGTACTTGGAATTCACCGAGGCTCGTGTCCGATCGAACACGGATCGCGCAGGTGTACGACCTCAACCTGTTCTTCACCGTGGTGCCCAAACCCCCGCTGACCCTCACTACCTGCGACGTTCTGCCGCTGCCTTCTTGGAACCCACTGCCGATCTGCAGCAGAGGAGTCTCAGTCCGCAGCCGCTCCAGCTCGGCGCCCTCGTCGGATCCCGCGCACCAGGCGGATCATCCATCCTGGCCCGCTGAGCCGCGACCCACCGGCCCAGCAGCGCCTCGCCGACACCTGGTGGCACAGCGTGCCCTGCTGGGTCTGGCCGTGGCCGTGGCCCGTGCCTTGGTGCGGGCGGAAGGGGCTCAGTACGGTGGGCGGAGCGGTGACCGCCTGAAACCCTGATATAGGTGTGCCGCTCACTCCCGTCGGGTGTCGGCATCGCAGACCGAGCGGTCAGCCTCGGCCGGACTGCACATGCGGTCTTGCTCCTCCGTCCCTGCAGAGCGTGGTGGCGCAGCACAATTGGCGGGCTGGTGCCGATAGTCTCGCGTGGCGCGACATCTTCGTAGCGCCCGGCTCAGCCGGGCGTCAACGCCGCGACGGTGGGGCCGATGATGGCCACCGCCGGTGCTCCGAGCCCCGCCTGCTGGGCGGCCTGGGCGACCTGCTCCAGCGGCGCGGTCACCTGTCGCTGTGAGGGCAGGCCGCCGTCGGCGACGACGGCGGCGGGCGTGTCGCCGGGCAGCCCGCAGACGACGAGCCGCTCCGCGATCGCGGCCAGCGTCGCCACGCCCATGAGCACCACGATCGTCAGGCCGGCCCCGGCCAGGGCCGCCCAATCCACTTGGTTGCGGGGGTCGTCCGGACCGACGTGTCCAGAGACGACGACGAAGCCCGGCGTGACCGCGCGGTGGGTCACCGGCACGCCCGCCAGGCCGGGCACGGCGACCGCCGACGTCACCCCGGGGACAACCCGGACGGGGATCCCGGCACTCGCGCACGCGAGCCACTCCTCGCCCCCGCGGCCGAAGACGAAGCTGTCCCCGCCCTTGAGCCGCACGACCGTGGCGCCCTGCCGGGCACGGTCCACCAGGATCGCGTTGATCTGCTCCTGCGGGGTGAACTCCCCGCGCGGGATCTTGCCGACCGGCACCCGCTCGGCGTCGGCGGGGGCGAGGTCGAGGGCGCCCAAGGGCGCCAGCCGGTCGTAGACGACGACGTCGGCGGCGCGCAGCGCCTCGGCGCCGGCGAGCGTCAGCAGGCCGAGGGGACCGGGCCCACCGCCGACGAGCAGCACCTCGCCGCGCTGCCGTCCAGGCTGGGCGTCGCACCGGCCAGGTGCGTCGGCGTCGCCTCCGTGCAGGTGCGCGGTGTCCCGGATGACGACATCGAAGTCCGCAAGGTCTGTGGCGCCGGGGTCCGCCAGGGCCACTAGGCCGCGCCCCGCCAGGTCGCGCAGGCGCGCGTCGGGGGAGCCGGTGGCCACGGTGACCCGCAGGCCGCGGTCGAGCAGTGCGTGCACCGTCTCACTGGCCCGGGGGCCGGGTCGGGTGACCAGCGCCGACTCGGGTCGGCCGGGTAGGGGCCACCCCGCGGTGGGCTCGGTCTGCACTAGTCCTCCTGCGGAAGGTCGCGGGCGGGCGTGACCGCCCGGTCGGCCAGCACCGCACGCAGCTCGCGCAGCAGGCCGTCGATGGTCAGGGGGTCCCGCACGGCGATGCGCGCCCAGGTGGCGTCCAGGCCGGGAAAGGTGTCGCCGCGGCGCACGGCATACCCCCGGGCCCGGAGGGCCTCCCGGACGCCGCGGCCGACGCGGGCGAGCAGGAACGGCGCCTCGGAGGGCACCACCTCGACGCCCAGCGCCCCGAGCCCGGCGGCGAGGTGGCGCCGCCACGGCTCGAGCTCCAGGGCCAGCCGCCCGGCCTCGGCCAGCGCGGAGGGCGCGGCGGTGGCGACCATGGCGGCCAGTGCGGGGGTGCTCACTGACCACGGCGGCTGCTGCGCCGCGAGTCGCGCGACGAGGGCCGGGTCCCCGACGACGTAGCCGACCCGCAGGCCCGCCAGGCCCCAGGTCTTCGTCAGGCTGCGTAGGACGAGCACCTCCGGCATGGAGGGCGCGATCAGGCTCTCGCGCTCGCCGTCGACCACCTCGTCAAGGAAGGCCTCGTCGACGACGAGCACCCCGCCGGTGCGGGCGTGGAGGTCGCGCAGGGTTCGCGCGGGGTGCAGCACGCCCGTGGGGTTGGTCGGGTTGCCGACGAGGACCAGGTCGGCCTGTCCCACGGCCTGGGGGTGGAGCCGGAAGCCGTCGCCGGGGTCGAGCAGGTGCCGCTCCACGTCCAGCCCCGCCCGGCGCACGGCCGCCTCGGGCTCTGTGAACTGCGGGTGCACGACGAGCGCCCGAGCTCCAAGACCCGCCCGCGCGAGCAACGTGAAGGCCTCTGCGGCGCCCGCCGTCGGCAGCACCAGGTCCTCCGCCACGCCGTGCCGGCGCGCGAGGGCGGCCCGGGCGGGGGCAGGGTCCGGGTATGCCGCGAGCTGCCGCGTGGTGCTGGCGACGACCTCGGCCAGCCAGGCGGGCGGCTCGGGCAGGCGGACGTTGACGGCGAGGTCAACCAGGTCGGGGGCGGTCTCCCGGTCGCCGTGGTGCGTCAGGTCGGTGCCGTCGGTGGCCGCCGGGGCGAGGGCTTCCGCGACACCGCCCTGCACGACACCGGCTTCCGCGCCTCCGGTGGGGGCGGGTGAGGGGCGCGGGGGGAGGACACGGTCGGCGAGTCCGGCGTGGTCGTGCTCGGCGACGGCCTGCGTGAAGCTCCGCGCCAGATGTGGGTGCCCGGCCCAGTGGGTGTGCAGGTAGGCCGCGTGCACGGTGGCCCGGCCGGTGCCGGCGGGGTCGAGGGCGAAGCCGGACGGTCCGCGCTCGGACGTCCAGGCGGCCCCCGCTCCACGGCGGCCCGACTGCTGGCCGGACGCCGGGTCGGTGACCGTGCGGTGGAACTCATGGCCGGTCGCGGTCGTGCCGGCCGGGCCGAGCACGGAGTCGGTGGCGGTGCGGGCGCCCGCGTAGCCCAGCGTGAGCCGCGGCGCCATCGCCGCCGCGGCCGGCACGACCCCGGCGAACGGGTGGCCGTCGACCGACTCGGTCAGGTAGAGCAGGCCGGCGCATTCGGCGACCGTCGGCAGGCCGGCCGCTACGGCGTCGCGCAGGTCGGCGAGCAGGCCGGTGTTGGTCGACAGCGCCGCGGCGTGCACCTCCGGGAAGCCGCCGCCGAGGTAGAGCCCGGCGACGCCGGCCGGCAGCGCCCGGTCGACGGCGGGGTCGAGGGTGACGACGTCGCATCCCGCCGCGCGCAGGAGCTCCTCGGTCTCGGCATACCGGAACGTGAAGGCGCGACCTCCGGCGACGGCGACGACCGGGCGGCGACCACCCCGGCCGGCGACCGACCCGGCCTCCGGCGACCACGGTTCGGCGTCGAGCGGGGGAGCCGAACGGGCGATGTCGAGGACGGCGTCGAGGTCGATGTGACGGGCCGTCCGCTCCGCGAGCCGCTCCAGCGCGGCCGCGGCGTCCGCGCGCTCGGCGGCGGGGACGAGCCCCAGGTGCCGGGAGGGGGCGCTGATGGCGGCGTCACGTGGCAGCGCGCCGAGCACGGGCAGGCCCAGCTGCTCGACCCAGCGGGTGACCTCCGCCGCGTGCCCCGGCGAGCCGGTGCGGTTGAGGACGACCCCGGCGACCTGCACGCGCGGGTCGAAGGTCCGCAGGCCGTGGACGGTCGCAGCGACCGTCCCCGAGGCGTGGCCCGCGTCGACGACGAGCACGACCGGTGCACCCAGGAGCCGGGCGACGTGGGCTGTGGAGGACTCGCCGTCGGTCCCGTTGCGCCCGTCGAAGAGGCCCATGACCCCCTCCACCACGCTGAGGTCGGCGACCGTCGGCGTGCGCGCTGCGTGGACCAGCAGCCCCGGCACCCGCTCGGCACCCACGAGCCACGGGTCGAGGTTGCGTCCGGGGCGGCCGGTGGCGAGCGCGTGGTAGCCAGGGTCGATGTAGTCCGGTCCGACCTTGCCGGGGGCGACGGTGAGCCCGCGCGCGGTGAGGGCCGCCATCAGCCCGACCGACACGGTCGTCTTGCCCTGCCCCGAGGCCGGGGCGGCGACCACCACCCTGGGCAGGTCGGTGGGAGGCGCGGCGGGGGCCGCCGCTACCACTCGATGCCCCTCTGGCCCTTCTGTCCCCGGTCGAAGGGGTGGGCGAGCTTCGTCATCTCGGTCGCGACGTCGGCGGCCGCGAGCAGGTCCGGGTGGGGGTCGCGCCCGGTGATGACGACGTGCTGGTAGCCCGGCCGGTCCCGCAGGGTCTCCAGCACCTCCTCGATGTCGATCCACCCCCACTTCAGCGGGTAGGTGAACTCATCAAGCACGTAGAGCGCGTGCTGCTCGGCGGCCAGCCGGCGCCGGACCTCGGCCCAGCCCTCACGGGCGTCGGCGGCGTGGTCCTCCTCGGTGCCCGCCTTGCGCGACCAGGACCAGCCGGCGCCCATCTTGTGCCACTCCACCGGGCCGCCCTGGCCGGTGTCGCGGTGCACCTGGTCGAGGGCCATCAGGGCCGCCTCCTCGCCGATGCGCCACTTGGCGGACTTGACGAATTGGAAGACCCCGATCGACCAGCCCTGGTTCCACCCCCGCAGGGCCAGGCCGAAGGCGGCGGTGGACTTGCCCTTGCCCTCGCCGGCGTGGACGACGAGCAGTGGGCTGTGCCGGCGCTGCCGCGTGGTGCGGCCGTCGCCGGGGTTGACGGGGGGCTGTCCCTGTGCCATCAGGCGGCCTTTCGGTCGGTGACGATGTCGACGATGGAGCCGGCGGCGACCTGCTCCAGAGGCAGGTGCTCGGCGCCCATCCGGCGCGCGATGTCGGCGGCCAGTCCGAGGCGCACCGGCCCGGTCTCGCAGTCGATGAGGACGGTGTGGGTGCCGGGCCAGCGGTCGGCGACCTGCCGGGCCCGCGCGACCGCGTCCCGCCCGACGGTCGCGCGGCCGTCGGTGACGAGCACGATGAGGGCCCGCTGGTGCCGGTCGCGGATCCGCTCCCGGGCCACGACGCGGTGCGCCAGGACGAGCCCTTCGGCGAGCGGGGTGCGCCCGCCATGCCCCACCTCGTGCAGGCGCGCGGCCGCGACCTCGACCGAGGAGGTCGGGGGCACGACGAGCTCGGCGCCGGTGCCGCGGAAGGTCACCAGCCCCACGCGGTCGCGCCGCTGGTAGGCATCCATGAGCAGAGAGAGCACCGCGGTCTTGACCTCCTGCATGCGCCGTCGCGCCGCCATGGAGCCGGAGGCGTCGACGACGAGCAGCACGAGGTTGGCCTCCTTGCCGCGCGTCACGGCGTAGCGCACGTCCTCGGCCGCCACGGTCGCCCGGCCGGCGCGCCCGAGGCGCAGGGCACCGGCCCGCAGCGTGGCGGGCAGGTGCACCGGCGCACCGGGTGC
Organism: Ornithinimicrobium pratense; assembly: GCF_008843165.1. Classification (NCBI taxonomy): domain Bacteria; kingdom Bacillati; phylum Actinomycetota; class Actinomycetes; order Micrococcales; family Ornithinimicrobiaceae; genus Ornithinimicrobium; species Ornithinimicrobium pratense. The sequence goes on along the minus strand of NZ_CP044427.1, from coordinate 2,797,263 downwards.
GGGCCGGCCCGCCGGGTGCACCCCGATCGTGCGTCCCCGGGTGGTCAGCGCGGGGCTGCGCCGCCCGGCAGACCCGCGCCCGAGTCCCCCGGCTGTGAGGCTGCGGGCCCGGTATGCCCTACCGGCCGGGGCGACTCCGACCGGCGCGGCGGCCCGGGGCGGGGCGCCTGCACCGTCGTCGCTACCGGCGTCGTCGGCCGGTGCCTGCGGGGGAAGACCGGGGTCCGGGGAGGCTGCGCCGTCGGGAGTGCCGGGACTGTCGGCCGGCGGCGCGGCGCTCGTGTCCGGCCCGCCGTCCCGGGGCGGCTGGTCCGTCCCGTCCGGAGCACCAGCGTTCGGCCCGTGGTCCCCGCTCTGCCCGTGGTCCCCGCCGCCCCCGTCATCGCCGGGACCGTGCCCCGGGTCGTCGGGGTCGTTCTTGGGCCCGTCCGGCCCGTCGTCGTCCGGCAGCTCCTCGTCGAGCAGCCGGTCAAGCATCTCCTCGTCCAGGCCGGGCTCGTCGAAGGGGGACCGGCGCCGGCGGTGGGGGAGCGCCAGGAGCGCGGCGGCGCGCACGTCGGCGCGGGTGACCTCCTCGCGCTCGTGGAGGGCGGCGTGAGCGACGGCGGCGCGGGCGGTGACGATGTCGGCCCGCAGGCCGTCGACGTCGAAGGCGGCGCAGATGCCGGAGATCGCCCGCAGCGCGCGGTCACCGAGGCGGACGCGTGCAGCCAGCTCACGGGCCTGCGCCAGCCTCGCGGTGAGCGCCGCCTCGTCGTCGGCCCACCGGGCCGCGAAGCCGGAGGGGTCGGCGTCGAAGGCGAGCCGGCGGCGGACGACCTCGGTCCGCTCGTCGGGGTCGCGGCTGGCGCGGACCTCGACAGTGAGCCCGAAGCGGTCGAGCAACTGCGGGCGCAGCTCTCCCTCCTCGGGGTTCATCGTGCCGACGAGGGTGAACTTCGCCGGGTGGCTCATCGAGATGCCGTCACGCTCGACGGTGTTGCGCCCCATCGCCGCGGCGTCCAGCAGGACGTCGACGAGGTGGTCGTGGAGGAGGTTGACCTCGTCGACGTAGAGGATGCCGCGGTGCGCCTCGGCCAGCAGCCCGGGCTGGTAGTCCGCGCGTCCCTCGCCAAGCGCGCGGCGCAGGTCCAGGGACCCGACGACCCGGTCCTCGGTGGCGCCGACCGGCAGCTCCACCAGTCGGGCCGGGCGGGTGAGGGGCGGGGCCGACCCGTGGGGCCCGTCGGGGCAGGTCTCCGGCTGCGCGGGGTCGCAGCCGAAGCGGCAGCCGGCGACGACCTCCTGGGCGGGCAGGACCCGGGTGAGGGCCCGCACGATGGTGGACTTGGCGGTGCCCTTCTCGCCACGGACCAGCACGCCACCAATCTCGGGGGAGACCGCCGCCACGAGCAGGGCGGTGGACAGCGCCGGGGCACCGACGATGGCGGTGAAGGGGTAGGACGGGGTGACCATCGGGCCTCCTGCGAGTATCCGCGCTCGCGTCGAGTCTCTCTGGGGCCGGGGCCGGCACCAGGGACGCAGGAGCGAAGCTCTGACTTCCGACGCCCGGCACAAGGCCAGCCCCGGATCACAGTGGCGGGACCGCTCCGGACTCTCACCGGATTCCACGCCCTGCGTCGGGGTCAGCATGCCACAGCACCGGGCGGGTCACGGAGCCACCTGGGCGCGCCGTCGACGCCGCGGAGCCGACCTGATGCACCCCGGCGTCTGCGCGGCGGCCGCCGCCGGAGCCTGTCCCGCGGGCGTCTAGGCTCGGGGACCGTGATCGAGGTCGTGGGACTGGGGGACGCCGGCTGGGCGGCGCTGGGCAAGACGCAGCGCCAGCTGGTGCTGGGTGCCGACCTGCTGCTCGGCGGCGCCCGCCACCTGGCGCTCGTGCCTCCCCTCGACGGGCAGGACCGCCGGACCTGGCCGAGTCCCCTTCGGGAGGGGCTGCCCGCCCTGCTCGCGGGCGCCCGGGGCAGCGTCGTCGTGCTGGCCAGCGGCGACCCGCTCCGCTCCGGCGTCGGCACGACGCTGCTCGAACTGCTCGGCCCGCGCACCGTCCGGATCCACCCCGCGGTCTCCAGCGACACCCTCGCCCGCGCCCGCCTCGGCTGGCCGGCCGAGACCACCGACGTCGTCACGACCGTGGGCCGTGACCTGGAGGCCGTCCTCCCGCTGCTCACCCCCGGCGCCCGGGTCGTGGTCCTCTGCTCGGACGGCCGGGATCCCGCGCGCCTCGGCGGCCTCCTGGCAGGGCGGGGGCTGGCCGCGGCGCGGCTCACCGCCCTGTGGCACCTCGGGGGTGCCGAGGAGGGCTCGCGCACCGCCACCGCGGGGGAGTGGGCGGGCCAGGACGCGGCCGGGAGGGTCACCCCTGACCTTGTCGTCTGCGCGGTCGAGGTGCCGCCGGCGGAGCAGCTCGCCGGGACCGGCAGCGGTGCCGCGACGCTCGCCGGGGCGTGGGGCCCGGTCCCTGGGCGGCCCGAGGACTGCTTCGACCACGACGGGCAGATCACCAAGCGTGACGTGCGCGCCAGCGCCCTGGCCCGGCTGCGGCCCACGCCGGGGGCGCACCTGTGGGACCTGGGGGCCGGTTCGGGCTCCGTCGGTGTCGAATGGTGCTTGGCCGCGCCGCGGGCCGGCTGCACCGCCGTTGAGCGGGACGCCCAGCGTGCCGACCGGGCCCGCGCCAACGCCCGGGCGCACGGGGTCGGCGCCCGTGTCGAGGTGCTCCACGGTGACAGCGCCCACCTGCTCCGCCGGGTGGCCGAGGGCGGCACCGCCCTGCCGCGTCCCGACGCCGTCTTCGTCGGCGGGGGAGCAAGTGATGAGCTCCTGGACCTCGCCTGGCAGGCCCTGTCGCCTGGCGGTCGGCTGGTCGCCGACGCGGTCACCCTCGAGGGAGAGGCCGTCCTCGTCCGTGCGCAGCAGCGTTTCGGCGGCGACCTGACCCGGCTCTCGGTGGAGCACGCGACCGCCCTCGGTCGCTACCTGTCCTGGACGCCGGCGCGGCCCGTCATCCAGCTCTCGTGCACCTGGAAGGAACCCCACGCATGACGGTCCACTTCATCGGCGCCGGCCCCGGCGCGGGCGACCTGCTGACGCTGCGGGCCGTCCGGCTGCTCGGCGAGAGCCAGGTCTGCCTCTACGCTGGGACCTACCTGGACGCCGAGGTCCTGTCCCACTGCCCGCCCGGCGCCCACCTCGTCGACACCCAGCACCTCACCCTGGACGAGATCACCGCGCGCCTCGTCGAGGCGACGGCCCAGGGCCACCACGTCGCCCGGCTCTGCTCGGGCGACCCCTCGGTCTACTCCGCCGTCGCCGAGCAGACCCGGCGCCTGGACGCGGCGGGCGTCCCGTGGGACGTCACGCCGGGAGTCCCGGCCTACGCCGCCGCGGCGGCCCTGGTGGGGCGCGAGCTCACCGTGCCCGAGGTCGCGCAGTCAGTCGTGCTGACCCGCACGCACCAGGACTCCACCCGCATGCCCGCGACTGAGGAGCTGGCCGCCTTCGCGGCGACGGGCGCCACCCTCGTGCTGCACCTGTCGATCCGGCACACCCGCCGGCTGGCTGCCGAGCTCGTGCCGCACTACGGCGAGGCCTGCCCCGTCGTCGTGGGGTCCCAGGTCACCCAGCCGGGCGAGCTCGTGCTGCGCGGCACCCTCGCCGACATCGCCGACCAGGTCGAGGCCGCGGGCCTGCGGCAGGCCGCGGTGATTCTCGTCGGCGCGGCCCTGGGGGCGGCGGACTTCGTCGAGTCCCACCTCTACTCCTGCCACCGCGCCGCCGGCCGGGCCACCGCCCCCTGACCGCACGCGCCGCGGTCAGCCCACGCCGCGCGGAGTCCAGACCTGCCCGTCCGGGGTGACCCGGGTGGTGGAGGCCCCCACGACGACGAGGCACGCCATGTCGACGGTCCCCACGTCCAGCCCGCCCAGCGTGGTCACCTCCACCGACTCACCGTCCCGGCCGACGTTCCGGGCCACCACGACGGTGCGGTCGGGACCCACGCGCTCGACCAACCGGTCCCGCACGTCACCGAGGGTGTCGGGACGGCTGCGCGACCGGGGGTTGTAGCAGGCCACGACGACGTCCCGCTCGGCCATCGCCACGAGCCGGTCGACGAGCACCTCGAACGGCTTGAGGTTGTCGGAGAGGTTGACGAGCGCGTGGTCGCCCCCGAGCACCGCCCCGACCCGGGCCGAGGCGGCGTGCGCGGCCGTGACGCCGGGGTGGACGCGGACCGGCACGGGGGCGTCCCCATCGTCCCCGACGTCCGCGGCGGCCTCCAGGACGGCCGCCGCCATCCCGAACACCCCCGGGTCGCCGCCGCTCACCACGGCAACGTCCTCACCGGCCCGGGCCAGGTCTAGTGCCAGCCGTGCCCGGTCGAGCTCCACGGTGTTGCCGCTGGCGTGCCGGGTCAGACCGGGCCGCTGCGGCACCCTGGCGAGGTAGGGCGCGTAGCCCACGACGTGCGCGACCCGCTCCAGCAGCCCGGTCGTCTCCGGTGTCGTCCACCCCGCGCCTCCGGGCCCCAGCCCGACGACGTGCACCGTGCCCGGTGCCCGGCCGGCGCGCGGCGCCACCGGGGAAGCGGCGTGCTGCTCCTCGACCCCGGCGCGGCCCGCCGCGTCGGAGCGCAGGTCCTGCCCCGGCACGACGACCATCGACAGGTAGGGCACGTCCGCCTCGTCGACCTTGGTGACCGGCAGCACCCGCTCCCGCGGCGTGGAGGCGTGCTCGACGTAGACCGCCCGTTCCAGCACCCCGGCCTGGCGCAGCGCCTCCCGAACGGCGGGGAAGGTGCGCCCGAGCTTGAGCACGACCGCCGCGTCCGTGTCGGCGAGCCTGCGCGCCAGCTCCGCGGTCGGGAGGGTGCCCGGCAGCACGGTGAGGGTGTCCTCGTGCAGGCACAGGTTGGTGCCGGCCGCCGCGGTGACCGCCGACACGGCGGTGACGCCGGGGACGACGGTCACCGGGTGGTGGGGGCGCAGCGCATCGTGCACATACATGAACGAGCCGTAGAAGAGCGGGTCGCCGAGGGCCAGGACGACGACGCTCCGGCCAGCGTCAAGGTGCGTGGCCAGCCGCTCGGCGCAGGCGTCGTAGAACTCGGCCAGCGCGCCGTAGTAACCGGCCTCGTGCCTGATCGTGCCGGTCGTGACGGGGTAGACCAGCTCCTCCTCCACGACGTCGGCTCGCAGAAGCCCCGCAGCGGCGACGATCCGCCGCGCCTGGGAGGACCCGCGCCGGCCGGCGTGGTAGGCGACCACGTCGGCGGTAGCGACCAGCCGGGCCGCCCGCAAGGTCAGTAGTTCGGGGGACCCGGGGCCGACCCCGACGCCGTAAAGGTGACCGCCCCGGGCGGCCGGCCCTCCGGCCCCCACCGCGCTCACGCCAGCTCCTCGGGGGTGGCCAGGGCGTTGATCGCGGCGGCGGCGACCGCCGACCCGCCGCGCCGCCCGTGCAGGGTCAACCACGGCACCGGACCCCCGGGCAGGTCGTGCCCAGCGAGGGCGACCTTGGACTCGGCCGAGCCGATGAAGCCCACCGGCATCCCGACGACGGCCGCCGGACGCGGGGCGCCGTCATGGAGCAGCTCGAGCAGGTGGAAGAGCGCGGTCGGGGCATTGCCCACCGCCACGACCGCCCCCTCCAGCCACGGCTCCCACAGCGACACCGCTGCGGCGGCGCGGGTGGTGCCCCACCGCTGCGCCAACCCCGGCACCCGTGGGTCCCGCAGGCTGCAGATGACCCGGTTGGCCGCCGGCAGCCGGCGAGCGGTGATGCCGCTGGCGAGCATGTGCGAGTCGGTCAGCACGTGGGCTCCGGCGCGCAGGGCCTCCCGGGCCGCACGGACGACGTCGGGATGGGCGTCGACGTCGTCAACGACGCCGGTGTCGCCGGCGGCGTGCACGATTCGGGTCACGACGGTGGCCAGCTGCGGGTCGAGGGCGCCGAGTCGGCCGGCCAGCTCGGCGCGCACGGTGCCGAACGAGCGCCGGTAGATCTCCTGCCCGTCGGTGAGGTAGGCGTAGCGGCGGGTCGGGCGACGGGGCGCGACCGGGTCGGCCGTCGGGGTCGTGCCCACATGTTGCGTCGGTTCCTCCGCTGCGGACGGGGCCGCCAGCTCCGGGCCCCCGTCGTCGGGGTGGCTGCCGGTGGGATGGGTCGCGCTCAACGCGCCTCCTGCACAATCTGGTCGGGGTGGGTGGGGTCGACGACGAGTATGTGGTCGCCCTGCGGCCGGCCACAGGCCCGCCCGCACCCCACGACGTGCACGCGGGCCCCGTGCTCCGGCACGCGGCCCGCCGCCTCGGCGGTGAGGGCGAGAGTGGGGGAGGTCGTGCGTCGGCAGTGGGGGGCGCCGACGCAGGCGCTCAGCCGCGCCCAGGGCGACCCGTGGCCGACGACCAGGCCGGCGTCGGCGAGGATGCTCGCCGCCGGGCGCACCGCGCTCTCCGAACCCTCCTCCTGGCCGAGGTCGAGGACCACTGAGCGCCACGGCGTCAGGACGACTCGGCCCCCGTCGCCCGCGGCCCGCAGGAAAGCGGCCGTGTGCTGGGGGCGGAGCAGGCCGAGCGGCACGGCGGCCACGAGCTGCCCCGGGCCGGGGCAGTCGCCGGGGCGCAGGGGCGGGGGCGGGCACAGCCCGGCCGGGACGAGGTCGGGGTGCAGGCTCGCCGGATCGAGCAGGTCGCGGACGTTCCAGGTGCGCTCGTCGGGGCGCCGCCGCAGGAAGGCCCGCATGAGCCCGACCAGCTCGGCAACGGCACGGGTCGGTGGTACGGCGTGCCGGACTGCGTGGCCCGGCGCCACGAGCACCCGCACCCCAGCCGAGGCGATATGAGCGGGGTCGGTCACCTGCAGCGCCAGGTCCCACCGCTCCGCGAGCAGCTGGGCGGAGCCGTCGCTGACGACGGTGAGGAAGCGACCGGGCAGCTCGGTGAGGTCAGGCTGGGCCTGGACGGCCTCGTCGACCTGCCGGGCCAGGGCCTGCGCGACCGGGTCGGGCACGGCGAGGATGCCGCGGGCGCGCTCGTGGGTGCGGGAGGGCAGCAGCCCCAACGCCTCGACCTCATCCACGAGGGCGCTGGGCAGCGGGTCGGGCAGGCCGCGCACCTGGAGGTTGCCCCGCGAGGTGAGCTGCAGCATCGGTGACCCGTGCCGGCGCGCGAGTCCCATGAGCCGATCGAGCGCGGCGGGGTCGACGCCGCCGCCGGGCAGCCGCAGCCGGACGAGGGAGCCGTCGAGCGCGGGGTGCGGGCGTAGGGTCCCCGGGCAGGCGTCACCCCCCGTCCGCGCGGGCAGGGCGAGGGTGGCGTCCGGTCGCTGACCGCGGTGGTCGGCGGCGTTCACGGCGCGACCTCGCCGGTGGTCGACGCGGGAGCTGCCGGCGGGGCGGCCGACCGTGCTGGTGCGGGCCGCAGCGCGTAGACGTCCATCACCCAGCCGTGCTCCTCCCGCAGCTGGGCGCGGGCCGCGGCCACGTCGTCGAGGACGTCGCCGAGGCGGCCGCGGGCCAGCCGTTGCTGTGGGAGCCCGAGGCACGCGCCCCAGAGGAGCTCGAGGTCGGCGGTCTCAGGGCGGGCTGCCAGGAGGTCGCGGCAGCGCAGTTGGCCGTCCAGCATGACGACGACCGTGCCGAGCCCGGGGCGCCACTCGCGCACGAGGCGCCGGCCGGTTGTGACGTGGACCGGTTCGCCGATGGCGTGGAGCACCTCGTCGTGGGCGGCGGCCAGGGCGGAGAGCGCGGTGACGCCCGGCACGGTGCGCACGGCGACCGGGGTGCGCTCGCCCAGCGCCCGGACGACGCGCAGGATGGAGTCGTAGAGCGCGGGGTCTCCCCACACGAGGAACCCGACGACGAGGTGCGGCTCGAGCGAGTCCAGGGTGGCGGCGTAGGCGTCGACCCGGGCCTCGTGCCAGCTGCGCACGCCCTCCAGGTAGGAGGCGGTCTCCTGCGGGTCCGGCCCGCGGCGAGGGTCGGGCACCTGCACCACGCGCACCGCCGTGCCGCCGCCCGGGGCCGGACGGTGGGTCTCCAGCAGCGCCCGCCGCGCGTCCACGAGCTGCGCCAGACCCTCGCCCTTGTCGGCGACGAGCACGACGTCCAGTTCCTTGAGTGCGGCAACCGCGTCGAGGGTCAGCTGGCCCGGCCCTCCGACGCCGACGCCGATGACACGGATCTGCCGAACGTCCGTCATTGTTCCGCCTTTTCTGCGCTGTGCAGGTCATCGAGCAGGGAGGGGACGTCCACCGGGTGGATCGGCCCGAGCCACTGGCTCCCGGGATGGACGCAGACGACCGGTGCCTTGTTGCAGGGGAAGAGGCAACCGGTCTGGGTGAGCAGGATCTGCTCATCGCCCCACCCCCGGCGCCGCATCTCGGCGGCGACGGCGCGGACCGTCTGGCTCGCGCCCTGGGCGCTGCACCGTGGCCCGCGGCACAGCAGCAGGTGGTGGCGGTGCTCAGGGACCTGCTCCCAGGCTGAGTTGGTCAGGCCCGCCTCGGACCCGGTGACTGGTTGGTGCGCACCTTCCAGGCAGGCCCGGACCGCCTGTGCGGTGTGGTCCTGCGCCGGTGCGCTGACCGAGAGGGAGAACGGCGGGTAGGGGTGGGTGCGCCACCAGTGAGCGGCGACCCTGCGCACCCACGACCAGCCGGTCCCCGGTTCGTGACCGGGGACCGGAACGAGCACGGCATCGTCCTGGACGACCCGGCGCGCTGCGAGCGAGTCCAGGACGTCGACGAGCGCGGGGCCCGAACCGTTGACGGTGGCCAGCACGGCTCCCAACTCGCCGGCGGTCCGCACCAGCCCGGAATGGGTGCGCGGATCCTGAAGGTCGACCGTGACAAGCACGAGATGCCCGGCAGTCTGCGTCATCCGGCATCCCTCCGGGGCGAGGACTCAGCGAGACCGTGCCACAGGACGCGCAGCCGCTCCTCGTGCCGCACCGAGGTGCGCACGGCGAAGACGTCCTCGAGCAGGCCCGGGGCCAGCACCTCCGCGGTTGACCCGGAAGCCACCACTCTTCCGGCGTCCATGACGACCAGCTCGTCGCACGACGCGGCGGCAAGGTCGAGGTCGTGCAGGACGACGAGCGTGGTGCAGTCCAGGGACCGCACGAGCTGGAGGAGGCCGATCTGGTGAGCCAGGTCCAGGTGGTTCGTCGGCTCGTCCAGCAGGAGGACCTGGGGTTCCTGGGCCAGCGCCCGGGCCAGGTGCACGCGTTGCTGCTCACCGCCGGACATGGTGGCCCAGGAACGGTCGGCCAGTCCTGCCGCGTCGGCCATCTGCAGCGCGCGGTCCACCGCGTCATCCCGGTCGGGTCGGCCCCACCTGGGGCGCCGGGCGTGCCGGCCCAGGGCGACCACCTCGCGCGCCGTCAGGTCGAGGTTGGTGCCGGCCTTCTGCTCCACGAGGGCGATCCGGCGGGCCCGTTCCCGGGGCGAGAGCGCCAGCACGTCCTCTCCACCGAGGAGCACCCGCCCCCGGGCAGGGATCCGCAACCCGGCGATGAGGTGGAGCACGGTCGTCTTGCCGGACCCGTTGGGACCGACGATGCCGGTCACCCGGCCGGGGGCGACGGTCAGGTCGACGCCGGAGACGATGAGACGACCCGCAGCCCTCCAGGCCAGGTCCTGCACCTGCAACACACCCATCACGATGTCCTGGCCTGCCGACGCAGCAAGGCGATGAGCACGGGGGCCCCGACGATCGCGGTGACCACTCCGACCGGGATCTCACGGTCCGGGGCCAGGGACCGGGCGGCGGTGTCGGCCCACACCATGAGCAGCGCGCCGGTCAGTGCGGCCAGCGGCAGTAGCCGGCGATGCCCCGGACCGACCACCAGGCGGACCAGGTGCGGCACGACCAGCCCGACGAAACCGATCGGTCCGACCACCCCGACCGTCGCGGCGGCAGCCAGGGCGCTGCCGACCAGCAGCACCCAGGTGATGCGCCGGACGTCCACCCCGACGGAGCGGGCCGCGGTCTCCCCGAACGCGAAGGCATCCAGGGTCCGCGCGGCAGCCAGAACGCAGAGCACCACCAGGAGGGCGACCGCGACGAGGACCACGGCGTGGCGGGTGCGGACGCCGGCAAAGGAGCCTAGGGTCCAGGCGAGGACCTGCCGGGCCGTGTCCCGGCTGCCGAAGACCATGATGAGCATCGAGGTGCCTGCCCCGCTGAGCTGGGCGACCGCGACGCCGGCCAGGATAGTGCGCACCGGGGGCAGCGCTCCGCTGCGACTGGTCGCCAGGGCAAGCACGAGACCCAGGGCCACTACTGCGCCGAGCATCGCTGCGACGCCCACCCCCAGCCCGGTTCCCATCACCGTGACCCCGAAGGTCAGGGCGAGCACCGCTCCGAAGGCTGCGCCGCTGGAGATGCCCAGCAGGAAAGGGTCGGCCAGCTCGTTGGTCAGCAACGACTGCATCACTGCCCCGGACAGCGCAAGCACGGCACCGACCGCGGCCGCGGCCAGCACCCTGGGCAGCCGCAGCTGCCAGACGATCTGGTCCTCCAGGACGCCCACCGAGGCTCCGTCGACCAGATGGAGCCGACGGGCCACCACGTGCACCACGTCCCGGGCCTCGACGCTCACCGAACCCACGCCGAGGACCATGACGACACTGAGCAGCAGGAGCGTAGCGAGCGCCAGTCCGGCGGGCCGGGCCCCGATGCGGGGCCGGTCCCGCTGCAGGGCCGGCGCGGTCACCGGTTGAGTGCGTGGAGCTGGTCGGACAACCCACGCGCCCCGTCCACCATGCGAACGCCGGGCGTGCTCTCGCTGAAGGGCACGACGACATACCGCTCGTCCTGGACCGCGGAGAGCTGACCAAGCACGGGATCGGACTCGAGGTAGGCGCGCTTGTCCTCGGCCGTAGACCAGGCTGCGTCGGCCAGCACGATGACGTCGGGGTCGGCCGCGAGCCCGGTCTCCCAGGATCCGTCGGCCCAGCCCCCGTCGAGATCGGCGAAGACGTTCGTGGCACCCACGGCATCCATCAGCAGCTGGGGGCCGCCACCGCCCGCCCCGACGAGGGGGGTGTCGTCGCCCGAGTCGTACCAGAGAATGCTCAGGCCTTCCCCGGCCGCCGTGGCCTCGATCTCCTCCATCGCGGTTTGTTGGTCCTGGACCTCATCCTCGGCGGTGTCCGCGGCCCCGGTCAGCAGGCCCACCTCGCGCAGCTCGGTCCAGACCGACTCGAAGGTCGGTTCCAGACCGGACTCGTCGGGGCAGGTGAGCGGGCTGACGTAGGTGGCGGTGCCCCGGCCGGCGAGCTCCTCCCGGGTGCCCACGCCGTTGTCGCCGAAGGCGCTGGAGTAGGAGGCGATGGCCAGGTCGGGCTCCGCCGCGAGGAACTGCTCCACCGTCGGGTACTCGGTCGAGAGCACCGGCACCTGCGCGTAGTCCTCGGCGAAGCGCTCGGCGACCTCGTCGTCCAGGTATGCGGTGCCCGCCATCTGGTCGGCCAGACGCAAGGCCAACGCGACCTCGGTCGCCCCCTGGTTGAGGGTGACGATGCGCTCGGGCGGCGCTGCGACCGTGACCTCGACACCGCAGTTGTCCACGGTGACCGGGAAGGTCGAGCTCGGGTCCTGCCTCGCCTCGGCCTCCTGCGTCGTCCCAGCATCGGGTGCGGGTTCGGGCTGCCCGTCCGGGGCACCGGCGCAGGCCGTCAAGGGCAGGGACATCAGGGCCAGGGCTGGCAGGACACGATGACGACGTCGGTTCATGGTTGCTCTTTCGCTGTTCCAGGCCCATGCGCGAGGCCTTCATCAACGACGTCGGCAGGTCTTCGGGCTCGGGCTCATCCAGCCGGGGCACCTTCCCGGGCACCATGAGCCCAGTGGCGAATCGCCCCGACCGTCACCCCTACCGCTGCGCGTCAGCTCCGGACTTAGACCGGATTCCCTTGCACCCTGTGGGGGGCCACCGACGTCGACCGGGGTGTCCGGTCGAACAGGAACATACCAGGGGACCGAGCCTCTGGGACATGCCCCTACACTGACGGCGGCCGACGGCGACGGAACCCGGTGCGACTCCGGGACGGTCCCGCCACTGTGAGCGGCCAGGAGGGCGGCGACGCCGCACACCCTCCCGGCCCCGAGTCAGAGCTGTCACCACGGCCGGGGGCGCCGACCGGCGCCCTCCTCACGACCAGCGGGGCGCGGACCCCGCAGGAGGACGGCGCCTGCCATGACCCCTGCCATCGCAATCATCTCCACCTCGGACACCGACCTGCTCTGCGCCCGGGCGGCCGACGCCCGGTACGTCTACGCCAACCCGGCCCGGCCGGCCCGGCTGCCGGAGGTGCTGGCCGCGGCCGACATCGTCGTCGCCCGGATCCTCGGCGGCCCCGACGACCTGCCCGAGGAGGTCCGACGACTGCGTGGCACCGGCGTGCCGCTGGTGGTCCTCGGCGGGGAGCAGCAGCCGGACGCGGCGCTCATGGAACTCTCGACCGCCCCCGCCGGCGTCGTGGCCGAGGCGCACCGCTACCTGGCGGAGGGCGGGGTGGACAACCTCACCCAGCTGCACCACTTCCTCTCCGACACCCTGCTGCTCACCGGCGAGGGCTTCGAGCCGCCCCGGGAGCTGCCGTCCTGGGGCGTGCTCGACCGTCCGGTGCCCCCGCCGCTGCCCGACGGCGGCACGCGTCCGGCCGTGGGCATCCTCTTCTACCGGGCCCAGCACGCGGCCGGTAACACCGCCTACGTGCAGGCGCTCGCCGACGCGGTCGACGCAGCCGGCGGTCACGCCGGGGTCGTCTGGGCCACGTCCTTGCGCCAGGCGTCGGAGGACCTCCTCGCGCACCTGGGCAGCTACGACGCCCTCGTCACGACCGTCCTCGCCGCCGGGGGGACCCGCCCGGCCGGGGCGCAGGCGGGCGGTGACGATGAGGCCTGGGACGTGCGCGCCCTCGCCGCCCTCGACATCCCCATCCTCCAGGGTCTGTGCCTGACCTGGGGTCGGGAGGACTGGGCGAGCTCGGACGACGGGATGTCGCCCCTCGACGTGGCCACGCAGGTCGCGGTGCCGGAATTCGACGGGCGGCTGATCACGGTCGCCTTCTCCTTCAAGGAGATCGGCGAGGATGGGCTGCCCTCCTACGTGCCCGACCCGGAGCGGTGCGCCCGCGTCGCCGGCACGGCGGTGGCGCACGCCCGGCTGCGGCATACCGCGCCGGCCGACCGGCGGGTCGCGGTGGTCCTGGGGGCCTACCCGACCAAGCACGCCCGGATCGGCAACGCCGTCGGCCTGGACACGCCGGTGTCGACGGTCCGGCTGCTGCGCGCCATGCGGGACGCCGGCTACGACCTGGGCGTGCCCGGCCAGGTGCCCGGCCTCGACGAGGACCTCCTGGAGCCGGTGCCGGGGGAGGACCTGGAGACCACCGCCGGCAACGCGCTCATCCACGCGCTCATCGCCGCTGGCGGGCAGGACCCGGAGTGGCTCACCCAGGCCCAGCTCACCGAGCATCACGTCCGGATCCCGCGCAGCCGCTACGAGGGCTGGTTCGCCCGCCTGTCTCCCGCCCTTCGCGCGGAGATGACCGAGCACTGGGGTCCCGCGCCGGGGACGCTCTACGTCGACGAGGAGGGCGATGAGCCGGCGATCGTCGCCGCCGCGCTCCGGGCCGGCAACGTGACGGTCCTCGTGCAGCCGCCGCGCGGCTTCGGGGAGAACCCCGTGGCGATCTACCACGACCCCGACCTGCCGCCGAGCCACCACTACGTCGCGACCTACCGGTGGATCGAGGAGGAGTTCGGCGCGCACGCGGTCGTCCACGTGGGCAAGCACGGCAACCTGGAGTGGCTCCCGGGCAAGAACCTCGCGCTGTCGGCCGACTGCGGCGCCGACGCCGCCCTGGGCAACCTGCCTCTCGTCTACCCCTTCCTCGTCAACGACCCGGGGGAGGGGACCCAGGCCAAGCGCCGGGCCCACGCCACGGTCGTGGACCACCTGGTCCCGCCGATGGCGCGGGCCGAGACCTACGGCGATATCGCGCGGTTGGAGCAGCTGCTCGACGAGTACGGCAACGTCAGCGTCATGGACCCGGCCAAGGCCCCGGCCCTGCGCGGGGAGATCTGGACCCTGCTCAAGGCCGCGGAGATGCACCGCGACCTGGGCCTCACCGAGGAGGCCGACCTCGAGGACGCCGACGGCTTCGACGACCTCGTCATGCACATCGACGGCTGGCTCTGCGAGATCAAGGACGTGCAGATCCGCGACGGCCTGCACGTGCTGGGCGCCGCTCCCGAGGGAGAGGGCCTGGTCAACCTCGTTCTGGCGGTGCTGCGGGCCGGACAGCTCTTCGGCGGCTCCGGCGACGGCGTGCCCGGCCTGCGCGCGGCCCTGGGGCTGAGCGGCGGGGAAGGCGCCGAGTCAGTCACCCGTACGGACCGGGTCGAGCAGGTGGCCCGCAACCTCGTCGAGGCCGTCGCCGAGACCGGCTGGGACGCCGGGCAGGTGCCCCGGGTGGTCCGAGACGTGCTGGCCAGCACCGACCTGCCCGGCCTGGACGTCGCCGGGGTCGAGGCATCGCTGCGCTTTGGCTGCCAGGAGGTCGTGCCCCGCCTGGCCGCCACGACCCGGGAGGTCCCGATGGTGCTGCACGCCCTCGACGGTGGCTACGTCCCAGCGGGGCCCTCGGGCTCCCCGCTGCGCGGCCTGGTCAACGTGCTGCCGACCGGGCGCAACTTCTACTCCGTCGACCCGAAGGCCATCCCGAGCCGGCTCGCCTACGACACCGGGGTGGCGATGGCGGAGTCGCTGCTGCAGCGGTACCGGGAGGAGACCGGCGAGCTGCCCCGCTCGGTCGGCCTGTCGGCATGGGGCACGAGCGCGATGCGTACCTCCGGCGACGACATCGGCGAGGTCCTGGCCCTCCTCGGGGTGCGGCCGGTGTGGGACGAGCAGTCGCGGCGGGTCACCGGGCTCGAGCCGGTGCCGCTAGCCCAGCTGGGCCGCCCCCGCGTGGACGTGACGGTGCGGATCAGCGGCTTCTTCCGCGACGCCTTCCCCCACGTCGTCGCGATGCTCGACGACGCCGTCGCGCTCGTCGCCGGCCTGGACGAGGCGGACGAGGACAACTACGTGCGCGCCCACGCCCGCGCGGACCTGGCCGAGCACGGCGACGAGCGGCGGGCGCGGACCCGGATCTTCGGCTCCAAACCGGGCAGCTATGGGGCGGGCGTGCTCCAAGCCGTCGAGTCCGGCGGCTGGCGCGACGGCGCCGACCTGGCGGAGGTCTACACCGCCTGGGGCGGTTACGCCTACGGCCGCGACCTGGACGGTGCGCCGGCTCGGGAGGACATGGAGCGCACCTACCGCCGCATCCAGGTCGCCGCCAAGAACGTCGACAACCGTGAGTCCGACATCCTCGACTCCGACGACTACTACCAGTACCACGGCGGCATGATCGCGACCGTCCGGGCGCTGGCCGGCGCTGAGCCGCGAGCCTACGTCGGGGACTCCACGACCCCCGACGCGGTCCGCACGCGCACGCTCTCGGAGGAGACGGCCCGCGTGTTCCGCTCCCGAGTCGTCAACCCGCGTTGGGTGGGGGCGATGCGGCGGCACGGCTACAAGGGCGCCTTCGAGCTCGCGGCGACGACCGACTACGTCTTCGGCTTCGCCGCGACGGCCGGCGTTGTCCCGGACTGGATGTTCGACCGCCTTGCCCGCGAGTACGTCCTCGACGAGGAGACCCAGGCGTTCCTGCGCCACGCCAACCCCTGGGCGCTGCGCTCCATCGTCGAGCGGCTCGTCGAAGCGGCTGACCGGGGCCTGTGGCAGCAGCCCGACCCCGAGGTCTTCGCCGCGATGCAGCAGGCATACCTGGAGGTGGAGGGCGACCTGGAGGAGTGAGGCGCCCGGCTCAGCGCCGCCCCAGCACCCACTCCAGCGCCGGGGCCACGCCGTCGACGACGAGCGCGCCGGGCTCGGGCGCCGGCCGCTCGACGACGACGACGGGGATGCCCAGCTGTGCCGCAGCCTGCATCTTGGGCCAGGTGTAACTGCCTCCCGAGTCCTTGGTCACGAGCACGTCCGCCCCGTGCCCGGCCATCAGGTCCCGATCGCCGTCGAGGGTGTAGGGGCCGCGGCTCGTGACGAGCGTCCACGAGGCCGGCAGCGGGTCCTGGGGCGGGTCAACGACCCGGGCGAGGACGTCGAGCCGGCCGAGGTGCGGCACGAAGCGGACCAGCTCCTGGCGGCCCACGGTGAGGAAGGGACGCCGGCCCAGCCCGGCGGCCAGCTGCGCCGCGGCGGCGTGGTCGGCTGCCCGGTGCCAGGACGGGTCCGGGTCCCACCCGGGCCGCTCCAGCCGCAGCAGCGGCACGCCGGTGGAGGCGCAGGCCGCGGCGGCGTTGGCGGTCATGCCCCGCGCGAAAGGGTGGGTGGCGTCGACGACCACGTCGATGCCGAGGCCGGCCAGGGCGGCGACGAGGCCGTCGACGCCGCCGAAGCCGCCGACCCGGACCCGCCCGACGGGCAGCCGGGGGCGGGCCACCCGGCCGGCGAGGGAGGACAGCACGTCCACGCCCTCGTCGACCAGCGCCTGCGCCAGGTCGCGCGCCTCGGCGGTGCCGCCGAACAGGAGCACCTTCACCGCGTCACCCCCAGGGTGTGCGAGTCCAGGCCAGCGGGGGCGCCAGCGGGGGCGCCGGGTCGAGCAGCCGCGGGCATGAGGAGAGGCGGGCACATGGCCGCGCAGCCTACGGGAGGGCGGTGCCGGGGCCGGCGGGTGGCCCGCCCCCGGTCGGGCGGGCCACCACCGTCAACCAGCGTTCGGGATCGTTCGGGAAGAGCGCGCTGGGCAGTCCCTACACCCAAGGATGGCGGCACCCACGAGGAAAGGAGAGTCACAGATGACTCGACAATTCAGGCGCCGTCTCATCGCGGTGCCGGTCGCGGCCGCAGTTGCGGCCGCGACGATCGGTCTGGCCCCGGCGACAGCGATGGACACCAGCTCCGCCCACACACCGATCAGCATCACGGCCATCGAGGCCGATGACGCCCAGCAGGACGGCATGGACCTCTTCCGGGCGGTCTTCTTCATGCAGGGAGACATGGCCGACGTCCTGCTGGCGAAAGGGGCCCTCGACTCTGCTGCCGCCGCAGACATGGCGAACCAGTCACCGGAGGCGGCAGCCGTCATCGACCAGGTCGTCGAGGCGATGCACAAGGCCGACCCGACCTTCTTCACGACCTTGTCCGAGCAGCTGCGCAGCGGCGACCCGTTCCAGGTCGAGGCAGGGCTGATGGACGGCACCGACCTGCTCAACGAGGTGGGAGCAGTGGCGTTCGGCGGCGACGAGCATTCAGCGGCTGCCGTCGCCATGCTCGTCGTGATGGTGGTCTTCGTCGCGGTCGCGGCGGTCGCGACGATGGGGGCCGCAGTGGTCCACACTGCTGCCGCGGTCAAGGTAGCCGTCTTCAGCAGGTATGTCGTGATGGGCGGTCGGGCGCTGGACGCGGAGCGTCAGATCGCGTCTCTCACCCGCGCCCTGGCGAGTCCCACGGCCTTCCAGAAGGGGTGAGGCATGGCCATCGAGACGATGGCACAACCGGAGGTGGCTGCCACTGAGGTGTCAGCCCCTCCGGGGGACCCGGGGCCGGCGCGGCCCGAGGTCAAGGTGCCCCGAGTGATCCTGCTGCTCTGCGCCGCGGTCCTGGCGCTGGTCGGTGTCTACGACGTCAAGACGCACGTCCCGGCCAACATCCTCGACCTGCCCGTCCACGCACAGGTCAAGCCCGTGCTGCGCGCGACGCTGCCGCAGGGATGGGCCTTCTTCACCCGCTCGCCCCGGGAGGAGAACCTGCGGGTCTACCCCGTCACGGCGGACGGCCTGGCCCCGCACGTCCAGGCGGCCATCGCCGACCCCGGCCACGCCTTCGGTCTCGACCGCGCGGTGCGCGCGCAGGGCACCGAGTCCGCCCTGGTGCAGTATGCCGCTCCGGCCGGCGCCTGGGTCGACTGTGAAGGGCCCCGGCCCGAGTGCCTGGAGCAGGCTCTCGTGCAGGCCCGTGACGGCGACCTGCCCGAGGTGGCCAACCCAGCCCTTCGGACCACCATCTGCGGCCCCGTGGTGCTCAGCATCGAACGCGCCGGCGCCTGGGCCTACCGCGACCTGGTCGCGGACAACGTCCGCAGCACGCAGTATGCCGTGGTGGAGGCGACATGTTGAGGCGGTGGCTCTTCGGATCAGTCGTGCTCGACCTGCCCTGGGGGTCCTGGCTGGGCCTGGCCCGCACCCTGATGGCCCTCGGGACCGCCGGCACCCTGGCCCTCAGCGGCGCCGACGTGCTCTTCTCGCCGGTCGTCGGCCTGCCCCTGGCGCCGGCGTGCGAAGGGCTGGGCGCGCTCAGCATCTTCTGCCTGCTGCCGCGTGAGCAGCTGTCCCTGCTGAAGTGGGTCTGCGTAGTCATCCTGCTCGTCGTCGCCTCCGGCTGGCGGCCCCGGTGGACGGCGCTGGCGCACTGGTGGGTCGCGTTCAGCGTCTTCAACTCGGTGGCCATCACCGACGGCGGTGACCAGGCTTCAATTGTGCTCACCACCCTGCTCCTGCCGGTGCTGCTCACCGACGACCGCCGCTGGCACTGGCAGCGCTCGCCCCGCACGCACGCAGCCGCCACTGCGACCCCGGCCCGGCCGCGGACGTGGGCGGTGGCCCTGGCCGTCGTGGCGCTGCTCGCGATCAAGCTGCAGGTGGCCGTCATCTACTTCCAGGCCTCGGTGGCCAAGCTGGGCCAGCCGGAGTGGGTCGACGGCACGAGCATGTACTACTGGATGAGCGACGACATCTTCGGACCGGCCGCCTGGATGCGGCCGCTGATGGACGCGGTCGTGGACCAGCAGCTGCTGCTGCTCACCCTGACCTGGCTGCCGTTGGTCGTCGAGTTCCTGCTGGCACTGAGCCTCCTACTGCCTCAGTGGTCACGCTGGGGGCTGCTGCTCCTCGGTGTCTCTCTGCACCTCTCGATCGCAGTCACCATGGGGCTGTGGAGCTTCTCCCTGGTGATGGTGGGGGCGTGCATCCTGCTGCTGACGCCACCCGGTGCCGACCTGCAAGAGGTGGGGCCGGCCTGGCGGCGCTGGCGCGACCGGCTGCGCGTGCAGCCTGAGCACGACAGGGTAGAGCTGCTGCCGGCCGCAGCCGGCCCGCGGTGAGGTGAGGCCCGGGTGCGAGGTGACTCAGCTGTGGTCCACGGCCTGCAGCAGCGAGCGCACCCGGGCCGCCTCCGGGGAGCCCATCGTCTCGAAGGTCTCCAGCGCGGCCGCCCAGTGCTGGCGGGCCGTCTGGGGGTCATCGTGCGCCAGCGCCAGCTCACCGAGCGAGCGCGACGCGCAGGCCTCCTCGTAGGCGGCGCCGACGGCAGCGGCCAGGTCACGGGCCTTCACGAAACCGGCGCGGGCCTGCTCCACCTCACCCTGATGCTGGGCCAGCGTTGCCAGATGCCCGGTCACGCCGCAGAGCAGGACCTGGTCGTGCAGTCCGGTGGCGAGCTCCTCGGCGCGGCGCAGCCTCGGCTCCGCCTCGTCCAGGCGGCCCAGGTCGACCAGCGCCCGCCCCTGGGTCGACAACGCGTAGGCGGTGATCGGCACGCTGTCGAGGTCGGTGCTCAGGGCAAGGCTCTCCTCGGCTGCCCGGTGGGCCTCCGCGGCCGCGCCCCGCTGCTGGTGCACTGAGGCCATGTTGGCCAGCACGTTGGCCCGGGTGTAGGTGTCCCCGCTCTCCTCGGCCATGAGCAGCGACTCCTGCTGGCAGGCCAGCGCCTCCTGGAGCCGGCCCGCCCGGATGTAGGCCACAGCCAGGTTGTCCAAAGCGATGCCGTGCCGGAACGCAGCGGTGCCCTTGGTGGCCTCCACCACCTCGGTGAACCGCGCGATAGCGGCCTCCAGACGCCCCTGGTGCACGTCGATCATCGCCAGCGCGGTCGTCGCCCGCGAGGCGCCGAGGCGGTCACCCGCCGTCGCGAAGGCGGTCGCCGCCCGGTGCAGGGCGGGGATCGCCTCGGCGAAGCGCGACTCCCGCACCAGCACCTGCCCGATGGCCAGCGCCGCCCGGGCGACGCCCTCCTCATCACCCAGGCGCTCGGCGGCGCCCAAGGCATACTCGTGCAGGTCGGCCAGATCCGCTCGCTCGGCGCAGCGGATCAACCAAAAGCCCAGGTCCTCGCTGATCTGCACCGAGGTGCGGGGGTGGCCGTGGGCCAGGCCATGAGCCGAGAGGGCCAGCAGCGTCTCGAACTCCTGGGTGACCCACGCGGCGGCCTGCTTCTCGTCCTCAAAGTGGCGGTTCGACACGGCGACGTCCAGCCGTGGCTCGCCCCCGATCCCCAGCTGGGCAGCGGCAGACCTGACCGACCCGGCCAGGTGGGCATGCAGGCGGGCCAGCGCCTGCCCGCGGTCGGCGGGACGCTCCTCGTCGTAAGAGCGGGCCAGGGCGAAGGTGCGCGTCAGGTCGTGCAGGCCGTAGCGCTGCGGCGAGCGCTCGACCACCAGGTGGTGCTCGGACAGCCGTTGGAGCGTCTGGGCAGCGTCCTCCGGCTCCAGACCCAACAGGGCGGCACAGGCGAGCGGGTCGAGCTCGTCGCACGGGTGGGTCGCCAGCATCCGCAGACCGTGCCGCATCTGGTCATCAAGGTGCCGGTAGGACAGGTGCAGCGCCACCTCGACGTCGTCGTCCAGCCGCAGGGCCTGGCGCCTGCTCTGCAGGGCCTGGAGGTGGTCAGTCAGGCTCCAGTCCGGGCGCGCCGCCACCCGAGCTGCGAGCAGTCCGATCGAGAGCGGCAGCAGCCCGGCCGCCCGCACCAGGTCAACGGCGGTCTCCTGGTCGGCGAGGCTCAGGCGCAGACCGGCGATGTGCGCCAGCAGCTCCACCGCCTGCGCCTGGTCCAGGGTGCCGATGGGCAGGGAGAGTTGGGTGCTCAGCTCCGGCAGCCGGTGCCGGCTGGTGATGAGCACCGGCGCGGCCGAGCTGGGCAGCAGGGCCCGGACCTGTGTGACGTCGTGGGCGTCGTCCAGCACGAGGACGGCCCGCTCCTCCGTCAGCTTGCTGGCCAGCAGCGCCCGACGGTCGGCGACCGCCGCGGGCACCTCACGGCCGGGCACTCCGGCGGCCCGCAGCAGGGCGTCGAGGACGGCAGCAGGGGCAGCCGGGGGGCGTCTGGCGTGATGTCCCCGCAGCTCCGCCACCAGGACGCGGCGGGCCAGCCCTGCCGAGAGCAGCGCAGCTGCGGACCGGAAGGCGAGGCGGCTCTTGCCGCTGCCCGGCATGCCGTGCAGGACCATGACTGAGCCGGGCGAGTGCACGGCGGTGCGCACGACCTGGTCGATCTGATCCGTGCGGCCGACGAACGGGCCGGGGCTGCTGGGCAGTTCGGTGCGCACGGTCACCACGGCAGCGGCGTCGGCCTGCATCTGGGCCACCGTGCAGGCCTGGGCCCAGAGGTTGGCCTGGTCGGGGGAGGCGCCCAGGGCAAGCACGATGTCGGCGACCAGCTCAGGCTGCATACGGCGTCGACCCTGCCGGAAACAGTCGTAGACGGTGATCCGCCCCGGCTCGCTCTCCCCGGGAGGCAGCCCTCGATCGACACGGAGCTGACGAATCCGGCGGGCGATCACGGAGTAGGACGGCGAACCTCCCTGCACTCGCAGGGCGGAGAGCTGCTCGGCGACGTCGTCCAGGCTCCAGCGCTGCGGAGGACTCTCGAGCCCGCCGGGGAGCGGGAAGGGGGCAGGGTTGACCGACTGCGTGATCGATTCCACCCCGGTCACCCTAGGGCCGCCGGGGGAGCCACGTCATGGACCGTCAGTGCTGCCACGTTGCCTCCTGCTGTCGGGCGAGGGTACGCCGGGCCCCCGCCCAAGCGAGGCCGCTTCGCGCTCGCTTACGGGCACCGGTCCTCTGGTGCCGGTCCGACGGCGTCGGCACAATGGGGCGATGAGCACCCCAGTGCAGATCGAGGCCGAGCACCGAGAGTGGCTGACCTGGGTCTCGGAGGTGACCGGGGAGCCGCTGGACCTCGAGGTGGTCACCCGCATCCTGGGGCTGGCCAAGCGCACGGCTCACGGTAGGGCTCGACCGCTGGCGCCGATCGCCACCTACGCCCTCGGCGCCGCCGTCGCCAAGGGCCTGGACGCCGAGGAGATCCTGCGCCGCATCGGCGACGCGCCGGGTGTCGACGACCGGGAACCGGCAACCGACGACGGGTGACCGACCCGCCGGCACCGGCACACGGACGCACGGGGCCATCCCCGGACGTCCGTACCCTGGAGGCATGACCGACGCCGGCACCACCTACCTCACGCTGCGCCCCCCGCACCGCACCTTCCTCTTCTGGGCCGTGCTGGTCATGGTGCTGTCCTCGGTCGCGGTCGGTGTGATCGGGCTGCGCGAGGACGGCTGGACGGCGGGGACGGCGGTGCGGGCCGTCTTCATCCTGGCGATGGTGCTCTTCTGGGTGGGGGCTATGCGGTCCGGCACCACCGCAGACCGGGAGGGTATGACGCTGCATCGCGGCCCGGTCACCCGGCGGGTGGCGTGGGCTCAGGTGGAGCAACTGGGCACCGATCACCCCGGCCAGGACGCCCGCCGCGTCACCGCCCTGGTGGAGGGCAAGCCCGTGGTGCTGCCGGGCGTGCTGGTCGCCGAGCTGGACCAGCTTGAGTTGCACCGCGTGGGGTGAGCCCCCGGGTGGCCTAGCGCGGGGGCATCCGCAGCGCGCCGTCGAGGCGGATGACCTCGCCGTTGAGCAGGGGGTTGTCGACGATGTGGGCGACCAGGGAGGCGTACTCCTCGGGCCTGCCGAGCCGTGAGGGGTGGGGGACGAGGGCCTCCAGGGAGGACTTCACGTCCTCACCGAGACCGGCCATCATCGGGGTCTCGAAGACGCCGGGGGCGATGGTCATCACCCGGATGGCCTTGTCGGCCAGGTCGCGGGCGGCGGTGAGGGTCAGGCCGACGACGCCGGCCTTGGAGCTGGCGTAGGCGGCCTGGCCGATCTGGCCGTCGTAGGCGGCGACGCTGGCGGTCATGACGATGACGCCCCGGTCCCCGTGGCTGCCGGTGCCGTCGTCGTCCGGCTCGTTGGTGGCCATCGCCTCGGCGGCCAGGCGCAGGACGTTGAAGGTGCCGATGAGGTTGATCTCGACCACGGTGCGGTAGGCGTCCAGGTCCAGCACTCCGCGGCGGGACAGGATGCGGCCCGGGGTGGCCACGCCGGCGCAGTTGACCACGATCCGCAGTTGGCCCATCGCCGTCGCCGCAGCCATGGCGGCGCCGACCTGCTCGGGGTCGCGGACGTCGGCGGCGGCGAAGGCAGCCCGCTCGCCCAGGTCCTCGGCCAGCTCCTGGCCGCGCCCACCTGGCAGGTCGACCAGCAGGACGCGGGCGCCGGCGTCGAGCAGGCGCCGGGCGGTCGCCTCGCCCAGGCCGCTGGCGGCGCCGGTGATGAGGGCGACGGTCGAGTCGGTGATCTGCATGCTTCCTCCAGGTGTGCGGGTCGGGCAGGTCGGGCGGCTCAGCGCCCGGCGACGCGGGCGAGCTGCTGGCGGCTGATGACCAGCCGCTGAATCTGGTTGGTGCCTTCGAAGATCTGCGTCACCTTCGCCTCGCGCATCATCCGCTCGGCGGGGAAGTCGGTGGTGTAGCCGTACCCCCCGAGGACCTGGACGGCGTCGGTGGTGACCTTCATCGCGGCGTCGGTGCAGACCAGCTTGGCGATGGACGCCTCCTGGGTGTGCGGCAGGTCGGCGTCCTTGAGCCGGGCGGCGTGCAGGTAGGTCGCGCGGGCCGAGCCCACGGCCGCGGCCATGTCGGCGATGAGGAAGGCCAGCCCCTGGTTGTCGGCGATCGGGCGGCCGAACTGCTCCCGCTCGGTCGCGTACGCCGAGGCGACCTCCAGCGCCCGCTGGGCCAGCCCGGTCGCGGCCGCGGCGATGCCGAGTCGGCCGGAGTCGAGGGCGGCCAGCGCGATCGCCATACCTTGCCCCTCCTGCCCGATGAGGTGGTCGGCCGGCAGCTGGACCCCGTCGAGGAGCACCTCGCCGACCGTGTCGCTGTGCAGGCCCATCTTGCGCTCGGGCTCGGCGAAGGACAGGCCCGGGGCGTCCGCGGGGACGTGGAAGCAGGCCAGGCCCCGCCCGCCGTCGTCGGAGGTCCGCACGAAGGTGGTGTAGAAGTCGGCGTGCCCGGCGTGGCTGATCCACGCCTTGCCGCCGGTCAGTAGATAGTCGGCACCCTCGCCCGTGCCGATCCTGCGGGCGCGGGTGCGGATCGCGGCGACATCGGAGCCGGCCTGCGGCTCGGAGAGGCAGTAGGCGCCCAGCTGCTCGCCGCCGAGCATCCCGGGCAGCCACCGCTGCTGCTGCTCAGGGGTGCCGAAGGTCGCCAGCGGGAAGGCGGTCAGCGAGTGCACGGAGACGCCGACCGCGACCGACATCCAGGCGCGGGCGATCTCCTCGACCACCTGCAGGTAGACCTCGTAGGGCTGTCCGCCGCCACCGAACTCCTCGGGGTAGGCCAGCGACAGCAGCCCGGTCTGCCCGAGCATGGTGAAGACCTCCCGCGGGAAGCGGTGCTCGGCCTCCGCCTGGTCCACCTGGGGCAGGAGCTGCTCGTCGGCGATCTCGCGGACGAGGGCGAGCAGGTCTCGGGCCTCCTCGGTGGGAAGGACGCGCTGGGGCGACGGGGTCGGGGCCATGGCCAGCAGGGTAGACGTGGACGTCGCGTCAGCCGCTAACCGGCAGGTGCGCCCCACCTCAGGCCGGGTATGCGGTCACCTCCGTGGCCTTCACGCTCACCCACACCTCGCGTCCGGCGACCAGCTCCAGCTCGGCCACCGCACCCAGCGTCACCTCCGCCACAAGGTCGACGGCACCGGTGAGGTGGATTCGCGCCCGTGGGCCGGTCACCGTCACCGCTGAGACCGTCAACGGCCACAGGTTGCGGGCAGAGGTCTGCGGGCGCCGGGTGAACAGGGCGACCGCCTCGGGGGCGATGGTGGCCAGGAGGGGATCCCCGGGCCGCGTGCCGTCCGGGACCTCGGCGACGACCAGCTGCTCGCCGGCGCCGAGGTCGAGTGCGTTCGCGGAGGCCGGCCGCCCCGTCGCGCTGGCCCTCTGCGCCAGGGTGCCGCGCAGCAGGTTGAGCCCCACCACACCCGCCACGTAGGGGGAGCGCGGCCGGGAGATGACCTCCGCCGGGGTCCCGGACTGCACCTCCCGGCCCTCCTCGAGGAAGACCAGCCGGTCGCCGAGGGTCAGCGCATCCAGCGCGTCGTGGGTGACCAGCACGGTCACCCCGTCGAACTCCCGCAGCCGGTGCGAGAGTTCGGCCCGGGTCGCCGACCGGGTCTGGGGGTCGAGCGCGGAGAGCGGCTCGTCCAGCAGCAGCACCGCCGGGTCAGTGGCCAGGGCCCGGGCCAGCGCTGCCCGCTGCGCCTGGCCCTGGGAGACCTGCGCTGGCCGGCGGCGGGCCAGCTCGGCCAGACCGACCCGGCCGAGCTCGGTGGCGGCGCGCTCGCGGGCGGCGCGGCGCGGCATACCGCGCGACCTGGGGCCGTAGGCGACGTTGTCCAGCAGGTTCAGGTGCGGGAAGAGCAGCGGGTCGGCGAGCAGCATCCCCACGCTGCGGGCCTCGGGTGGGAGGTGCAGGCGCGCCCCGTGGTCGGCCCAGGCTCGGCCGCCCGCCCGGACATGCCCGGAGGTGAGGGTATGCAGCCCCGCCACCGCTTTCAGCGCCGTGGTCTTGCCGGACCCGTTCGGTCCGAGCACGGCGGTGACACCCCGGTCGCAGCGCAGGTCGAGGTCGAGGCGGAAGTCGCCGAGGTCGACGGCCAGCCGGGCCTCCAGCAGGCTCACCGCAGCCACCTGCTGCGCAGCAGCCCCAGCACCAGGACGCTGACGACCAGCATGACCAGCGACAGCGCGATGGCCGCCTGCGGGTCGCTCTCCAGCGCGGAGTAGACCCCGAGCGGGGCGGTCTGGGTCCGGCCCGGGAAGTTGCCGGCGAAGGTGATCGTGGCCCCGAACTCACCCAGCGCCCGGGCCCAGGCCAGCGCGGACCCGGCCGCGATGCCGGGCAGCACCATGGGGAGGGCGACGGTGGAGAAGGTGCGGACCGGCCCGGCGCCCAGGGTGGCCGCGATCTCGTCGTAGCGGCGGTCCAGGCTGCGCATCGAGCCCTCGACCGCGATGACGTAGAACGGCAACGCGACGAAGATCTCGGCCATCACCACTGCGGCGGTGGTGAACGGCAGGGTGATCCCGAAGGTCTCGTCGAGCCAGCCGCCGAGCACCCCGCGGCGGCCCCAGGTCATCAGCAGCGCCACGCCGCCGACGACGGGGGGCAGGACGAGCGGCACCGTGATCAGCGCCCGTCCCCAGGCGGTGAGAGGATGGTCGGAACGGGCCAGCAGCCAGGCCAGCGGCGTGCCCACCGCCCAGACCACCACCATGGTGATAGAGGTCGTGATCGCCGACAGCCGCAGCGCCTGACCGACGACAGGTGCCGCCAGGTGGGTGGTGATGTTGGCCCAGTCAGCCCGGATGAACAAGGCGACCAGGGGCAGCACGATGAAGGCGACGCCCAGCCAGGCCGGGACCAGCAGCGGCAACCGGGCCCGGGTCGCTCCGCGGGTGCGTGGGGTGCGGGTGCGGGTGCGGGTGCGTGGGGGGCCGCTGCGCGGGGAGCCGGATCCGTCGGGCGTCGCCTCGGGTGGGGCTGGCCACCGGACGCTGCTCACGGGGCGACGAAGCCCGCGTCGGTCAGGTGCTGCTGGCCCCGCTCCGACAGCACCTCTTCGACGAACGCCTGGGCGAGCGGGGAGTCGGAGACGGCCAGGATGGGGTAGCTGTTGACCACGTTGACGTCGTCGGGGATCTCCACGCCCCGCACCCGGTCGCCAGCCTCGGTGACGTCGCTGCGGTAGACGATGCCCACGTCGGCCTCGCCGAGCTCGACCTTGGTCAGTGTCGCTCGCACGTCATACTCGAGGGAGGCGATGGCCGGTGAGATGCCCTGGGCCTGGAAGAGGGACGCGCTGGCCGTGCCGCACGGGACCTGCTCGGCGCAGACCACGAGCCGGATGCCGTCCTGGGTGAGGTCCTCGACGCCCGTGATCCCGGCCGGGTTATCCGGCGGCACCGCCAGCTGGAGGCTGTTGGTGGTGAACTCGTGCACCTCACCGACCCGGTGCTCCTCCGCCAGGGGCTCCAGGGAGCTCATCCCGGCCAGGGCGATGACGTCGGCCGGCGCACCCTCGTTGACCTGTTGGACGATGGTGGAGCTGGCCGCGAAGCTCTGCTCCACGCTGACCCCGGGATGGTCGGCCTCGAAGTCCTCGGCCATGAGCCCGAAGACCTCAGTCAGCGAGGCTGCGGCCAACACGGTGAGGGTCTGCTCGACGGTCCCGCCTCCCTTCGCCGGGTCGGTGCCGGAGCTGCAGGCCGCCAGGGTCAGCGTCAGAGCGACCGCGGCGCACGGCGCGCTTCGACGGCTCATGATGGGGTGCCGACGGTCACGTGAGTGGCCTTGACCGAGGCGATGACCACGCTGCCCGGCACCAGGCCCATCTCCTCCACCGCCTCGGTGGACAGGAGGGAGACGAGTCGGAACGGCCCGGCCTGGACGTCGACCTGGGACATCACCAGGTCGCTCTTGACGCGGGTGACGACCCCGCGCATCTGGTTGCGGGCCGAGCTGGACCCGATGGTCCCGACCTCGGCCGGATGCGCCTGGTCCTGGGCCAGGGCGGCGACGTCCCTGCCCTCGACCACCGTGCGACCCCTCGTGTCCTTGGCGGCCGTGAGCCGCCCGGCCTCGATCGCCCGCCGGACGGTGTCGGTCGACACGCCCAGCAGGTCAGCGGCTTCGGCAATGCGCAACTGCGTCATGACTGCGACGATAACACCGCTTTCGCGGCTCAAGGGCTGCCCTGCGGGGCGCACCTGCGCCGTGACCGGCTAGGTTGCTCTTGCCGGGGCCGCGTCACGGGTCGCGAGGGTCAGAACTCGCCGTCCACGTGGACGGCGGCTGCGGGCAGCCATCCTCTCCGCGTCGCCTCCACCGCCAGCTCGAAGCGGCTGTCCGTACCCAGGGTCTGCATGGCCTGCGCCAACCATCGCCGCACCGTGCGGGTGGAGACATTCATGCGGCGCGCGACCGCGGCGTCCTTCTGGCCCTGCGCCAGCAGGACGACTGCCATCCGCACCCGCTCCCCGAGGCCCGCATCGTCGATCTCTGCCTCCGAGCGCTGTGTGCTCTCGAACGGGACCGCCTTGCACCAGATCTCCTGGAACAGCGTGACCAGGGGCGCCGTCAGGGCCGGTCTCTTGAGTAGGTAGGCGCCGCGAGCAGGATCGTCCGGATCCACCGGAATGAGACCTTGCTGGCCGTCCACCAGCACCATGCGGCTCGGCGGGCCAGGGTGCACCCGGACCCGTCCTCCGGCCTCCGCGAGGCGCGCGAAGTGCTCGTGAGCGCCCTTCTCGGACAGGAGCTTGGGCGAGCACACGGTGCGCACCGTCACCCCTCGCGCCAGGATCTCCAGATCGAGTGGCAGGCTCGCCTCCAGGGCCTCCCGGGCGATCTGGACGTTCGGCAGCACGGTCTGCACCTCGCGCTGCACCGAGCGCGAAAGCTGGTAGAGGCGGGCTCGCACGAGGTCGGCGGACGGCAGGAACTCGATCTCCTGGGAGACCTTCGTGTCGTACCCGGTCAGAAACTCGTCCACCAGCGCCCCCATAGACTCCCTGGCCAGCTCAAGCTCCTCCTGGCGTTGTGCCAGCTCAGCCTGCTGGGTGCTGATGAGGCCGCCGATGGCTGCCAACGGCGCAGGCACCTTCAGCAGGCCGTCAACGCCGGCCGCATCGAGGAGCTTGGCCGCCACGAGTGCGTCGATCCGGCGCTGGGCCTCGTCCACATCCAGGGCCAAGGACGTGGCCACCTGGTCCACGGTGGAGCGGGGCGAGGCAAGCAGAAGGCGATAGACCCGCTCGTGGTCCTTGTCCAAGCTCAACCACTCAAGCATCGAACCTCCCCGTTCCGGTCAAGAGGGTAGCAGCGCCCTTCCGCAACCGGTCGGATAAGACGCCAGCAAGCCTGCGATGTCTACCTGCGGCCAAGGCCTCGGCAGGCCATCGAAAAGCCTTCCCAAACCCTTGATCCGGGGTCAAGCATGGTGGTCAGAGCTGACGAGCAGCCGGCTCCGCACCCACTTAGTCGATCTCTAGCCCGATCCGTCAAGGAGCAATGATGAGACACAGCGTGAGCAAGGAAGTTCGCCCCTTCGCCCGTCCGATCACTCGCACCACCAGCGCCCTGTCCCGAGCCTGCGCCACTGCACTGCTGGGTGGAGCGATGCTCGCCGGTGCAGCCGGCGGCAGCGGTGATCCGGACGGTGGCCTGATCTGGGGTGGCGGGAGCGTGCAGGACGGTGACCTGGACGGTGGCCTGATCTGGGGTGGCGGGAGCGTGCAGGACGGTGATCCGGACGGTGGCCTGATCTGGGGTGGCGGGAGCGTGCAGGACGGTGATCTGGACGGTGGCCTGATCTGGGGTGGCGGGAGCGTGCAGGACGGTGATCCGGACGGTGGCCTGATCTGGGGTGCCGCCGCGACGAACCTGGCAGACAGCTCGTCGGCGGTGTGAGCCAAGATGTCCATCGACGCACGCACGGCTCTGGCCTGGGTCCCTCACCGCGGCGTGGCCGTGGGGGACGACCTGCTGGCCGGCCGGATCCTCTCCGGTGGCGAGCTCGGCCGGCCGGCGGTGGTGCGTGACAACGCCTCTGTCCTGGTGGCGGCTCGTGCGCTGACGCGGCTGGGTATGCCGGTCGCGCTCCTCCCGGAGCGGGTGGTGGTCCGCCGCGGCGAGGTCATGCCCGCGACCGCGGGCCTGGCCGCGCAGGGGTGCGCCGTGGTGGTCGGGGACGGCTGGTCCGCAGGTGTTCCGACGTCTGCCGACTTGCAGACCTGCGAGGCCCCCGAGGACATCATGCGTGCCGTGGCAGCCCAGCGTGGCCTCAATCTGTCCACCGGGGAGATCCAGGACGGCGTGCGCGATGCGGCGGCCAGGCCGTGCGACGGGTCGCTACACCGGCTGCTTCCGCCCGATGGCGAGGGACTGTCGACGACCTTGCACCCGCTGGCCGAGCTGCGAGCCGGTCTTTTCCTGTCCGAGGAGGGGTTAGGCGCCGAGGCGACGCAGCGCGTCCTGGCGGCGGCTGTAGACCTCAGCGGCTCCGAGCCCTTGCTGCTCGTGAGCTCGGCCTGGTCACCGGCGCGACGAGGCGAGGCACGCCGGACCCTGCACCGCCTGCGCCAGCTCTTGCCGCAACGCACTCCAGTCGTCGTCGTGGTGCGGATTGCCGGCGAGGACTCGAAGAGCCAGGCCGTCGACATCGTCCAGGATGTCCGTAGCACCGGTGCGCAGGTGTGCGTCTGCACCGACTCCCCGCTGACGGTCGAGAGTCTGATTGCCGCAGACGCCCCGTGCTCGATCACCCTGATGGGTCCGGGCGGTCAGCCACTGGCGCCGGACCCCGCTATGGCAAGCAGCCTCCAGGGCTTTGACGCCGCCCGAGTGGCGGCCCTGGTGGACCCGTCGTGGGTGCTGAGCCCATCGACCGCCGCGGCAAACTGGCCGGACGGTTCCATCGGTGCCCAGGTCGACCAGCAGCGCAGGACCTTGCGTGACCGTGCTCGGGGGGCACTGCGGGGCGACCTGCCGCGACCGGAGGTCGTGGACGTGCTGGGCGACCTCGTGCTGGTCGACCGGCTGCCCGAGCACGAGGAGGAGCTCGCCCCCATCGCAGATCTGACAGGGAGCTCAACCCTCATCTGGACGCCACCAGGTCACCTCGACCTGCCCTCGGCGCTGGAGGGGACCTACCTGCCCTTGCCCGCAGAGGTGGTGGACGAGGCGCGGGCGCGCCTGACCGATCCAACCCTGTGGGCGCGCGCCGCCTCGACCTGGGCGACGGGGGCGGACGCCCCGACCATCGACACCCTGGCCTGGCCGGCCGCGCTGGATCCGGCGTGCCGGACGTCAGCCTCCGCGGTCTGGAACCACGGCCTGCGGCCCGCACTTCCGGCGCCGGTGATGCCCGCCGTCGCAGCCAGCGAAGGGCAGGCGGCGAGCCTCTGGGTCGCCGCCGGCGAGCTGGCGGCAGCCAGGCACCGCGCGAGCCATCCCGTCTCCGCCGCCCTCGCAGCCTGCCTTCGGGCGCTCGCCACAGCCGGTGACGAGCCAGACCCGGGAGCCTCCTGGCACCCGCCGGCGCAGGAGAAACTCGGCGTGGGTGTCCTCGTCGGCCGGCTGCGCGGCGCCGTCCACGCGCCTGAGGCCGCGCAGACCGTGCTCGTCTCCCGCCAGGCCGCCCTCGTGCTGCGCCACCACCTGGTCCGCCACGCCTGGGAGGACGCAGCCTTCGCACCCGACCCGGACCCCTCTCGCCAGGAGCGGCTCTGGAGACTGCTGGACGCATTGGCACGCCGCGGGATCTCCCTGCCCGGAGTCGCGCGCCCCGAGCCTGAGCCGGACCCGCAGGTGGCCGTCCTGGCAGACAACCCACGATGGATCCGTCTCTACCACCAGGAGGGGGCGGAGCTGTGGAACGCCCTGCCGCTGTCCGGTCTGCCGGACGAACAGCGATGGGTCCTCGAGGTCGAGCAGGCCGTCGGCGGCGGGGCCCGGGTGCTCGAGCTGCTCTCCGGCGGTGGACGCCTGGCCCTTGCGCTGGCAGCGGCTGGGCACCTGGTCACCGCTGTAGACCGGGAGCAAGGCATGCTGGACAAGGCCCGCGAGCGGCTCGCGGACAGCCCGGCCGAGGTCAGCGAACGGGTCGATCTCGTCTGCGCGGATGCCACCACCCTGCACCTGCCCCAGCGCTATGACGCGGTCATCGTTGGCGAGACATCCATCTCGGTGCTCGCACCCGAGGAGCTCGAGCACCTGCTGCGCGCAGCCCGCAGGCACCTGCATCCTGGCGGCGCCCTGCTCATCGACTACGTGAGCGGCGACATCCCGGCGGAGGACCTGACTGGAGCCGTGGAGCGAGTGCCCTCACTGGAATCCACCGGCACCCTCGTCGCCAGCGAGCGGGTCGAGCCGGGTGGCCGGGGGCTGACGAGCGTCGCGACCTGGTTGTGGTGGGCCCCGGACGGCGCCACCTACCTGACCACCGACCGCCATCACCGCTGGCCGCGCACCATCCTCAGCCAGGTCATGAGGCGAGCGGGTCTGCGTCTGGTGGACGTTGCCACGCCGACCGACAGCGCCGCGGACCCCCGACCTGTCCGGCTGGCGCGCGCCCGAGCCGTCGAGACGCACGCCACCGCCTCCGACCTGGTCGATCAGCGCCGCGCCGTTGAGCGGCCGACGTCCGCCCCCGTGGAGCTGGAGGTTCCGGCATGAGACCAGCGAGCGTCCATTCCGGCTTGGAAAGCCTGGCCATCGATCACCCGCTGCACCACCCGATGACCGACCGCACCCTGTTCCGCGGCGCTGCCCGCACCGTCGTGGAAGGGGAGGGCGACGTCGAGCTCGACCGCGCCGGACGAGTGAGTGTCATCGGCACCTCCGGCCTGTGGAACGTGGCCCTGGGGCACCGGCGCCACGAGGTGGACGACGCGGTCCGTGGACAGCTGGATCAGGTGGCCTACGCAACGCTCTTCCGTGGGCAGTCGGTCCCGGCCGTCCGGCTCGCCCAGCGGCTCATCGAGCTCGGCCCAGAGGGAACCGGCCGCGCACTGCTCTGCACCGGGGGGGCGGCGGGCGTGGAGACGGCCGTGATGCTCGCCCACAGGGTCGCGGCCAACTGTGGCCAGCGTCGCGACCTCGTCGCGGTGCTCTCGGACGGCTACCACGGGACTCTCATCGGGAGCGCAGCGCTGACCGGGGAGGATCTGGACCAGGCCTTGGACGGGGTCAGCTCGGACGGGGTCCTCCGACTCCCGACCCCCGGCGACGGCCGAGCCGATGACGAGGCGACTGAGGTCCTGCTGGAGACGGCGGCGCTGCTGGGCGGCCGCATCGCCGCCGTCGTCGTCGAGCCGGTCCTGGGCAGCGCCGGGGTCCTCGACCTCCCTGACTCCTGGTGCCGCACCCTGCGCGAACTCGCGGACCGGCACGGCTTCCTCGTCATCGCCGACGAGGTCGCCACCGGCCTGGGTCGGACGGGACACCTGTGGGCGTCGACAGCTCGCGGGTTGCGCCCCGACCTGCTGGTCACGAGTAAAGCCCTGACAGCCGGCTACCTGCCGCTGGGAGCCGTGCTGGTCTCGCAGGACGTGGCCAGAGCGCTCGACCGGGGCTCAGCTCCCTTCCTCCACGGGGAGACCCAGGGCGGGAACCCTCTGGCCTGTGCCGCGGCGTTGGCGACGCTCGACGTCATCGTGCACGAGGACCTTCCCGCACGAGCCGCCCGACTCGGCTCTGCCGCAGCCGATCTCATCGATGAGAGATGGCCCGCCGCGCTCACCAGGCGTACCGGTGCAGGCCTGATGATCGGCCTCCACCTGCACGGAGCACCTGGTGCGCAGCGTCCATCCTCAGACCTGGTCGGGGCCGTCATCGGGCGATGCGCCGATGCCGGCGTCATCGTCCACGGCTCGCCGCGCGGGATCAGCCTCTTCCCACCGCTGACCATCGACGAGTCCCTCTGGGAACGGAGCGTCCGCACGGTGCTCGACGTCCTGGAACGGATTCCCCATCCGGGTCGTGCGCACGTGCGGGCCGTTCCCTCCCGCCCGGTCACGACCTCGAAGGAGCAGTCCCGATGAAGCACGCATCCTGGTCACTGATCCGGGTCAACCCCGTCGCCGAGCCGGAGGTTTGGCAGGTCGAGGACGCCTGGACCACCGCGCTCCGCACCCTTGAGACGGCCGAGCGGGCCCGACGGCAGGAGGCGCAGGCGCTGGCGGACGACCTCTACGAGCTGGTCCCGCTGGTGGACGCGATCGAGCGTCGCTGCCTGCTGCACTGCCGACGCTCCCTGCACGCCAGCCGGCCCGTGACCCGCGGCCCGGAGCTCCTGAGCACCCTGAATGCGTTGTCTGACAAGGGCCATGACATCCAGGCAGCTCTGGGTCGGACCCGCCGTGTCCTGCAGGCTCAGAGCCAGGCCGAGAGTGCCCGAGAGGAGCTCGCCGCAGCCCTGGAGGGCCGTCGTACCGCGGAGCGTGCCGGACTGCGGGAAGTGCTGAGTGTCACCGACATGCGGCGGGCCACCGCGCTGTCCTCGCCCGGGCTGGCCCGGACCGTGGACTCCTACGTGCGGGACGGCGCGCGACCCCAGAAGCGTGCACGCAAGCACGAGGGCCGGCTCCTGCGGTTCGCCGAGAGGGCGATCGGGCGGACCAGCCCATTCAGCACCTATACGATCGTCGGCCGCGCCCACTGGGCCACCGGCACCGATGGGACCGAGCCGGTGCCCGCCGGTGGCGAGCGGGTGAACCGCGTGGAGGTCAACCGGGTTCTCCTGTTGCGCCTGCTGGACGCCGCGTCCAGACATCCGCTCATCCGCAGTGCCTGGCCGCACCAGGCTGCCCGGGTCGTGCGTCGCGACGACGACGCGGTCGTCCTCGAGCAACACCTGGACACCCCGGAGCAGCAACCTCGCGTCTTCGCCACGCAGACGGCTCGCACCACCGTCCGGCGATCGGCGCTCGTCGACGCTGTGCTGGACCTGCTCAGCGACGGACGCCACGTGCGTCCGGCCGATCTGGCGCTCAGCATTGGGGGCGCGGACCCCCGCGCGCGCCAGGCCGTCGACCGGCTGCTGGCGATCGGTCTCGTGATCCCTGTCCTTCCCGTCGACGACCACGTCGAAGACCCCGTGGCTGACGCGCGGCACATCCTGGCTGCAGTCACGGAGAAGTCCCCGCCAGCCGTCAGGGTGGTGCTGGGCGCGGTTGACGCGGCACTGGCCTGCCTGGACGAGGCGGTCACTGCGCTGGCGTCCGCCCCGAGCTCGGGTGGCGAGGAGGCAGCTGCGCAGGTGGAGGCCTGCGACCGGGCGGTCGAGGAGTCTTTCGCCGCCCTGGGTCAGCCGCGCCCCGCGGCCGGGTTCACCATCTACGAGGACGTCGTGCTCACGCGCTCGATGGCACGCCGCCCGGAGGACTGGTCGACGGTGCAGCGTGACCTGGAGTGTCTGGTCCCCGCCCTCCCGGCGTTCGACAACCTCGCCATCACCCGCGCTGCCATCCGCTCCAGCTTCGTGGAGGCGCACGGCGAGGGGGCAAGGCGCCCGCTGAGGGATCTCGTGGAGCTCCTCCCCGACGTCTTCTCCAGCGCGACGGACAGCCTCGCGCAGGCGGTCGAGGGGCTGGGCCGCACCCACCCCCAGGCCGCAGCAGCGATGGCCCCGCGGGCGACCCTGGCCGACCAGGTTCGTCGAGCTGGTCTGGCTGGGCAGGAGGTGCTGGAGCTGGACCGTGACTGGGCGGCGAGTGCCGCAGCCGCCGTGCCGGCGAAGGACCGCCACGGTCGCGCCTACGCCGTGTTCCTGCAGCGGACCGCCGAGGGCGGCGCCGTCCTGAACAACATCTACGGCGGGCGCGGTCAGTTCGCCTCCCGGTTCCTGGACATGTGGGGAGAGTCGGCGTTGCGTGAGGTGCGTGAGTGGGTGGCCGAGGTGTGCCCCCCGGGTGCTCGCGAGCTGCGGCCGGTCCAAGGCTTCAACGCCAACGTTCATCCGCCGCTGCTCGAGGAGCAGCTGCACACCCTGATGGGACCACGGTCGGGCCACGACCTCGGCATCGACGACCTCACCGTCGTCGATGACCCCGCGGAGCGCAGACTACGGCTGCAGGGTCCCGACGGTGAGGACGTGGAGCCGATCTACCTGGGTCTGCTGGTGCCCTTCCTGCTGCCCTACGAGACTGCCATCTACTACGTCCTGGGCGACTCGCCCCTGGTCCAGCTCGACCCCGCGGGTGAGGCGGACGACGACCTCGTCGGCGAGGACCGGCAGGTGGTCCGCGCCTACCCACGGGTGGTGCTGGGGTCCCTGGTGCTCTCCCGGCGGGTCTGGGCGGTCCCAGCCGCACAGATCCCCCTACCGGGACCGGGCACCGACCCCGTCGCTGCCGCCGCGGACCTGCTGACGTGGCGCCTGCAGCACGGCATACCGGAGGACTGCTTCGTCACCGCCATGTCGGAGCCGGCCGCGTCGGCCGAGCCTGGGGAGACGCTGGACGCCGCCGAGCGCTGGCGGACCCAGCTCGCAGCCCTCACGGCCAAACCGCTGCGGGTCCGCTGGGGGTCACCGCTCCATGTGAGCCAGCTCCATTCCTGGTTCGGTGAGGCCCCCTCACTGTGGATCACCGAGACCCTTCCCGCACCCGGGTCGGTGCCCGGCGAGCCGACCTGCACCGAGCACGTCTTTGAGATGGCCACCGAGCAGCCATCCGAGCAGCACCTGACCACCCAGCTCGTCGAGGAGGCGATCCGGTGATGAACACCACCCTGAGAGACCCTGGTGTCCGCCACGCCATTGTCGTGAGTTGGCATGCGCAGCGTGCGGCCGACCTGCTCAGCACGGCAGTTCTGCCCGAGGTGCGCCAGCTGCAGAGGGAACACCCCGCAACCTATGCCGAGCGGCACTGGGTCAAGGGCCCGCACGTCGCGGTGATCGTGCCCGACGCTGAGCCCGGGCAGGTCGACCTGGACGACTCGCGCCGACGCCTGACCCAAGCCGTGGCGCCACTCGCGGGTGGCCCGCCGCTGAAGGAGAAGGAGTGGTTGCAGCAGGCGGCCACGCTCGGGAAGGCCGAGCTGATCGAGCCGCCCTACGGGCCCTTGCGACCGGACCGCGCCGTCACGGTCGAGCGCTATCGTCCGTCCTCGATCGAGCTGGTCGGTGCCGAGGCTTATCCGCTCAAGGAGCGGTTCCTGGCCGCAGCCGTGCCGGCGGTCGGTCAGACCCTGGCCCAGGGCGACGCCATGGGATCGGCGCTGCGCCTGCTGGCGCTGCACGGGAGCCGGTGGCCCCTCGGCGGGATCGAGGTGGGGCAGCTGACCTATCGCAGCCATCTCGAGGACCACCTGCACCTGCACGGTGGGGATGAGCTGCGAGCCGCCGTCCAGGCAGCGGTCGCCCGGCACCTGGACGGTGCCAGGGGCCTGGTCGCCCACCTTCTCCAGACCGCCCCCGACGGGCGGTACGACGGGGAGGACCCCCTGCTCCGGTCCTGGTCAGACCTCCTTGACCAGAGCTGGCCGCAGGCGCTGGAGGCAGCCGCGTCGGGCATCCTGGGCTACGAACCGGGGGAGGCTTATGCCGCCAAGGCTGAGCGGCTGGGTGAGGCCGAGAAGCGCCGCTGGGCCTACGGCGAGAACCGCACCTACTCTGCCTTCCACGAGAAGCAGCGCAGCCTCTCGATGCTCCCGGAGCCGGTCGCCGCGACCGAGTTCTCGGCCTACCGGTTCCTGACCAATCAGGCCTACCGGGTCCTCCCGCTGCTCGACGTGACAGCCTCGCAGCGCTACCTGCTGTGCGCGCTGCTCACGCAGGCGGTCGAGGATGTCACCGGCACCACCTGGATGGACCTGCTGTCGGAGGCGGCGGAGGATGCCTCCGCGATGATGGGGACGGGCGCGCGCGCATGAACATCACCCCTGAGCTCGTCATGCTGCGCCCTGGTGCCCGGGTGCGCACCGCGGGGGACGTCCTGGTGGCCACCTCGGGCGAGCGCGGAGTGCGGATCCGGCTGGGGAGCGCCGCAGGTCCCGTCTGGGCACTGCTCCGCCCGCTGCTGGAGAACGGTCTGGACCTCACGGTCTTGGACCGGGGCGCGAGGACGCCCGAGGCCGCGCTGGGGCAGGTCGTCGCCGAGCTGCGGCGAGGCGGGGTCACGGTGGTCAGGCCGGAGGGCGAGCAGTGGGGGCAGGCGTCGGAGCAGCTGCGTTCGTGGGCGCTGCACGAATGTGACGTCCCGGCCGCAGCCGCAGCCCGCTTGCTCGACGCGACCTGGGACGTCGTCGGGACCGAGCGGCTGCGGGCGACCGCAGCCTCGATCATGGGCGACCTCGGACTCGCCGTCCGGGATGGCGGGAGCACCTCCTCCTCCGACGGGGGCGATGTGCCCCTGCGTGTGGTGGCCAGCTGGGACCACCAGGGCTCCGGAGCCGTGGAGCGCTGGGGATCGCAGGTGGTCGCCGTGCACGACACGGGTCTGCGTCACCTGGTCCTGGGGGTGGATGAGACGGCGCGGGCGACCAGGCTGGCGTCGGCACTCACCACGCGCGGCCGACCGTCCCCGGAGGAGGTCGACACGGAGGCGATGCACGACGTGCTGGTGGCGACTGCGATCGAGCACGCCTTGCGTGGAGCCATCGGCTCACCCATGGCACCCGTGCTCGTGGGCCCCGGTGCACGTGCGCGGATCCTGCCGGAGAGCGTGGGCCGGATCCACCCGGTGCTGAGGCCCGCACCCCCGTGCTCCGCGACGCCGAGAAACCACGCGGACGAGGAGGCGGCGCTCGACCGACAGCACGACGTCCTCTTCGACGACGACCTGGGCCCGCTGGGCGAGCCTCACCCGCTCGATCTGCCACAGGTGCCGGTTCCTGTCGTGATCGGCGCCGACCACGCCGGAGCAGCGGTCTGCGGATGGGGTGCCACCGAGAGGATCGCGCGACGCCGCGCGATCGGTGCCACCGTGGAGCGTTGGGTGGCCGAGGTCCTGCGCGTCGATCCCCAGCGAGTGGTCGCCGGTGTCGACCCCGTGCACGCCGTCGCTCTGCTCGTGGCGCGGCAGCGCGCCGCCGAGGGGGAGAGCTCGTCGCTTCCCCTCCGAAGGGTGCACGCGGGCGACCGGGAGGTGGTCGTCGTGGGCTCAACCCAGGAGGACCTGGAGCGAGGCGAACGGGAAGCGCTCTTGGCCTGGCAGGTGCTGGAGGCTGCGGGGCCGGGTGTCGCCGGGCCTGCAGTCCTCGTAGAGGGCGAGCCGGCCGCCGTGGTCAAGCAAGGCGGGGGTATGCCGCGCTGCCGGACGCTCAT
This sequence comes from Ornithinimicrobium pratense, assembly GCF_008843165.1. Classification (NCBI taxonomy): domain Bacteria; kingdom Bacillati; phylum Actinomycetota; class Actinomycetes; order Micrococcales; family Ornithinimicrobiaceae; genus Ornithinimicrobium; species Ornithinimicrobium pratense. The sequence continues at coordinate 2,758,237 of NZ_CP044427.1, read as the reverse complement.
GGGGCTGTCAGTCCTCGACGAGGCCGGTCTGGTCGTCCTTGTGGCGGACGCGGCGCCGGACGAGGGCCGGACCGAGACCCCCGAGGACGCCCTTCCGACGCCGGCGGTCCCGGTGCTGGCCGTCTCAGACCTGGACCACCTGGCGGGCGAGCTGTCGTCCTCCCGGGAGGCCGGGGGGACGTGCGTCCCGGTGGTGGCGCTGGGGTCGTCCCTGCTGATCGGCCCGGTCGACCGGCCCGGCGCAGCCGGGTGCGCCCAGTGCGCCGTCGCGCGTTACCACGCCACGCTCAAGGCGCCGGGCACCGACCCGATGCTGGGTGAGGGTGGTGGGGGACCGGCGATCGGCTGGACGCCCGTGGTGGAGACCATCGCCCGGGACTTGGCCGCCGATGACCACCAGATGGGTGGCCCGCGGCGAGCTCTGGTGCTCGTCCCCAGGTCACCATCGGTGGCCGAGCACCGCGTGATCGCCGTCCCGGGATGCCCGGTCTGCGACGACGGGAGCGCCGCCGGCGCCACCACCGCCCTCGCGAGCGAGACGGGGCTGGACCTCGATCCGGGGGTGGCCCTGCCGCCGTCCCACGCGGGCTCGCTGCGGCAGTGCCAGCCGCCGGATGTGGCAGGCCTGCGCGAGGTCCTGGTCGACCACCGCTTCGGGCCGGTCGCTCACCTCTACCGGGACCTGTCGACACCCTTGGCCTTCTCCGTCGCCGAGCTGGTCGTGCCGGGCACCGATGAACGTATCGGTGGTTACGGGCGGGCCAGCGACCACGACGAGGCCGAGCGTGTCGCCCTGCTGGAAGCGCTGGAACGCGATGCTGGCGCCGCCTGGTCGGCCCTGAAACCGGCCGCTGTCCGTGCCTCCGCAACGGAGCTGGGGTCTGCAGCGCTGGACCCACGGACCCTGGGGCTGCCGGAGCCGGCGCGCGTGCACCGCACCGTGGGGTTGCGGGCCTTCGACCCCGAGGAGAGCGTCGACTGGCTGCCCGCCATCGACCTCTCCGACGGTAACCCGGTCCTGGTCCCGGCCCATGCCGTCCATCACCGTTATCCGCACCGGCACACCGACCCGCCCCTCTGGCTGCGGGACACCAGCAACGGGTGCGCTCTCGGTGCCAGCCTGACCGAGGCCGCGCTGCACGGACTGATGGAACTCATCGAGAGAGACGCCTTCCTGCTTGCCTGGTGGGGCCGCCGGGGCGTGCGAGGTCAGGTACGGCCGGACCCGGATGACCGCCTGACCAGGCATCTGCTGGACCACGCCGGCACGCTGGGCTACGACATCCGCCTGCTGGACATCACCAGTGACGTCGGGGTGCCGTCCGTGGTGGCGACGGCACGGGCCAGGGACCCGCAGCCTGGGCAACGCGGAGCCTTCTACTGTGCCGCCGGGGCCAACCCGGACCCGGCCAAGGCGGCGGCAGCAGCCGTCGTCGAGCTGGTGACCTCGCTAGCCCTCGCGCCGGCCAAGGAGCCCGCACCGGAGGGTAGGCGAGCGGCCATGGTGGCCGATCCCTACCAGGTGCGCACCCTGGAGGACCACGTGACCCTGCACGAGGATCCGGCGGTGGAGCCGAGGTGGGGCCACCTGTGGCAGACACCGACCGTCGAGGCGCCGACCCAGCGTCCCTGGCCGACGGGGGCGGCCGACCTCCGGGAAGTCCTGGGCCACGTGGTGAGCAGGTGCGAGGCCGTGGGCTCCCGGGCACTGGTCGTCGACATCACCACCCCCGCAGTCAGGGCCGCCGGCCTGCGGGCCGCCAAGGTCCTGGCTCCCGGCCTCATCCCCATGTCCTTCGGCCACGCAGCGGCCCGGGTCACAGGCCTGCCCCGACTGGATGCCGTCCTGCCGCAGGACCCGATCGAACGTGACCTGGCCCTCGACCCCCATCCCTTCCCCTGAGACCGAAAGGAGTTCCCGTGAGGACCATCGACGCGGACCACCACATCGCCAGCACCCGGGCGCCGGGCGCAGGCTGGACCACGCTGCACGCCTACGTGCACGACGCCGCCGTGGCCGACCGGCTCATCACCGAGGTCGTCGGTCCGGTGGGGCGGGCCATGGAGAGGTCGGGCGAGATCTCTTCGCAGTTCTTCCTGCGCTACTGGGACGGCGGCCCCCATGTGCGCTGGCGCCTCCGCGACGCCGACGACACAGTGGTGGCCAGGGCCGCCGGGGCGCTCGAGGAGTTTTTGCACGGGCACGCACCCGCGAGCCCGGTGGACCCCGCCGTCTTCCTGGCGGGCATGGGGCAGCCGCCGGAGGGGTCGGACTGGTTCGGCCACGGCACGGTCAACCGGGTCGACTACGAGCCGGAGACTGACCGCTACGGTGGGCCCGCCGCCCTGACCCTGGCGGAGGAGCTCTTCGCGGTCTCCTCGCGGCTCGCTGAGAGCGTGGTCAAGGGCACCGTTGCGGGCCCCCAACGGGTCGCCCTCGCCCTGGACCTCGCGCACGCCCTGCTCGCCGGCGCCGACGTCGACGGCCCGGAGGCCGCCCGCTTCCTGCGCGGCTTCGTGCTTGGCTGGCCGACCCTGGCGGAGGCGCCGAACGTCGACCTGGACGCCGCGCGTCACGCGGCCGAGAGGGACCTGCTGACTGCGCCTGCAGCTCATGCAGCCCGCCGCGAGGTGGTCCGTCGCCGGGTCCAGGAAGGCACCGGCGCGGTCGGCCTGTGGGGAGCGGCCGTGGCCCGCTACGTGCGAGGGCTGCAGGCCCTGGACTCCTCGGGCGAGCTGACCACGCCGATCCCGTGGGTCCTCGGGTCCCAGCTGCACATGATGCACAACAGGCTCGGACTGACGATCTCTGACGAGTGCCACCTGTCCTGGCTGGCCTCCTTCCCCTACCTGGGTGTGGACCACTCCGGTGGCATGCACCCGCCGGCGCCGGACGCCCCGGACCGGGTCTACCACGAGCGGTCCAAGTTCTTCCCCGCCCGCGGCGCCGCACAGTTCCCTGACCCCGACGCTCCGCTGCACCGCAACGCGGTCGTGGGCACCGGCGAGATCGTGCAGCTTCCGAGGCCCGAGCCGGGCGGGGCCGGTCAGGTGGCCCTGCTGAGTGCGCTGCTGAACCGCCGTTCGGCCTACGGCCGCTACCACGGGCAACTCACCTCCGGTCAGCTCAGCACCCTGCTGTGGTACTCCGCCGGCGACGTCGACGAGCTGCGCCCTCCGGGCGCCGGGCCTGAGGACGCCTACCCCGTCCGGCCCTACCCCAGTGCCGGAGCGCGCTCGGCCACCCGCTTGCTGGTGCAGGTCGCGCACATCGACGGGATCCCGAGCGGCCTGTACGAGTACCGGCCTTCCGGCCACGCCCTGGAGCGGGTGCCCGTCCCCACACGCACGGCCGACCTCCTGCGCTGCTCCCCCTTCCTCGACCCGGACGGTCAGCCCACGGTCGATGCCGTTGATGCTCCCGCCTTCCTAGCCGTCGTGGCCGACCTGGCCTATCCCCGCCAGCGCTACGGCCTGCGCTCCTTGCGGTTCCAGCTGCTGGAGGCCGGCCACCTGACGCAGAACCTGCTTCTTGTAGGGGCCGCGCTCGGCCTGCGCAGCGTGCCGCTGGGAGGCATCTACGACGACCGGTTGTCCCTGGCCCTGGGACTGGACGGTGTCGACGACGCGCCGCTCTACCTGGTGCCGTTGGGTCACGAGGGCTGGGATCCCACCGAGGGGGATATCGCATGAGCCAACGACGCGACCGACTGTCCCTCAAGAGCTCCCTTCCGGGTGAAGCCGTGCTCGACCAGGTCGGCGGCATGGACCTGCGGGTCGATCGCGGCGCTGGGGCCGTCGAGCAGACCGCAGTCCCGCAGGGCGGAGTGCAGCGCTCGCGCCCCGGCGACCTCCGAACCGACCGGCCCGGTGATCAGGCTGGCCAGGGTGGCGGAGCGTCCGGGGGTCACCAGCGGCCCAACGTCCTCCTGCTGGGTGACTCTCTCCAGCAGGACCGGCAGCAGCGCCCGCAGCGCAGCCGCCTTGGGCTGGCCGGAGGAGCCAGTCACGGCATGCTGCAGCAGCCACAAGGGGCTGTCGGAGACCGTCCGTCCGACCGACGCCAACTGGGTGGCGCTGGAGGTGGCCAGCCAGGCCGCCTCGGCGAGCACCCGGTCGGGCAGGACGGTTCCGGCCCGGCCGCCGCCGACCTTCGCGCTGAGCGCCATCGCCCGGCGCACGAAGACCGCGGCGAACTCGTCGGCAGCCGGGTGAGCCCCGTCGTCGGCGAGAGCGGGTCCGAGGGCACGAGCCGCGGTCTCGAGCAGACCGTCTCGGACGAGCTGTCGTGGCAGCGACCGCAGCATCTCGACGTCCAGGACCGCCGCCCGGGGATGCAATCCAGGGTCGGCCAGCACCGCACGCAGCGTGCGTCCAGCCTCGGCCACGACCGCCAGGGAGCTCACCTCGGCTCCGGTGCCCACCGTCGAGGGGACCGCCACCACCGCCGGAGCGGCCTGCGTCACGGACGTCGCGGCTCTGCCGCGCAACCCCTCACCGGGCCAGCCGTCGGGTCCGGCGAGCGACCGGTCCGCCGCTGCCAGGGCCGCGACCCGCGCCAGGTCCATCACCGTGCCCCCGCCCACCGCCACGACCACGCGGGCAGACGCCTGGCTCACCAGGGCCGCGAGTCGATCCACGGCGCCGAAGTCGCACGGCGTGCTCACCTCATGGGTCTCGCAGCCGAGGTGGGTCGCCAGGAGCTCGGCCCGGTCGCGCACGGCAGCGTCCCCCACGACCAGCGCAGGCGCGGTGCCGACCATGGCGGCGACCACTTCCGCCCCGCGCCCAGGTGCGGCGACGACGCGCGTGGGAACGGTCCATACGAAGCCTCGCACCACCAGATCAACCTAACCGAAGGAGTTCACTGATGTCACTGATGATGATCGGCCTGCTCGCCGCATGCTGGTTCATGGCCGGCCTGATGTGGCTCACGCAGCTGGTGAGCTACCCCGCCCTCGCCTCCGTCCCGCCCGAGGACGCCCCGGCCGTCAACCGGTCCAACCAGGCCCGCCTCATGGTCCTGTCCACGCCCGCGACGCTGCTGGCCCTGGGAGCGGGCGTCGCGGTGGCGATCGGCGCCGACACCCGGGCCGCCACCTGGATGGCCATCGCCCTGGTGACCGTGCTGATGCTGGTGGGCTTCCTCGCCGGGTCGGTCCAGAGCGCCCACCACCAGCGCCTGATGAAGAGCTTCGACCCGGAGGTCCACCGCCGCATGGTGTCGGGCAACTGGGTGACCACCGTCGGCTGGAGCATCGCCGCGTTCCTCTCCGTCGGGATCGGGTACGCGGTATGACCCGCCGTTGGCCACAGGGCCGTGGCCCCCCGTGCCGCTCAGCGGACCTGCCGAACCATCGACCCATCCATGCAGTAACCGAGTCCCGGGGCCCTCCTAGGGCTCGTCCACGAAGAATCACACAGAAAGCAGATCATCATGCAGAACACCGACACCCTCGACCTTGGCCTGGACCTCGCCGACCTGGACCTGGACGTCCTCGAGGTCAGCCAGGTGCGTGACGCCATGGCGTTGCCCGAGACGGGCGCCTCCTCCGGCAGCAGCAGCTGCCACTCGACCTCGTGCTGCGGCACCTGCTCCTGCAGCAGCTGCTGCACCTGAGCCCGGCGCAGCCCGGTTAGAGGTGGCCCATGCATCCCTGTGGATGCATGGGCCACCTCGGTTCTGCGGCCCCTGACGGCGGGCCGACCGGGCCTGCTTGTCCGCCCGAGGACATGGCCGCTAGTGGCGGCTGAAAAGCCTTCACAGGCACCCATGACCGACCCATAGTTGAAGAAGCCGTCACTCCGACGTAGCGGTCCCCGACGACATTGGAGGCACACAGTGCGCACCCTCGAAGAGCACTCCACCGGAAACGCCGCTGACCCCAGACATTCCGGGCGCGATCTCGCCCTCTCCGTCCGCGGCCTGTGCAAGTCCTACGGCAGCGTGGACGCCCTGCGCGGCGTCGACCTCGACGTGCACCGCGGAGAGGTGCTCGGCCTGCTCGGCCCGAACGGTGCCGGCAAGACCACGACCGTGGAGATCCTGGAAGGGCAGCGCACGGCCGACAGCGGTCAGATCGACGTCCTGGGCGTGGATCCCGCCACGGCCGGCATCGACTTCCGGGCCCGCGTCGGGGTCATGCTGCAGTATGCGGGGCCCCCGCCGGAGCTCCGCGTCACCCAGACGGTGTCGATGTTCGCGTCGTACTACGACAACCCCCGCGGTGGCCAGGAGGTGCTCGACTTCGTGGGCCTCGGTGACATGGGTCAACGCCGTGTCTCGCGGCTCTCCGGGGGTCAGCGCAGGCGTCTGGACCTGGCCCTAGCCATCATCGGCCGTCCCGAGCTGCTCTTCCTCGACGAGCCGACGACGGGGTTCGACCCGTCGGCACGTCAGCAGGCGTGGTCACTGGTGGAGAGCCTGCGCCGGCTCGGCACGTCCGTGCTTCTCACCACGCACGACATGGACGAAGCCGCTCGTCTGTGCGACCGGATCGCGGTCATCGTGAGCGGGCGCGTGGTCGCGGAGGGCACGCCGAGCCAGCTCACCGAGCACCTCGGCCAGCGCCGGCTCATCGTCCGGATGGCCGACCGCGCCGGTCACCACCTCACCGTCGACGACCTCCCGGACTCGGTCCGGGGCCACGCCCGGGAGGTCGGTCGCGACATCGAACTCCTCATGGACGACCCGGAGGCCGCGCTGGGCGTGCTCCGGTCGTGGAGCAGGGAGCACAAGCACCAGGTCCTCGACAGCCACATTTCCAGGGCGAGCCTCGAGGACGTCTACCTCGCCCTGACCGCCGACAACGACCTCAGTTCGAAGGATGGCCAGTCATGACGACCGCACGGGTGCTGAGCGCCGACGCTACGACGACCCACCAACCGACACCACAGACGAGCGGCCGGGCGGGGACGATGTCCCTGCTCGCCAGCGAGATCGTCTGGTCGACCAAGATCTTCCTCCGTAACCCGATCGGGGTGCTCTTCGCCCTCGTCCTGCCGATGTTCTTCCTGGTCCTGTTCAACGTGCTGACGGACCGGGGCGAGCTCTATGACGGCCTGCCCTTCGTGCAGTGGAACCTCGCGGGGATCACCGTCTTCGTGGTGGCTTCGTCCTGCTTCATCAACCTGGCGATCGCGACCGTCTTCAGCCGCGAGGCGGGCACCCTGCGCCGTATGCGTAGCACCCCGCTCCCGCCCGGGGTCTACGTGCTGTCGCGGGTCCTGACCAACAGCCTGGTCGCCTTGTTCTCCACCCTGCTCATGGTGTTCGTGGCCTGGGCGGTGTTCGGCCTCCAGCTCAAGCCGCTGCCTGCCATAGCCGGCCTCCTGGCCCTGCTGGTGGGCGTGCTGGCCTACTCCGCGCTGGGGATGGCGGTAGCCAACATCGTTCCGACGCAGGAGACCTCGATCCCGATCGTCATGTTCCTGTCTTTCCCGCTGCTCTTCGCCGCAGGCGTCTTCTTCCCGCTGGAGGGGGCGCCCCAGGCGCTGATCACCGCGATGGACCTGATGCCGGTCCGGCCGTTTGGGATGGCGCTGCAGCAGGCTTTGGACCCCGCGACCAGCGGGCTAGCCATCGCCTGGCAGGAGCTGGGGGTGCTGGCTGCCTGGGGCCTGCTGGGCACCTTCCTGGCCTCGCGCTTCTTCCGGTGGGAGCCGCGCGGCTCGGGCTGAGGCCGGCCGCCGGTGCCAGGGTCAGGACCTCAGCTCTCCGGGGGTGCCGCAGGTCCCAGTTCGGGACGCTTGGGGTTGATCAGGTCGCCCGAGGACCGGCCCTGGAGGCGCCGCTGCACCCAGGGCCCGGCGTACACCCGGGCCCACTGGGCGTGGCCGCGCAGACGTTCCATCGTCCCGGGCGGGACCTGCGGCGGCAGCGGCGCGCGCCAGTCGGCCTCCTCGGCCGTGTGCCCGAGCGCCACATAGGCCGTCAGCGCGACGCGGCGGTGCCCTTCCGGCGTCATGTGGATGCGGTCCTCGGCCCACATGCGCCAGTCCTTGAGGAAGTCGCAGGCCCACTGGTTGAGCACGTAGCAGCCGTGCCGCTGGGCGATCGACCAGATGTGGGAGATGTAGGTTGCGGCCCGGCCGCGGGTGCGGCCGATGATCGGTGCGCCGACCGGGTCGGTGGGGGTGGCCATGAGCACGTCCGCTCCGGTCGCCCGGATCCGCGCCACTGCCTGGTCGAGTTGGGCGGCGAGCGCGTCGACATCGGCGCGGGGACGCAGGATGTCGTTGCCCCCGCCGACGATGCTCACCAGGTCCGGCCCGAGGTCGAGGGCGGCTTCCAGCTGGGGCCCGGCGACGTCGGCGAGCTTGCGGCCGCGCACCGCCAGGTTGGCGTAGGCGAAGTCGGGGGCGTGGGCCGACAGCAGGGCTGCGAGCCGGTCGGCCCAGCCGATGTAGGCCCCGGGGGTGGCCGGGTCCGGGTCGCTCATCCCTTCGGTGAAGGAGTCGCCGATCGCCACGTAGCGGCTCCACGCGCGCGGCTGCGGCCGGATGCTGCCCGCCCGGCCGTGGACGGTCGGGCCCGCGTCACCATGGACGAGCAGGAGCGGGCCGTGGTCCCCGGCGCCATTGGATGGTCTGGTCACGGCAGGCTCCAGTCGATCGGGTCGCCGCCCTGGCGGGCGAGCAGGTCGTTGGTCCGGCTGAACGGACGGCTGCCGAAGAAGCCGCCGCGGGCCGACAGCGGGGACGGGTGGGCGGACTCGACGCGGGGCACCTCGCCGAGCCGCGACCCCAGCGTGCGGGCGTCGCGGCCCCACAGGATCGCGACCAACGGCCCGCCGCGGGCGACCAAGGCCTCGATCGCCAGCTCGGTGACCTCCTCCCAGCCCTTGCCCCGGTGGCTGGCCGGGGCCCCTGGGCGCACGGTGAGCACCCGGTTGAGCAGCATGACCCCACGCTCCGCCCAGGGCGAGAGGTCACCGGTCGAGGGGCGAGCGACGCCGAGGTCCTCGACCAGCTCGGTGTAGATGTTGGCCAGGTTGCGGGGGATCGGCGCCACCTCGGGGGCGACCGAGAAGCTCAGCCCCACCGCGTGCCCTGGCGTCGGGTACGGGTCCTGCCCGACGATGAGGACCCGCACCTGCTCCAGCGGCTGCTCGAAGACACGCAGAACGTGCTGACCCACCGGCAGGTAGCCGCGCCCGGCCGCCAGCTCGGAGCGCAGGAAGTCGCCCAGCGCGGCGACGGTCCCCTCGGCCGGGGCCAGTGCCTCCGCCCAGCTCGGGTGCACGAGGTCACGCAGGGGTGTGGCGGCGTTCACGCCAGCCACTGTATGTCGTCCCCGCGCCGGTCCGGCTGTGGGCTGGCCCTGGCGTTCACGTCTGGCCGCGCGTCGAATGACACCGGTGTAAGTCCGGTGCCCTAGGATGAGGAGCACCACTGCCGAGTCGATGAAAGGACATGTGCATGGGCGCCGTCACCCGCGTCGAGCAGGCCGACCCCTCTTCCGGTCTCTCCGAGCGCGACCGGCAGATCCTGGAGTTCGAGGGCCAGCACTGGACCTACCCGGGGTCGAAGGAGGAGTCCATCAAGGACCTCTTCGACCTCTCCACGACGCGTTACTACCAGATCCTCAACCAGCTCATCGACACCGAGGCGGCCCTGGCCCACAAGCCGCTGCTGGTCAAGCGGCTGCGCCGGGAGCGCTCCCGACGCCAGCGCACCCGCTCGATGCGTCGGCTGGGGATGCAGGTCTGACCTCGCCCACCTCATACCCACCCCGGACCACGGGGTAGTTTGGGCCTGGACAGGGCCACACTGGGCCCGTGGACGGCGAGGAGGCCGGGTCGATGCAGACCGATGTCGAGATCGCGCAGGCAGCAACTTTGAAGCCGATCGGTGAGATCGCGGCGGGGCTGGGGCTGCAGGAGAGCGACTACGAGCCCTACGGCCACGACAAGGCCAAGATCAGCCTGGACGTGCTTGCCCGACGCAAGGACCAGCCGGACGGCAAGCTCATCCTGTGCACGGGGATCAACCCCACGGCCGCTGGGGAGGGCAAGACCACGACCAACGTGGGATTGTCGATGGCGCTGAACCGCATCGGCAAGAAGGCGATGACCACCCTGCGCGAGCCCTCACTGGGGCCGTGCTTTGGGATGAAGGGCGGCGCGGCCGGCGGCGGCTTTGCCCAGGTGGTGCCGATGGACGACATCAACTTGCACTTCACCGGTGACTTCCACGCCATCACTTCGGCGCACAACCTGCTCTCGGCACTGCTGGACAACTCGATCCACCAGGGCAACCCGCTCGGTATCAACCCCAAGCGAATCGTCTGGAAGCGCGTGCTCGACATGAACGACCGCGCCCTGCGCAACATCGTGGTCGGCATGGGCAAGATCGGCGACGGGGTGGTGCGGGAGTCCGGCTTCGAGATCACCGTGGCCAGCGAGATCATGGCCGCGCTGTGCCTGGCCACCGGGCTGGAGGACCTCAAGGAACGGTTCGGCCAGATGGTGGTGGCCTACACGTACGACAAGGAGCCGGTGACCGCTGCCCAGCTCCAGGCCCCGGGCGCCATGGCGCTGCTGATGAAGGACGCCGTCAAGCCGAACCTGGTGCAGACCCTGGAGAACACCCCGGCGATCATTCACGGGGGCCCGTTCGCCAACATCGCGCACGGCAACAACTCCGTGATCGCCACCCAGACCGCCCTGAAGCTGGCCGACTACGTGGTCACCGAGGCCGGTTTCGGTGCTGACCTCGGCGCCGAGAAGTTCTTCAACATCGTCTGCCCGGCCGGGGAGCTGCAGCCGGACGCGGTCGTGGTCGTCGCGACCGTGCGTGCGTTGAAGCTCAACGGTGGCAAGGACAAGAAGCAGCTGGCCGAGGAGGACCTCGACGCGCTGGGCGCCGGGCTGGTCAACCTCGAGCAGCACCTGGAGAACCTGCAGAAGTTCGGCGTCCCCGCGGTCGTGGCCCTCAACCGCTTCCCCTCCGACACCGAGGCCGAGCTGGAGCTGATCCGCGAGCGCTGCGCGCAACTGGGCGCCGACGTCGCGCTCTCGGAGGTCTTCGCCCAGGGCGGCGAGGGGGGTGAGGACCTGGCCCGCAAAGTCGTCGAGCTGTGCGAGCAGGACAGCTCCTACACACCGCTCTACGAGCCCGGGGACAGCATCCGGGCCAAGATCGAGAAGATCGCCACCGAGATCTACCGCGCCGACGGTGTCGACTACGCCGGGCCGGCCCTGGGTCAGCTCTCGCAGATCGAGCAGGAGGGCTACGGCACCCTGCCCGTGTGCATGGCCAAGACCCAGTACTCCTTCTCCGACGACCCCGCCCTGCTCGGCGCACCGCGGGGCTTTCGGATCACCGTCCGCGAGCTCGTCGTCAACGCCGGGGCCGGTTTCGTCGTGGCCCTGACCGGCGACATCATGCGGATGCCCGGGCTGCCCAAGGTGCCCGCGGCCAACGGGATGGACATCTTCGACGACGGCACGATCGTCGGGCTGTCCTGATGCGGCACGCCCCGGCCCACCCCCGGGCCTGGTCGTGCCGCAGGCGCCCCCTCCTAGACTGCCAGGCATGGCGGAGGTGACCTTCAGGCAGATCGCGCCCGGTGTGCACGTCCGCCGGCACGAGGAGCTCAACCTCAACTGCGGGCTGGTCGTGGGGGAGCAGCGGGCATTGCTCGTGGACACCCGCAGCTACCACGAGCACGGTATGGAGCTGCTCGCCGCGGTCCGCGAGATCACCGACCTGGAGATCGTCGTGGTCAACACCCACGCTCATTACGACCACTGCTTCGGCAACTCGGCCTTCCGCGACTCCCAGATCTACGCCCACGTCGGCGCCGCCGAGGAGCTGCGCCGCTCGGGGGAGGACCAGCGCGAGCAGGTCGTGGCCCACCTGCGCCGCACCCAGCGTGCCCACATGGCCAACGCCATGGCCTCCACCGAGATCGTGCTGCCGTTCTACCTGGTCGACGGGGACACCACGATCGACCTCGGTGGGCGGACCGCCGGGCTGCTCTACGCCGGCCGCGGGCACACCGACCACGACCTCGCGGTGGCGGTGCCGGACGTCGGGGTCGTCTTCGCCGGTGACCTGGTGGAGGAGGGCGCCGACCCAGCGATGGAGGACGCCTTCCCGCTGGAGTGGGCGCAGACCCTGGCCGCCCTGGCGGACAAGGGCCCGGCGGCGCAGGCCGACCTCTGGGTCCCTGGACACGGTGACGTGGTCGACCGCGCCTTCGTCGACGAGCAGGCGGACGTCCTAGCCGAGCTGGCCGCCCGGTGCGCCGAGGTGGTCTCGGACGGCGGGGTCGGGGTCGAGGCCTTCGTCAGCGCCTGCCGGGGCATCGGCCTGGACACCCACACCCTGCGGGAGGCCGCGGTGCGGGTCCTGGAGCTGCGACACTAGGCCGTCCGGCATTTGCACTCGAGGGGGTCGAGTGCTAATGATGGACCTAGCACTCTCATGGCGAGAGTGATAATCCGACCGGCCTGCCGAGGGCCGGGCGGCGGGGCGACCTGAGCCCCGTCCTCCCGGTTCGTCCGTCGCGGGCGGCACCCGGTCATCCGATCGTCCACGTGTGGAGGAACCAGCGCAGATGGCTAAGACCATTGCATTCGACGAGGAGGCTCGCCGCGGTCTCGAGCGGGGTATGAACACCCTTGCCGACGCCGTCAAGGTGACCCTTGGCCCCAAGGGCCGCAACGTCGTGCTCGAGAAGAAGTGGGGTGCGCCCACCATCACCAACGATGGGGTCAGCATCGCCAAGGAGATCGAGCTCGAGGACCCCTACGAGAAGATCGGCGCCGAGCTGGTCAAGGAGGTCGCCAAGAAGACCGACGACGTCGCGGGTGACGGCACCACCACCGCGACCGTCCTGGCGCAGGCCATGGTCAAGGAGGGCCTGCGCAACGTCGCCGCCGGCGCGAACCCGATGGCGCTCAAGCGCGGCATCGAGGTCGCCGTCAAGGCGGTCAACGACGAGTTGCTGAGCCAGGCCAAGCCGGTGGAGACCAAGGAGCAGATCGCGCAGTCCGCGTCGATCTCCGCGGCCGACAGCGAGATCGGCGAGATGATCGCCGAGGCCATGGACAAGGTGGGCAACGAGGGTGTCATCACCGTCGAGGAGTCCAACACCTTCGGCCTGGAGCTGGAGCTCACCGAGGGTATGCGCTTCGACAAGGGCTACATCAGCCCCTACTTCGTCACCGACACCGAGCGCATGGAGTCCGTGCTCGAGGACCCCTACGTCCTGGTCGTGAACTCCAAGATCTCCTCGGTCAAGGACCTGCTGCCGCTGCTGGAGAAGGTCATGCAGTCCGGCAAGCCGCTGGCGATCATCTCCGAGGACGTCGAGGGTGAAGCCCTGGCGACCCTGGTGGTCAACAAGATCCGCGGCAACTTCAAGTCCGTGGCCGTCAAGGCCCCGGGCTTCGGTGACCGCCGCAAGGCCATGCTCGGTGACATCGCCATCCTCACCGGTGGCCAGGTCATCTCCGAGGAGGTCGGCCTGAAGCTGGAGACCGCCGAGATCGACCTGCTGGGCACCGCCCGCAAGGTGGTCGTCACCAAGGACGAGACCACGATCGTCGAGGGCGGCGGCGACGCCGACCAGATCGCCGGTCGCGTCTCCCAGATCCGCGCCGAGATCGACAACTCCGACTCCGACTACGACCGCGAGAAGCTCCAGGAGCGCCTAGCCAAGCTCGCCGGTGGTGTCGCCGTCATCAAGGCCGGCGCCGCGACCGAGGTGGAGCTCAAGGAGCGCAAGCACCGCATCGAGGACGCCGTGCGCAACGCCAAGGCCGCCGTCGAGGAGGGCATCGTCGCCGGTGGTGGCGTGGCCCTCATCCAGGCCTCCGGTGCCTTCGACGGGCTGTCCCTGGAGGGCGACGAGGCGACCGGTGCCAACATCGTGAAGGTCGCGATCGAGGCTCCGCTGAAGCAGATCGCCATCAACGCCGGCCTCGAGGGCGGCGTCATCGCGGAGAAGGTGCGCAACCTGCCCTCCGGCGAGGGCCTGAACGCCGCCAACGGCGAGTACGGCGACATGCTGAAGTTCGGCATCGCCGACCCGGTGAAGGTGACCCGTTCTGCCCTGCAGAACGCCGCCTCCATCGCGGCGCTTTTCCTGACCACCGAGGCCGTCATCGCCGACAAGCCGGAGAAGACCCCGGCCATGCCGGCCGGCGACGGTGGCATGGGCGGCATGGACTTCTGATCCATCCCCCCACCGGGCGGCTCGACCGCCGCCTGGCATGAGCACGACAGGGCGGCCCTCGCAGATCTGCTGCGGGGGCCGCCCTGCGGCGTCCCGGGCTGTGACACGGGGTAGCGCCAGGGGCAGCCACGGCGCCGGGAGTCGGGGGCGGCCCGGGGGTCAGGCCGGCGTGAAGCGCATCCGGTTGGTCTGCTCGACCAGCTCGTAGTCCTGACCCGCGGTGCGCAGTGTCGTGGAGATCTGCTGCAGCGAGGCCCGCACCCGTTCCTGGGTAGCGCTCCAGTCCTGGGTGACGGTGTGGAACTGACCCGCGGCCGATCCCCGCCAGCAGTCCTGCAGCGCGTTGAGCTTGGCCATCATGGCGCGGACCTCGGACTCGATGCTGGCCGCGATCCGCTCGATGTCCCCGGATGCGCCAGCGATCCGGGCGGTGTCGACGGCGAAGGTGTTGCTCATGGTCTATCCCCTCCAGTGATCGGTGACGGTCTGCCACCTGATGGACACGACGCTAGGCGGGGGCGGCTGAGGCCCGCAGAAGTTGTCCACAGGCCGGCCGGGCCTGGCCGCAGGTAGGGTCGCTGCGTGACCGTGCTCATCGACCCGCCGGCCTGGGCCGCGCACGGGCGCCTGTTCTCGCACCTGGCCAGCGACACCTCCCTGGAGGAGCTGCACGAGATCGCCCGCCGGGCCGGGATGCCGCCGCAGGCCTTTGAGGGCGACCACTACGACGTGCCGCAGGAGAGGTATGCCGACGCCGTCGCCGCGGGTGCCGTGCCGGTGTCGGCGGGCGAGCTGGCCCGGCGGCTGCGCGACAGCGGGCTGCGCTTCCGCAAGCGCCGGGGAGAACGGCCCCTGGAGCGGCGCAGGAACGGGCTGGAGTGGATCCCCGGCGACCACGTCGTCGAGGTGGTGGCCTCACCCCTGGAGCCGCCCTCGTCGGCGGGGGCCGCAGTGGTCCTGGTGACTACCGCCGACCTGCTCCTGCTCGTGCGCAACACCAGCCGGGCGGGCTGGGCCGCGCCCGGTGGCAAACGCGACCCGGGGGAGAGCGTCAGGCAGGCGGCGGTCCGGGAGCTCCAGGAAGAGGTCGGCCTCGGGCTGGACCCGGGCCGGTTGACCCCGGTGGGCTACCAGCGGATCGTCTTCCCGACCCAGGCTGCGGCGCCACCGCCGTGGGACCAGATCAACCATCTGGCGGTCTTCGGCGTCCAGCTGCCCGCCCCGGAGCCGCTGCGCCCCGACCCGGTCGAGATCGCCGAGGCGGAGTGGGTGTCGTGGACCGAGGTCGAGCGCCGGACCGGCACCCAGGTCTTCTGGCCGCTCCTGGCCCGGTGGCGCGACCGACCCGTGGACCGCTGACGCTCCGCTGGTGCGCCAGAAGCACCGGCCCCACCAGGCGCGTCGCTGCTGGCGGTGATGCCGTGGAAGGGCATCGTGCTCGTCATGGAGGTCTGCTGCCCGGCAGCGCGTTCGGGATGCCCCGGCCGCGTCAGGGCCGTGGCGCCTCGGGGTCGGGGGAGAGGTCGGCCAGCTCGGTGGCGAGGTTGGTGCGGGCCGGGTCGGTCCAGGCGAAGTGGGCGTGCTCGGTCCGGTAGATGCGCTCGCGCTGCAGGAAGGGGGCCATGACAGTCGTCCGGCCGAGGCGGAAGGCAGGGTCGGGCACGTGGGCGTACTCCTGGCGCACCTGCCGGCGGTAGGCCGCATAGCGTTCGACGGGGGCACCCAGGATCCACAGGTCCGCGTCGTGCACGGCGTCGAGCATGCGGGGCGCAGCGGCAGCGGACGGGACGTCGTGGCCAAAGGTCATCAGCACGCCCGCCTCGATGGCGTCGACGGTCGCGGCGTGCACCCCGAGCCGGTGCAGGTGGTCGCGCGCCATCATGGCTGAGCGGTGCTCGTTGCTGCCCGGGGCGGCCCGGGGGTCATAGACGAGGTCGTGATACCACAGCACTCCTCGGGCCACGAGCGCCTCGTCGGCGTCCACCGACCCGGCCCCCTCCAGCTCGTCCACGGCGGCCAGCGTCTCCGTGAGGTGCTCAGCCGTGTGGTAGCGCCGGTGCGGCTCGGACCAGCCTCGCAGCAGCAGCGAGCCCTCGGCCAGCCACAGGTCACGGCCCGCGTCCGGGGCCAGGTGGGCTGCGTCGGAGAGCCACCGGTCCAGCAGAGGTTCGGCGAGCGCCGTGCCGGCCGAGGTCATCGCGCGGGCTCCTTCCACCAGCGCCCCCGGGATCGGGGTCGCGGGGGCGCAGGCAGGGTCGGGTCAGCGACGCACGAGGGAGTCGGCGAGGTCGGCCAGCGCGTCGGCCAGGTCCTCGCGCTTGTCGTGCGCGGTCGACATGGCCGAGCCGATGAGGCCCGAGACCCCGCTCTTGCTCTTGGTGGAGCCGGAGCTGAAGACGTCGGTGATGCCGTGGCCCACCGAGCTCGCCGCACCGGTGACACCACCAGCCACGGCCCCGGCTGCGCCGGTGACGCCGCCCACGACGTTCTTGGCGGCGCTCTTGGTGCCGGACAGGAAGGACTGCATCGCCAGGGTCAGGCCCGCGCCGACCAGCCAGACGTCCTTGGCCAGCCCTGTGCCCTCGGCGGTGGGGCGGATCCCGTCGTCCTGGGTCATGCCCGGGGTGTTCAGGTACAGCCCGGTCAGGGCCGCACCGAAGCCGGCCAGACCCGCACCGGCAACGGCGGAGGGCACCTTGGGGATGAGCAGCGCGGCGCCCAGGCCGATCTCGCTGTAGGCCAGCAACTTGGTGAACTCGCCAGGCTTGAGGTCCTTGAAGATCGGGTAGACGCCCGACGCCCATCCGTGCATCTGCTCCTGCTCCTCCGTCCCGGTCTTGAGCTTGTTGATGCCGGAGTTGAGGATGTAGGCACCGGTGAGGACGCGCAGCGGGACGTGGGTGGGGTGCATTGTCGCTCCTTCTGTCAGAGGGGAGGGGGTCCGTGCTCCAACCGTATGCCTTGTGGCGCCGAGCTGCGACCCGGCCCCCCGTAGGATGCCGGGATATCGCGTCCTCGCCCCGGCCACGCCGCCACCAGTGCAGCCGACGCGCCCGGATGACGCCCCACGAGGAACGGAGCAGGTATGCCGCAGCCGGTGCTGACGGTCGTGGTGCCCATGTTCGACGAGGAGGACGTGCTGCCCCTGTTCGTGCAACGGCTGCGCCCCGTCGTCGACGGGCTCGGTGTGCCCTACGAGGTCCTCGTCGTCGACGACGGCAGCCGTGACCGCACCCCGATCCTGCTGCAGCAGCATCGGCATACCTGGCCCGAGCTCAGGGTGTTGCGGCTGCGCGCCAACGCCGGCCACCAGGCGGCGATCTCCGCCGGCCTGGCCCGGTCTCGGGGTGACTACGCGGTCACGATCGACGCCGACCTGCAGGACCCGCCCGAGCTGATCGGGCAGATGCTGCAGCTGGCCCGGGACGAGCAGCTCGACGTCGTCTACGGCGCGCGCTCGGACCGCTCGACCGACAGCGCGTTCAAGCGGGTCACCGCCCGTGGCTACTACGACACGATGCGCCGCCTCGGGGCCGACCACGGGCCCAGGCACGCCGGGGACTACCGGCTGATGTCGCGCGCCACGGTGGACGCGGTCAACGCCTTGCCCGAGCACCACCGGGTGCTGAGGCTGGTCGTGCCCCAGTTCGGCTTCCCCAGCGGGGTGCTGACCTACCGTCGCGAGGAGCGCGCCGCCGGACGGTCCAAGTACCCGCTGTCCAAGATGTTGCGCCTGGCGGTGGACAGCATCACCGGTGCCAGCATCGCGCCCCTGCGGCTGGCGACGTGGACGGGCGTGCTGGGCTTCGTGGTCGCGATGCTGCTGCTGATCTACGCCCTGGTCGGGTATGTCGTCGGCCTCACCGTCCCCGGATGGGCCTCCACCATCGTCATCGTCACCTTCGTCGGCGGCACCCAGCTGCTGTGCCTGGGCATCCTGGGCGAGTACGTCGGCCGCATGTACACCGCCCAGCTGGCCCGGCCGACCTACTACGTGGCCCACGACTCGGCGGACCTCGCGTCGGGGCAGCCGCAGGCGCCGGGTCAGCAGGCCCAGCCGTAGATCGGCGCTCAGTGGGTCATCCGTCGACGGTGAGTGCGTCCGGCAGCGGGTCGGCGTGGACCACGGTCAACCCGGACACGGCCCGGGTGAGGACTACGTAGAGGCGCCGCAGACCCGTGCGCTGGTCCGGCTCGACCGCCGCGATGGCCGCAGGCTCCACGACGACCACCTGGTCGAACTCCAGCCCCTTGGCCACGGTCGCCGGCACCAGAAGCACCCTGTGCAAGTGCTCCTGGACGTGCCCACCGTCAAGCACCTCGTGCTCTAGCCCCACCGACTGTAGGGCGCCGGAGACCTCGGCGGTCCATCCGTCGGGGACGATCACCCCGACCGTGCCGGGGTGGGCGGTCCACGACTCGTGCGTGGCACGGGCAGCGCCGCTGACAGCGTCGGGCACGGCGAGGACGTCCAGCCGTCCCGGGTTGCTTCGCACCGACTCCGGCGGGGTGAGGCCCGGCGCGATCGAGGGCAGCAGCCGGGCGGCGAAGTCAATGACGGCACCGGGCACGCGGAAGCCGCGGATCAGCTCCTCCAGGTGGGTGCCGGGCGCGGCCAGGTCCTTGCCGAGATGGTGCAACGACTCCGCCCACGACCCGGTGGCCCAGGGGGTGGTGCCCTGGGCTAGGTCGCCAAGCACGGTGAGGGAGCCGGTCGAGGCCCGGCGGCCGACGGCGCGCAGCTGCATGGGGGACAGGTCCTGCGCCTCGTCGAGGATGACGTGGCCCAGGCTGGGGGTGCGTTCGATCAGGTCGCTCAGCTCGTCCAGCAGCACGAGGTCCGCGGCGCTCCACCGGGCCGAGCCCGGGAATCGCGGCGCCGTGTGCCACACGATGGCCTGCTGGTCCTCCGCCAGCCCCTCACCGGTCGACAGCACCCTGGCGAGCACTGTCGTCGGTGTGGCCTCGGGCCAGATCTGCTTGACGTAGGCCTTCACCGCTGCCGACCTGGCCACAGCGTCCTGCACCCGGTCGTCGGGGGAGTCGCCGGAGCGCTCCATCGCGACCAGCACCGCGTGCGCGAGCCGCTGGGGGAGCATGGCGCGAGCCGCGGCATACCGGACCCCCCGAGTGCGCAGCTCGTCGAGCATGTCCTGCACCTCGTAGGCCGGCACCCGCCACTTGCGCGACCCGCGAGGCACCACCAGCGCCTCGGTCGCCGGCCGGACGTGGGCCCATAGGGCCTCTCGCAGCACGTCGGCCATCCGGGCCTCCCCCTTGAGCCCAGCCACGTGCGGGGTGTCGACGGCCCGGAGCTGCCCGTGGGCGACCAGCTCCTCCACCGTGGTGTGCCGCACGGTCACCTCACCGAGCGAGGGGAGCACTGCTCCCACGTGCTCGAGGAAGGCCCGGTTGGGACCGACGACCAGGACCCCGGAGCGGGAAAGCCGGTCGCGATAGGCGTAGAGCAGCCAGGCGGCGCGGTGCAGCCCGACCGCGGTCTTGCCGGTGCCGGGTGCCCCCTGGACGCACAGGGTCGTCGCGACGTCTGCTCGGACGATCTCGTCCTGCTCGGGCTGGATGGTGGCCACGATGTCCCGCATCGGCCCGATCCGGGGGCGCTCGATCTCCCGGGCCAGCAGCGCGCTGGTGCGCGGGGCGCCCCTCTCGTCCGTGCTGCCCTCTCCCGCCAGCCACTCGTCCTCGTAGGCCGTCAGCTCCCCGCCCTCGACGCCGAACCGACGGCGGCGCACCAGGCCCATCGGGTCGGTGACGCTGGCGCGGTAGAACGGCCGGGAGACCCCGGCCCGCCAGTCGAGGACCACGGGGTCACCCTCGGCGTCGGAGACGTGGCGACGCCCGATGTACAGCGCCTCCTTGCCGTCGACGCGACCGAAGAAGAGCGTGGTGCCCGGGTCGTCCTGCAACGCCTTGGCCCGCAGCCACAGCGTCCGCGCCAGCGCCTCCCCGGCGATCGCGTCACCACCGTCGGCCTGCAGGGAGAGGGTGTGCTCGCGCATCCGCGCCAGCTCGGACCGGGCGCGGGCCAGGTGGTCGCGTTCTTGCGCGAGCTCGACGGCAGGGTCTGCTGTGGGAGAGAGGGAGGTGTGCGGTGGGGGCGCGGGCACGGTGGGCCTCCGTCCGGGGAGCACCGGGAAAGGTGGGTCGAGGGAGGGGTGAGCGAGGGGGGCGGGGGACGAGGTTACACCCTGCGCGCCCGGCGATCGGATGCCCGCGGCGACCTGGTCATCCTGGCCGGCGGCACGGCACGGCACGGTCCGGCCCTGCGGGTGGCGCGCGAGGCAGGACGCATCTTCATCCCCACCGCCGGCGACGCGATGATGGGAAGCCAGCGTGCTTGAGGGATTGCTTCAGCGGCGCTGAGGCCGGACAGTCCCAGGCTCAGGGTTTGCGGACGACCCGGAGCGGCTTGGGCGTCTTGGGCCGGTCCTGCTGACGCTCGATCGCCAGCTGGTAGGACTCCACGACCGACTCGGTGGCCGTGCGCCAGGAGTAGCGCTCAGCCTCCGCGCGGGCAGCCTGGGACATCTGTTGCCGGGCCTGCGGGTCCAGCAGCAGGTGCCTCAGCCGGTCGGTCCAGCCGTCGGTGTCGCCCGGCTGCACCAGATAACCGGTCACGCCGTCCTGGACCACGAAGGGGATGCCGCCGGCGTCCGCACCCACGACCGGCACCCCGCTGGCCATCGCCTCCAGCCCGACCAGCCCCAGCGTGTCGGTGGTCGAGGGGAAGGCGAAGACGTCGGCGGAGGCAAAGGCCTGGGCCAGCTCCTCGCCGGCTAGGTAGCCGGTGAACACCGTCGGTGTGCCCGCGAAGGCCCGCTCCAGCTCAGCCTTGGCCGGGCCCGACCCGACCATGGCCACGCGGACCCCGTGCTGGGCCAGGCGCCGGACCGGCTCGAGCAGCTGGTCCAGATCCTTCTCGCGGGAGAGTCGACCCACGTAGAGCAGCAGCGGCGCCTCCGGGTGACCCCCGGTGAGCCGCTCGCGCATCTGCTGGGTGCGGTGGGACGGGTGGTAGCCGACCGTGTCGACCGCCTTGGGCCACAGGCCGATCTCGTGCACCCCTGCGGAGAGCGCCCAGTCCACGAGCTGGGGGGAGGGGCACAGGTTGACGTCGGCCAGGTTGTGCAGATGGACGATCCAGGCTTGCGAGGGCGCCCGGAGCAGGGAGAGGCCGAGCTTGGTGGCATAGGTCGGCACGTCGGTGTGGAAGCTGGCCAGCAGCGGCAGGTTGCGCCGGCGGGCCGAGAGCACACCGTATGCCGCGAGCCAGACCGGGTTGACCGCGTGCACCACGTCCGGACGGAAGGCGTGCATCTCCCTGCCGATCCGGCCGGTGGGCAGGCCGACCCGGATCTCGGGGTACCAGGGCCGGAAAGACACCGACCTGACCGGGAAGACCTGGTGGACCCCGAAGCGCCGCGGCGGGTGACCGGGAGCGAAGACGATGGCTTCGTGCCCGAGCTGTTCCAGCTCCTCCAGGGTGCGCTGCAGTCGGGTGACGACGCCGTCGACCTTGGGCAGGAAGACCTCGGTGAAGATCGCGATCCGCACCGGGACACTCCTTGTCGTTGCCTGCCTGCTCACGGTGACGCCGGTGAGCGGGCGCCGTTGCGTCAAGGTATCAACCGGCGCCGAGACCCCCTCGCGCGGCTCAGCCCTCGTCGGGGCGCGCGGCGAAGGTGACGGGGGCCTCCTGAGTGGCGCCGTCGCGCACGATGGTGAGCGTGGCGGTGTCGTCGGCGCCGCGCTCCCGGACCTGACCGACCAGGGCCGTCGCGTTCGACACCCGGTCCCCGTCGACCGCGGTGACCAGGTCACCCCGCTGCAGCCCGGCCTCGTCGGCGGGGGAGCCGGGCTCCACCTGCTCCACCTGTGCCCCGGACAGGATGGCCCCGTCCACCTCGCTCCGGCCGTCGGAGAGCCCGACTCCAAGGAAGGCGTGGCTGGCCCGGCCGGTGGTGATGAGCTGGTCGGCGACCCGCTGGGCGGCATCAGAGGGGATGGCAAAGCCGATGCCGATGGATCCGCCCTGTCCTTCGGGTCCTTGGGAAAGTGTGGCGATCGCGCTGTTGATGCCGATCAGCTCGCCGGCCGCGTTGACGAGGGCGCCGCCGGAGTTGCCCGGGTTGATCGCCGCGGAGGTCTGGATGGCGTTGGT
Organism: Ornithinimicrobium pratense; assembly: GCF_008843165.1. NCBI lineage: Bacteria > Bacillati > Actinomycetota > Actinomycetes > Micrococcales > Ornithinimicrobiaceae > Ornithinimicrobium > Ornithinimicrobium pratense. The sequence continues at coordinate 2,735,867 of NZ_CP044427.1, read as the reverse complement.
TACCACCGGGACCGACGGGGCGCCTGGGGTCGACCCGGCCGAACGGGTGCTGACCGGCCGGTCCAACGCACTGACGATGCCGGTGGTGACTGTCCCGGACAGGCCCAACGGGTTCCCGATGGCCATCACCGGGTCGCCCACCGCCACCTCCGAGGCGGCGCCCACGTCGAGCGGCGTCAGGTCATCTGGGACGGTCTGCAGCCGGACCACAGCCAGGTCGCTCGCCGTGTCACTGCCCACCACCTCCGCGGCGTAGGTCCGCCCGTCGGCCAGCGTCACCTCGACCAGCCGGGCGCCCTCGACGACGTGGGCGTTGGTCACCACGTGGCCGTCGCTGTCCCAGACCACCCCCGAACCGGACCCCTGCCCCTGCTGGCCCAGCACCGCGATGGAGACCACGCCGGGGGAGATCGCCTGCGCCACTGCTGCCCAGTCGCCCTGCGCGGTCGGCGACGGGGCGCCGTCGGACTCGGCGTCCGTGGTGTCCGTGGCAGGCTCCGCGGTGAGCGCTGGCGCGTCGGCGGGGGAGTCGCTCTGCACGACCCCCGGGCTGTCATCCTCGACGCTCTCCCCGATCCGCACCGCGGCGTAGGTGCCGCCGGTGGCCAGCGCCGCCGAGAGGAAGCCGACCGCCAGCAGGTCGGTGAACGGCCGGCGACCCGCCCGGCGTCCGCGAGTCGAGGCGGTCTGCGGTGCTCCCGGGGCAGGGGTATGCGGCGCGGTGGGGTGTGCCAGGTCGGCGCGTGTCGGGTCGGGCGGGCTGCTGGTCATACGCCCTATTCAACACCTCGCGGGTCCATGCTTCCTGATGATTGACTGAGTCTTCCCTGGGAGAGTCAGGCCGACATGGGCAGGGTTGTGGGCCGGCACTGCCAGCGCCCGATCATGGTGCGGCTGATCACGACAGGATCTCGGAACGGTATCGATGGCGTAACGAATGACAGCGATTCGCCCCAATCCGTGACCGGCAATTGAGGTTCACCCTCGGCTCTGGCTATGTTCGAGACCTCGTCACTACTGTCCAATCGGGGCGATGTGTTGCCTGCGGCGTACCCACGCATGCGGTGTAGGAGGCATGTGCCTCGTCCAACCGAAAGGACCTGATCCACCATGGCCAATCTCAAGATCACTACGCTCGCCACCGTCTCGGTGGCCTCCCTGCTGCTCGCCGCCTGCGGTGACAACGGCGACGGCGACGGGGACGGCGAGGCCGGCTCCACGCTGGAGCGCCTGCGCGAGGAGGGGTCGATCACCGTCGCGTTCGCTGGCGAGGTCCCCTACAGCTACGAGGATGAGAACGGTGAGCTCACCGGCGCGACCATCGCACTGGACCGGGAGATCTATGCCGCCCTTGGCATCGAGGAGGTCAACGGTCAGCTCGTCGAGTGGGACGCGCTGATCCCTGGCCTCAACCGCGGCTCCTACGACTCGGTGTCGGCCGGGATGTCGATCCTGCCGGACCGCTGCGCGCGCGCCGCCTTCTCCCACCCCAGCCTCATGTACACCACCGCGCTGCTGGTCCCCGAGGGCAACCCCGAGGGTCTGACCGACCTGTCCTCATTCGAGGACTCCGACGCCGTCCTGGCGGTGCAGTCCGGAGCCATCGAGCAGGGTTACGCCGAGGAGATGGGTCTGGAGAACACGATGACCGTCAACTCCTCGACCGACGGTATGGACGCGGTCAGCAGCGGCCGCGCCGACGCCTTCACGCTGACCGCGATCACCATGAACGCGCTGGCCGAGCAGAACCCCGGGCTAGAGGCCACCGACGCCTTCGTGGCTGAGGTGGACGGCGTGGCCCAGGTCAGCGCCGGAGCCACCGTCTTCCGACCGGACGACACCGAGCTGCTCGAGGCCTACAACGAGGAGCTGGCCAACATCGTGGGCGACCCGGAGCGGTTCGAGTCGATCGTCGGCGAGTTCGGCTTTACTGACGCCGAGCGCCCGCCGTCGGGCCTGACCACCGAGATGCTGTGCGAGGGTGACCTGGAGGCGGCCAACGAGGCGCTCCAGGCGGACAACTGAGCCGACCCCTGCCGTGATCGATCTTCTCGCCGACATCGGCGAGGTGCTGCCACGGCTGGTGAGGGAGGGGCTGCTGGCCACCCTCACCGCCTTCGGCGGCGGGGCCCTGGTGACGGTCGTCGTAGCCGTCATCCTCGGGCTCTCCCTGCACCAGGGGCCTGCCTGGCTGCGCGGGGTCGCCCGCGTCATCGTGGAGCTGTTCCGGGGCACCAGCCTCGTCGTCCAGCTCTTCTTCCTCTTCTACGTCCTCCCGGCGCTGACCGGTTTCGACCTGGGCTCCACCGGGGCCGCGATCGCGGCCCTCGGGCTCAACTACGGCGCCTACGGTGCCGAGATCGTGCGGGGCTCCCTCAACGCTGTGCCCAAGGGCCAGTGGGAGACCAGCACCGCGCTGTCGATGTCGTGGACGACCACAATGCGCCGCGTCATCTGGCCCCAGGCCTGGGCGCTGATACTGCCCGGCTTCAACAACCTGCTGGTCATGCTCGTCAAGGGCACCGCGGTCGTCAGCCTGGTGCTGATGGCCGACCTCACCTTCGAGGCTGACCGGGCCCGGCGTCTCTACGGCACCTGGCCGGCCTACCTGGCTGTCCTCATCCTCTACTTCCTGATCGCGCTGGTCGTCTCCACCGTGCTGCGTCGCATGGAGCGGCACGCGCAGCGCAAGCTTGGCCTGCGCGACGCCCAGCTGGCGAAGGCCAGGACGCAGGCCGACAGGGCAATGGCCGGGGCGGCCGCCGCCGGCGGGTCGACCGGTATGGGAGGCGGCTTGGGGACCGCGCCGGGCGCGGATGAGGACGCCGACCGGAAGCAGGGCGGCCGCTGATGTGGGAGACCGAGCTCTTTCTCGAGGCGTTCCCGATCCTGCTCCGGGCCTTTCTGGAGATCACCCTCGTGGTCACGGTCCTGGGGTCGTTCATCGCGGCCGTCCTAGGGCTGGTCTGGGCCATCGGCCAGCGCGAGCTGCCAGCCTGGATCGCCCGACCCTTGGGCTGGGTGCTGGACTTCATCCGGATGACCCCGCTGCCGGTTCACCTCCTGATCGTCTACCACGGCTTCCCCGCGATGAGCGCGATGACCGTCGGGGTCGTGGTCATCGGGATCCACTACTCCACCTACATGGCCGAGTCCTACCGGTCAGGGATCGAGTCGATCGGCAAGGGCCAGTGGGAGGCCGCGACCGCGCTGTCGCTGCCGCAGAGGCGCACCTGGCGGGCGGTCATCCTGCCGCAGGCCATCCGCAACACCCTGCCCTCGCTGGGCAACTGGGCGATCGCGATGTTCAAGGACACCCCGTTTCTGATCTTCATCTCCGTGCCGGAGATGGTCACTGAGGCCCGCCAGTTCGGCGGACGCCACTTCACCTACATCGAGGCCTTCACCGTGGCCGGCATCCTGTTCCTGGTGGCCAGCTACCCGACCGCGATCCTCATGCGAAAGCTGGAGAAGAGACTTGCCTACTGACCCCATCCCCACCGACCCAGCACGATCCACCGAAGGCGCCACGAACGTCAACGGCCAGCCACGGATCCGCTTCGAGGACGTGCTGAAGAAGTTCGGCCGGACCACCGTGCTCAAGGACCTCAACTTCTCGGTGGACCGCGGCGAGCGCGTCACCCTGATCGGCCCCTCGGGATCGGGGAAAACCACGATCCTGCGGCTGGTGATGACGCTGGAGCGACTGTCCGGCGGCTACATCTGGATCGACGGCGAGCCGCTGACCCATGACCGGCGCGGTGACAAGCGCGTGGAGCTCAAGCCGCGGGAGGTCTCGCAGGTGCGCAAACGGATCGGCATGGTCTTCCAGCAGTTCAACCTGTTCCCGAACATGAACGTGCTGCAGAACATCACGGAGGCGCCGGTCCACGTCCTTGGCCTTACCGAGGAGGAGGCCAGGGAGAAGGCCCACTCCCTGCTGGACCGGGTCGGGCTGCGGCACCGGGCCGACGCTCATCCGACCGAGCTCTCCGGCGGTCAGCAGCAGCGGGTGGCGATCGCCCGGGCGCTGGCCATGGACCCGGAGATCCTGCTGCTGGACGAGGTCACCTCGGCGCTGGACCCCGAGCTGGTCGGCGAGGTGCTTGGCGTCCTGGAGGATGTGGCGGCCAACACCGATATCACCATGCTCATCGTCACCCACGAGATGCAGTTCGCCCGGGACGTCTCGCAGCGGGTGATGATGTTCGACGGCGGCCGGATCATCGAGGAGGCCTCGCCTGACGAGATGTTCACCAACCCCCGCCACGAGCGGACCCAGAAGTTCCTGGAGGCCGTGGTCTAGATCGGCAAGAAGGGTGTCCACAACCCTTCCTCCTTCTCGAACACTTGTGCTAGTATGGTGTGTAGGACGAAGCCGTGGTCGCCGGGGAGAGGGACGCGATGGACACACCACAGTCAACGGCACAGCCTGGGCAGCCGGAGGGGTGCTCGGCGTTGGAGCAGTGGCTGGTCGACTATGCCCAGCTGGGTGACCTGGGTGTCCTGACCGCGTCTGGCCTGGCGGCGTTGGCGGAGCGGCGGGCCCGGTTCGGGTTGCGGGTGGCCACCCCTGCCCCGGCGTGGGTCAGGATCCAGGTCGAGCTCGAGGCCCCGGCCACCGACGCCGACGCCGACGCCGTCGCCGGGACCGAGGCGGTGGTGGGGGCGCATGAGTCGGTGGTGGCGGTGGATGCTGCTGCCCGGGCCCGCAGCGTGGTGGAAGCAGACCTGCTGCAAGCGGCTGCGGAAGTGCTGGGTGAGTGCCGGGCCCGGGTCCTGGACCGGCGCGGTCTCACCGGTGTGACGCTGTCCCCGGCGACCCGCCGCAGCGTGGACGCTGCCGTGCGGGACGTGGCGGTGATGGAGCTGGAACTGGCCACTGGCACCAGTACCGCTGAGGCCCAGACCCTGCTCGCTGTCGCCACCACCGGCGGCGAGCTCCGTTCGATGCTGCTGGGTGCGCTACGTCGCGGGCAGACCCGTTGGGTGCAGGTCAAGACGTTCTGGGAACGCACTCATGCTGCTCGCCTCACGTCCGACCAGCGGCTGCTGGTGGCCTATGCCCTGTTCGGGACCGACCCGGCCCTGGCCTGTACGGAACGGTTCGACCCCGACGGTGAGCTCGATACGGACACGGTGTGGGCGCACCACCCCTACCAGGCGGCGTTGGCGCGGGAGATCACCGCCTGCACCGGCCAAGACCCCGACGCCGATGCCTCCCGGCGGCGTCGTGCCTACGCCAACCGCCGCGTCCAGGTCCGCCTGCACGATGACGGCACCGCCACCCTGACCCTGACCGGGCCGGCCGTCACCATCGCCGGTATCCGCCACCGCCTCGACACCGCCGCCCGGGCCCTACGCGCGGCCGGGGAAGACCGGACCCTGTCCCAGTTACGGTTCGACCTCGCCGCCGCCCTGCACCTGCACGGCACCCTGAACCTGCCCAACATCGACGTGGACGCTGTGGATGAGGTGCTGGATGAGGTGCTGACCCCCGAACGCCTGGCCGAGCTCATCGCCGTCGTGCACGCCCAACCCAAGATCCACGCCCAGATCATCATCCCCGTCGACGCCCTCAAAACCGGGCTACCCCTCTGCCCCGCCTGCGCCCAACACATCCACCCCACCACCAGCCACCCCAACACCGGCACCGGCACCGGCACCGGCACCGACGACACCAGCGGCGCCAGCACGGACGGTGAGGGCTACACCAGCAGCACAGACTGCACGGACGGCACGGACCTGCTGCACGATCTCCAGCCTGACGATGCGAACCCGGTGACCCCGTGGGGCCAAGCCGGCCGCGCCAGCAGCAGTCCTCCACCCTGGGCCACCCCACCCGACGACGGGCCACCACCGGAGAATCAGCAGGCAGGCCAAGAACCACCAGACGAAGCAGCGCCAGCACCAGCACCAGATCGCGAACCCCTGCCCGGGCGTGAACCCCTGCCGGCGCGTGGATCCTCGGACTCGCCGTTGTTGGGTCGGGAGCCGCCGGGTCGGGGCCTGGTCGGGGAGCTGATCGGTTCCCACCCCATGTTCCTGACCCCCGGGCACGCCCGAGAGCTGGTCCTACTACCCGGCACGACGCTGCACCGGTTGCTGACCGACCCCGCCGACGGGCGCCTGATCGAACGCACCATCACCACCTACCGGCCCGACACCGACCTGCGCCGCCAGGTCCTGGCCGCCGACCTGTACTCCCGAGCCCCCGGCTCCCGCCTCACCGGCCAAGCCCTACAGATCGACCACGTCACCCCCTACGCCACCCCCGGCGGCACCACCACCGAGACCAACCTCGCCGCCCTCGACAAACGCACCCACCACCAGAAAACCCTCGGCCACTGGAAGATCACCATCGGCACCCGCCGGGACCTGACCTTCACCACCCTGCTCAACCAACACCGCTCCACCCGCGTCCACGACTACAACCAATACCTGCACACCACCCACCCCGAAGACCTCGACCAACGCCGAGACCTCGCCTCCCACGCCGTCTACGCCCACGAGACCCAACACCAACGACACCTCCACCGAGCAGGCGACCGCACCGCCCTCCGCGACGAAGCCTGGGTCCAGCTCACCCACACCCACCCCGACACCGGCCACACCCGCACCGGCCCCCACCCCGAAACCCCCACCGTCGACGACCTCCTCAACATCCCCACCCAAGACACCCCCAACGACCAAGAACAGTGACCTCCCGCCAGACGAGGCCCGCCCGGTCAAGATGCCGACCGGGGGCCGGCCAGACGGAAGCACCCGAGGCCCCCAGGGCCCAGCGTCGATCTAGTCGCTGTCGTCCGACTGTGTCGGCGCCGCAGCAGGCAGCTCAACCCGGAAGGTAGCCCCGCCGCCCGGGGTCGGGACGTAGCGCACGCTTCCCCGGTGCCGGCCCACGATCGCGGCGACGATCGCCAGGCCCAGCCCGGTGCCCCCAGAGGCGCGGCTACGGGACTTGTCCGCGCGGTAGAAACGCTCGAAGACGCGCTCGGCCGCATCCGGCCCCAGGCCGGTGCCGTGGTCGCGCACCTCCACGACCACCCGGTCGCCCTCACGGCCCACCGCCACCTGGACCGGTGTGCCGGCGGGGGTGTGCGCCAGCGCGTTGGCCACCAGGTTGGTCAGCACCTGGCGCAGCGCACCGTCCTCACCCACCACCACCGGTGCCGGGGGCTCGTCGGCTGCACCCCGGGCCGACGGCGTCAGTGGCACCAGCGTCACCCGACGGTCCGGCGCGCGCACGATTGCATCCTGCACGACGTCGGAGGCCAGTACGGTCAGGTCCACCCGGGTGGGGGACATCGTGGGTTGGCTGTCCCACCGGGTCAGGGTGAGCAGGTCCTCGACGAGCGCGGTCATCCGGGTGGCCTCACCCTCGATTCGGCGCATCGCGCTGGCCACGTCCTCGGAGTCCGTCATCGCGCCGAACCGGTGCAGCTCGGCATACCCCTTGACGGTCGCCAGCGGGGTGCGCAGCTCGTGCGAGGCGTCCGCCACGAAGTCGCGCATGCGCTGCTCGGAGGCCTCCCGCACCGCGAACGACTGCTCGATCTGGGCAAGCATGGCGTTGACCGACTCCGAGAGCGAGGCGACCTCATCCCGGGCTCCGCCAGGCGGAACCCGCCGCGACAGGTCACCGGCCGCGATGGCCGCGGCTGTGTCCTCGATCCGGGTCAGCGGCCGGAAGGCGCGGCGCACGGCGAAGAACCCGAGGACCCCGACCAGCACCAGCGTGGTGAGTCCGATGACGGTGATGATGACCGCCAGCCGGCGCACCGTGCTCTCCGTGGTGTCCAGCGGCAGCGCCACCGCAACGGTGCCGACGACCTGTCCCGAGGGGTTGATTGCGGTGCGGGCCAGCACCCGCCAGGCCCCGTCGTCGTCGCCGGCTGGCGCGGTGAACGGCTCGCCGAGCCGCTGGTCACCGGGCTCGATGCGCTGCAGGTCGGGTGGAACGGACTGCACCTGCGGATAGATCAGCGCGATCGGCGGCGCGCTGTTGTCGGCGGGCGTCACCAGCACGTAGTAGGGGCTGGGCGGGATGACGTAGTACGGGCTGGGCGGGATGAGGGGCTGCAGGCGGTTCAGGGTGCTCCGGCCGGCGGTGGCGAGGATGGCCGTATACGCGTCGTCCGCCAGCGGCTGGCTGTAGTTGATCAGATCCTCGTCGATGCGGTCGACCAGGTAGCCCCGCATCATCATCATGGTGACCGAGGTGGTGAGCACGTAGGCCGCGAGCACCATGAGCACCACCACCGCCACCAGCCGTCTCGTCAGCGACAGCCCGTGCAGGCGGGCGTACGCGAACCGGCGCAGGCTGGAGATCACGGCATCTGGGCGAGGAACGTAGTCAGCCGCTGGTCAGGCCGGACGCGGGGCCCGCAGGACGTAGCCGACGCCGCGCTTGGTGTGGATCATCGGCTCACCGACGACGTCGATCTTGCGGCGCAGGTAGGAGATGTAGGACTCGACGATGTTCATCTCGCCGCGGAAGTCGTAGTCCCAGACGTGGTCCAGGATCTGGCTCTTGGACAGCACCCGGCCCGGGTTGAGCATGAGGTAGCGCAGCAGCTTGAACTCGGTGGGCGAGACCTCGATCACCTTGCCGGCGCGACGCACCTCGTGGCTGTCCTCGTCCAGCTCCAGGTCCGCGACGCGCAGCACGTGGCCGTCCTCCTCATCGACCATCCGGGTCCGCCGCAGCACGGCGCGGATCCGGGCCACGACCTCCTCCAGGCTGAACGGCTTGGTCACGTAGTCGTCACCGCCGACGGTCAGGCCCTTGACCTTGTCATCGAGGGAGTCGCGCGCGGTGAGGAAGACGATGGGCAGGTCGGCCCCGCGGTCGCGGAGGGTGCGGGTGACGGTGAACCCGTCCATGTCCGGCAGCATGATGTCGAGCACGGCCAGGTCGAAGTCGTGCTCGCCGGCCAGCTGCAGGGCCGTCCGGCCATCGGGCGCCGCATGCACGGCGAACCCGGCGAAGCGAAGGCTCGTCGTGAGCAGCTCACGGATGTTGGTCTCGTCCTCGACCACCAACAGGGTGGCCTCAGGCTCGTGCGCGGTGGCGGAGGCGCTCATACACCTATTCTGCCCGCGCTGCCTGGAAACTGTCTGGACGTCCGCTGAGGGCGTAAGAGCGAGCGACGGCTCACCCGTCCGTGCCGGGCGGTTGGGCGGGCAGTGGGGAGAAGGTCTGGGTGGCGTAGTCCGGAGGGGCGGCGTGCAACAAGTCTTCCCAGGTCCCGGGATCGAGGGAGACCAGGGCGGCGGCGGAGTCCACCACGATCACGGCCCCTGCCCGGGACAGCTCATCGTCCCCGAACCCGCCGGTGAGGACCGCCGCGCACGGGGCGCCGACCTTCGCCGCCGCCGCGATGTCGTAGGGGGTGTCGCCGACGAGCAGCGCGGAGCCCTCGCCGACCTTGTTCAGCGCCACCTCGAGGACATCGGGCGCGGGCTTGGAGTTCTCCGCCTCGTCGCTGCTGGCCTGGGCCGCCAGCGTGCCCTCCGGCAGATCGAGCAGGTCCAGGACGTGCTGGGTGAACTGCTCCTTGCCGGAGGAGGCCAGGACCACGGTCAACCCCCGCTCGGCCAGCATGATCACCAGGTCCCGGGCACCGGGGAGCAGCCGCACCTCCGGCAGCAGCTCGGCATACTCCTCCTCCCAGGCCTCGCGCAGGGCGTCGCCGTGCTCCTGCTCGGCACGGTCGCCGGCCACGGCGGGCACGAGCTTGTCCCCGCCCATGCCGATGGCGCGGTGCAGGTGCCACATCGGGGGGTGCAGGTCGACGCGGTCGAAGGCCCGGGCCCAGGCCAGGGCGTGCAGGTAGTTGGTGTCGGCCAGGGTGCCGTCGACGTCGAGGATGACCGTGTCGTGCGTGGGCTGGGAGGAGGAGGTCATATCCTCCATCCCACCTCAGTCGCGCGCAGGTGTCGCACCCAGCGTGCCCAGGTCGTCGGCGTCGACGATGCGGTAGGCGTAGCCCTGCTCGGCCAGGAACCGCTGGCGGTGCGCCGCGAACTCGGCGTCCACGGTGTCCCGCGCTACGACGGTGTAGAAGTGCGCGGTGCGCCCGTCGCCCTTGGGTCGCAACACCCGACCGAGCCGTTGGGCCTCTTCCTGGCGGGAGCCGAAGGTGCCGCTGACCTGGATGGCGACCGAGGCCTCGGGCAGGTCGATGCTGAAGTTGGCGACCTTGCTCACCACGAGCAGGGAGATCTCGCCCTCGCGGAACTGGCGGAACAGCTCCTGGCGCCGCGGCACGCTGGTCTCCCCGGTGATGAGCGGCGCGTCCAGCCGCTGGGAAAGCTGCTCGAGCTGGTCTAGATACTGGCCGATGACCAGCGTCTGCTCACCAGCGTGGCGGGCGACGAGCTCGTCCACGACCGCGTCCTTGGCGGGGGCGCACGCTGCGAACCGGTAGCGCTCGTCCGGCTCGGCCACGGCATACGCCATCCGCATCGACTCCGGCATGGTGACCCGCACCTCGACGCAGTCGGCGGGCGCGATCCAGCCCTGCGCCTCGATGTCCTTCCACGGGGCGTCGTAGCGCTTGGGACCGATCAGGGAGAAGACGTCGGACTCCCGGCCGTCCTCACGCACCAGCGTCGCGGTCAGGCCCAGGCGGCGGCGCGCCTGCAGGTCGGCGGTCATCCGGAAGATCGGGGCTGGCAGCAGGTGCACCTCGTCGTAGAGGACCAGGCCCCAGTCGCGGGCGTCCAACAGGTCGAGGTGGGTGTAGACGCCCTTGCGGCGCGTCGTCAGCACCTGGTAGGTCGCGATCGTCACCGGGCGGATCTCCTTGCGGGACCCGGAGTACTCCCCGATCTCGTCCTCGGTCAGGGTGGTCCGTCGCAGCAGCTCCTCGCGCCACTGACGGGCGCTGACCGTGTTGGTGACCAGGATGAGGGTGGTGGTCTGCGAGCGGGCCATCGCGCCGGCCCCGACCAGTGTCTTACCCGCTCCGCAGGGCAGGACAATGACCCCGGACCCGCCGTCCCAGAAGCCGTCGACGGCCTGCTGCTGGTAGGGCCGCAGCTCCCACGCCGGCAGCTGGTCGTGCCCGCCCAGGTCCAGGTCGATGGTGTGCGCCTCGCCATCGACGTAGCCCGCCAGGTCCTCGGCCGGCCAGCCAGCCTTGAGCAGCTCCTGCTTGAGGTGCCCGCGCTCGGAGGGGTGGACGACGACCGTGTCCTCGTCGACCCGCTCGGCGGTCAACGGCTTGATCTTCTTGTGCCTCAGCACCTCCGCGAGCACGGCGCGGTCGGTGGTGCGCAGCAGCAACCGGTCCTGGTCCTTGAGCAGGGTCAGCCGGCCGTACCGCGCCATCGTCTCGGCGATATCGACCAGCAGCGCCTGCGGCACCGGGTAGCGGCTGTGGGTGATCAGCGCGTGCACGACCTGCTCAGCGTCGTGGCCCGCGGCACGGGCGTTCCACAGCCCGAGCGGGGTCACCCGGTAGGTGTGGATGTGCTCGGGAGCGCGCTCGAGCTCGGCGAACGGCGCGATGTCGCGCCGCGCCGCCTCGGCGTCGGGGTGGTCGACCTCCAGCAGGAGGGTCTTGTCGGACTGGACGATCAGGGGGCCGCTCATCGACCGGTCAACGACCGGCAGGGGCCCTGGCATTCCGGCACCCCTTTCCGTGCAGCTGCGGAGGCTCTCGTGTCGGGTCGCCGGACGGGCGCCGAGGAGGTAGGAACGAGCCATGACAGCCGCTGATCTCGACGTCGACCCCTGGCAGGTGCGAGCACCCCGAATCGACGTCGAGCCGGACCGACTGGCGGTCTTGGAGTCGGTCTTCGCCCTGTCCAACGGCTACCTGGGCGTGCGCGGCACGCTGGACGAGGACACCCCGAGCCAGCTGCGCGGCACCTACTGCTCCGGGGTCTTCGAGACCTATCCGCTGTCCTACCCCGAGGGCGGCTACGGCAACCCCCAGGAGGGCCAGGCCATGGTCTCGGTCGCAGACGGCACCGTGATCAGGACGGTTGCCGACGGCACCGCCCTGGACGTGACCGGGGTGCCTCCGGAGCAGCACGAGCGGACCCTCGACCTGCGCGCGGGCACCCTGGACCGGCTGGTGCGGTGGCGGCTGCCGTCGGGCACCATGCTGGAGGTACGCTCCCGGCGGATGGTCTCCCTGGCCGAGCGTTCGGTGTGCGTGATCCGGTATGCCGTGCGCGCCGTCGACGGCCCAGCGCACGTGGTCCTGCGCTCCGAGCTGGCGCGAATGGTGGGCCGGCCTGCCGTCACCAAGGGGGACCCTCGGGTGGCCGAGGCGCTGTCCGAACCGTTCGAGCTGATGACCGACCACCACCACCGCACCGGAGGGGGGATGGCAGGCTGCACGCGCCGGTCCGGGATCGCGGCCGCAGCGGTCGTCGACCACGCGGTCGAGGGTGGCGTGGTGGAGGGCACCGAACTGCGCGACCACGCCGTCCGCACGACGGTCAGCGCGGACCTGGCGACGGGGGAGGAGCTGGTGCTGACCAAGGTGCTCGGCTACGCCTGGCAGCGGGACGGGCAGCCCTCCGGTCAACTCGACCTCGCCGAGGCGGCCGTGGCCAGCGCCCTGGACCGGGGCTGGGAGGCGCTGCTGGAGGAGCAGCGGGTGGTGCTGGAGGAGTTCTGGGAGAGCGCAGACGTCGAGGTCGACGGCGACCCCGAGCTGCAGCAGGCCCTGCGCTACGGGCTCTTCCAGCTGTTCTGCGCCGCCGCCCGGATCAGCGGGGCCCCGGTGGGCGCCAAGGGGCTGACCGGGTTGGGCTACGACGGCCACACCTTCTGGGACGTGGAGGGCTTCGTGGTGCCCGCGCTGAGCCTGCTGCGGCCGCAGGCCGCGACCCAGCTGCTGCGCTGGCGGGCCGGGACCCTGGACGAGGCGCGGCACCGGGCCCGGGTGCTGGACCTGGAGGGGGCCTCTTTCGCCTGGCGCACCATCGACGGTCACGAGTGCTCGCCCTACTGGCCCGCCAGCACGGCGGCGATGCACGTCAACGCGGACATCTGCCGCGCCTTCTGGCTGCACCACAACGTCACCGCCTCCCCGTTCGGCGACCTGTCGGTCTTCGAGATCCTCGTGGAGACCGCGCGGCTGTGGATGTCGATGGGGCACCGCGACGCGGACGGGGGTTGGCACCTGCTGGGGATGACCGGCCCGGACGAGTACACCGGCGTCGTCGACGACAACGTCTTCACCAACCTCATGGTCCGCCGCAACCTGATGCGGGCGGCCGAGGCGGTGGCGCACGAGCCAAGGCTTGCGCAGGAGATGGGGGTCGGCGCCGAGGAGGTCGAGGGCTGGCGGGACGCGGCCCGCCGCGTGCACGTCCCGTGGGACGACAGGCTGGGCGTGCACCCGATGAACACGGGGTTCACCACCTACCGGGAGTGGCGCTTCGAGGAGCACCGGGACAGCTACCCGCTGCAGCAGCACCACCACTACGCCAAGATCTACCGGCGCCAGGTGCTCAAGCAGGCCGACCTGGTGCTGGCCTTGTGGTGGTGCCGGGAGGACTTCACCGACGAGCAGGTGGCCAGCAACCTGGACTACTACGAGGCCCGCACGGTGCGCGACTCCTCCCTCTCCGCCGCCGTCCAGTCGGTGGTCTGCGCCCACGCCGGTCACCTGGACCTGGCCCTGCGCTACCTGCGCGAGTGCGCCCTGATAGACCTACGCGACGTCCGGGGAGACACCGCGGACGGGTTGCACCTGGCGGCGATCGCCGGGTCCTGGCTCGCGCTGGTGCAGGGGCTGGGCGGGCTGCGCGATGACCAGCCCGAGCTGGAGCTCGCCCCGCGCCTGCCCGCCGGTCTGGAGCGCACGGCATACCAGCTGACCTGGCGGGGGGCACTGCTGCGTGTGGAGACGACGCGCGAGGGCACGACCGTGTCCGTGCACCGGGGCGAAGGGCCGGTGACCGTGCGCATCGACGGGACCCAGGTGCAGGTGGACGTCGACGCCCCGGTGACCCGTCCCCTGCTGCCGCCAGAGCCGCTGCTGCCGCAGCCGCGACAGCCGGTCGGGCGCGAGCCGTCGACCTAGGCGCCGGTCGGCATACGGGAGGATAGGCCTATGACTATGCCGTCGCTGCCCATGACCGAGCCGATGCCGGGGATGCCCGACCGGGTGACGATCTATGAGGTCGGGCCCCGCGACGGCCTGCAGAACGAGGCGGCGGCCGTGCCCGTCGAGGTCAAGGCCGAGTTCGTCCGGCGACTGCTCGCCGCCGGGCTGGAGACGGTCGAGCTCACCAGCTTCGTCCCGCAGAAGTGGGTCCCCCAGCTCGGTGACGCTGAGGAGCTGCTGGAGCTGCTCGGGCCCGAGGGGCTGGGTCAGCAGCGGCCGGTGCTGGTGCCTAACGAGCGCGGCCTGGACCGGGCCGTGGAGTGCGGCGTCACCTCCGTGGCCATCTTCGGCAGCGCCACCGAGACCTTCGCGCGCAAGAACCTCAACCGCTCGGTCGCCGAGTCGGTGCAGATGTTCGCCCCCGTGGTCAAGCGAGCGCTGGACGCCGGTGCCTGGGTGCGGGCCTACGTCTCGATGTGCTTCGGCGACCCGTGGGAGGGGCCGGTCCCGGTCGAGCAGGTCGTCGACGTCTGTCTGCGGCTGATGGACCTGGGCTGCGACCAGCTCTCCCTCGGCGACACCATCGGGGTCGGCACCCCCGGCCACGTGCTGCGCCTGCTCGACGCCCTCGATGACGCCGGGATCGGGCCCGACCAGAGCGCCGTCCACTTCCACGACACCTACGGCCAGGCCCTGGCCAACACGATGGCCGCGATCCGCCGGGGCGTCCGCGTCGTCGACGCCTCCACCGGTGGCCTCGGCGGCTGCCCCTACGCCCGGTCCGCCACCGGCAACCTGGCCACCGAGGACCTGGTCTGGGCGCTGGACGGTCTGGGCATCGAGCACGGCGCCGACCTGGCCCAGCTGGTTCAGACCAGCACCTGGATGGCGGCGCAGCTGGGACGCCCGGCCCCGTCTCGGGTGGTCCGCGCGCTCGCCGGCGGATGACCGCGGCTCAGCCGTCGGACTACGTTCCCCCGGCTCACATCCGGGTGCTGGCGGTCGCGCTCGTGCGGCACCCTCGGACCGGGGCGCACCTGATGAGCGAGTTTGTCGACCAGTCGCGGGGGGCGGTCTTTCACCGTCCACCCGGCGGCGGGATCGAGTTCGGCGAGACGGCGCAGGGGGCGCTGCGCCGGGAGATGCTTGAGGAGTTCGCCACCGAGGTGGAGGTCGGTGAGCGGCTGGCGGTGATCGAGAACCTCTTCACCTTCAACGGCGCCCCCGGGCATGAGTGGGTCGTCGTCCACGCGGCGCGGTTGTGCGACGACCGGCTCCTGGGTGAGGGGCCGTTCCCGGTCCTGGACGCGCCGACCGACGTGGGGGTATGGCGTCCGCCCGGCGGTGCGGGCCTGCCCACCCTGGTGCCGCCGGGGGTGGCCGCCCTGCTCGACCCGGGGACTGCTTCCCTCAGCCGTGGGTGGTGATGTCGGCGTCCTGCCGCAGCTCCTCCAGCAGGGCGGTGAGTGAGGCGATCTCCCGCTCCTGGGTTAGCTGGTCGGCCAGCATGTCCCGCATCTGGTCGAAGGCCGGGGCGCCACCGGGGTCGGCCGTGACCTGTTCGTCGTCCGCAGACTGGCCGGTCAGCTCCTCGTAGTAGTCCTTGAGCTCCTGCTCCTGGGGATCCTCGACGCCGCCGCGCTCCGCGACGAGCTTGTCGATGAGGACGACGCGCTCAAGCTCCTCGCGCACCTGCTGCTCGTCGAAGCCCTGCTCGGCGAGCAGGTCCAGCAGCTCGTCGGTGGACGGGGCCCCGGCCTGGGTGACGAGGGCCTCGAGCTCGGCGTCGATCTCCTCCGTTGACGCCGTCAGACCAAGCCGCTCGCTCTCCTGGTCGAGCAGCTCGGTGTCGACCAGCAGCTCGATCACGTCGTCGCGCAGCGCGGTCTCGTCGACCGGCATGCCGCCCATCTCGGCCTGCTGCCGGGCGCTCTCGCGTTGGGTCTCAAAGGCCGCCAGGAAGGTGTCCTTGCTGATCTGCTCGCCGTTGACCTCGGCGACCGGATCGGGCATGTCGTCGGTGTCCACGGTGACGGCGGCCTGGTCGGGCGCGCCGCCAGCAGTCTCGGCCGACCCGTCCGCCGCGTCCCCGTCAGGGCCGGCAGTGGCCGAGGTGTCCTCCGTGGCGGCGGTGGTGGCGCTGCCCTCGTCGGTGGAGACATCCGAGCAGGCGCCGAGGGTCAGGGCGCCGGCCAGTGCGAGAGCCGAGAGGCGGATGGGTGTCGTGGGTCGCATCCGGGTGAGGCTACGGGCCACTGCTGGGTGTCGCGGTCAGGAAGCGTCCAGGGGACGCTCAGGTGGTCGGGTCGGGCGCCGGCCGGTTACCCGGAACCCAGGTCCCGCCTGCGGTAGCCGACGACCCCGGCCAGGGCAAGGGCGGCCGCGACCGCTGTCGTGGCCAGCACCGCCAGCCAGTTCATCTGCTCGGCCGGCAGCTGGGGCAGCGGTGCCCACGGGGTGAGGCGGGTGACCCAGGCCGGCAGGCCGAGGACGGCGCCGACCCAGACCACGAACAGGCTCCAGCCCACCACCGCCCACACCAGCCAGGACAACCGGGGCGCCCAACCGTGCAGGAACACGGCCAGGCCGAGCAGGAGCAGCCCTCCCGGCGCCAGGGCGACGGCGCCGGCGGCGACCCGCACCGGCCACCCCCAGTCGTCCTCGGTGGCCGCCTGGTTCAACGTCATCAGGACAGCGGCCAGCGTCAGCAGTGCCACCGGGACGACCGTGGCCCACAGGAGGTAGGAGCCGAGCAGCCGGGTGCGTTGCACGGCTGTGGAGAGCACCAGCTCGACCTGACCACCCCGCTCCTCGGCCTCGAGGCGATGCAGGAGCTGCACCGCCAGGATCCCCATGACGATCGCCACCAGCGAGAGCAGGGCGACGTAGAAGGCCTCGCTGAGCTGCCGCGCACCCCCGCCCAGCCGCTCGAAGATCAACGCCAGCTGCGGGGTGCCCTCCAGCACGTCCCCGAAGCCGGTCGAGATCGAGCCCATTGCCAGCGCGAAGAGGACCATCCCGATCGTCCAGCCCAGCAGGCTGCCGCGCAGGAGCCGCCAGGACAGGCCGAGCGGGGAGCTCAGGGAGGCGGGGGCGGTGGCTCTGCCCCGCCGGCTGGGCCACAGACCAGCGGCGTGGTCGCGCCGGGACTCCAGCACCACCGCGGCGGCGACCAGCAGGACCGCCGCCGTCAGGGGCAGCAGCAGCACCCACCAGCGTTCGTCGGCATAGGGGCGGGCCAGAGCCATCCACTGCACGGGAGAGCCCCAGCCCAGCCGGTGCAGCGGGCCCTGCGTCGAGGCGCCGTCGGCCATCGCCCGGACGGTGTAGGCGGCGGCCAGCGTCCACAGGGCCAACGCCCGGGCGCCCCGCGCCGAGGAGGACAGCTGTGCGCTCACCGCCGCCACGCCCGCGAAGACCGCGCCGACCAGCCCTGTGCCCAGCCCGAGGGCCATCGACCCGGCGAGCGGCTCGCCCACCGCGACCATGCCAGCGGTGATGAGGACGGCCAGCGCCAGGCACGCGAGCAGCGCGGCGAGGACCCCGGCCACCAGCGGCGTGTACCGGCCGACGGCGGCGGAGCGCAGCAGCTCCGTGCGCCCGTCCTCCTCCTCGGCGCGGGTGGAACGCACCACACCCAGGATGGCCATCACCGCGCCCATGACCACGGTGAAGGTGCCCACCCGCCAGACGGTGAAGCCGCCCGGCGTGGTCAGGTCGGTCGGCGGCCCGAGCAGGGCCCGCATCGAGGGGTTGTTCTCCATGGTGCGGATCAAGAGGGGCGCGTTGCCCGGGTCCACGATCGTCTCGTAGGCGGTTGCCGTGAGCGGGACGACGGAGGCCAGCGCCAGCACCCAGGTCAGGTAGAACCAGCGGCTGCGGCGCACCGCCAGTCCCAGCAGCGCTCCTAGGCCGGTCAGCAGACCGGGACGGTGCGACGTAGTGCTCATGGACCCTCCAGACACGACGTCCTGTGGACGAAGCGTAGGGCAGGCGCGGTGACGTCTGGCACGATACCTCCATGCTGCTGGGGGAAGAACTGATCCTGCTGCTCCTCGATGACGAGAAGGGCACCTGGCTGGTCCGCCGCCGCGCGGTGCCGCGTGCGGTGAGGGTCGCGCTGCTGGTCGAGCTGCTCGCCCGGCGCACGGTGGCCCTCGACGACCACGGGGTCCTCGTCGCCGGCCTGTCCGGCACCACGGGCGGCGACCAGGTCCTGGAACGCGCTGCGCGGGACGTCCAGGGCAAGCAGGTGATCGCCGCGACCGACGCCCCCGACCGTGAGCTCCAGGCCCTGCTGCGCCGGCTGCGCGACCGGGGCGTGCTGCGCCGTCACCTGGTCCGCCGCCGGCGCCACCTGCCCAGGGACCACCAACCGGAGGCTGCGGTCCGCACCCGCGTCCTGCGGGCGTTGCAGGTCGAGCGGCGCCCCGACCGGCACACCGCGCTGCTGGTCGCCCTGGTCCACGAGCTGAACCTGCTCGACCGCCTCTTCCCTGAGCACGACCACCGCACGCTGTCCGCCCGGGCCGCGGCGATCACCCAGCAGTTGCGCGAGGACCAGCACTACTTCCCGACCACCCTGCAGCAGGACGCGTCCGCGCAGGCCCGTGCCGCGGGCGACCCGGGCTCGACCCTGGACGGCATCGGGGCGGCGTTCGAGGCGCTGGAGGTCGTCGGCGCCGTGCTGGAGCTGGCGACGCTGCCGCTGCGCGTCGTCGGCAGGATCCTGCAGGAGCTGCCCTGAGTCCTCGCATCCGCGGCGCGCCGCATACCGTGTCCCCATGCACTCCGGGATCGACCCTCACCTGATGAACACCGACGTCCGCGCGCAGGACGACCTCTTCGTGCACGTCAACGGTGGGTGGCTGGCCTCCGCGCAGATCCCGGCTGACCGGGCGCGCTATGGCTCCTTCGACCAGCTGCGCGAGAGCGCCGAGGAGGCGGTGCGCGAGCTCATTGAGCAGGCGGCCGAGCGACAGCCCGCGCTGGACACGCGGGCCGGCAAGGTGGGGGCTCTGTACGCCAGCTTCATGGACGAGGACCGCGTCGAGCAGCTCGGCGTCGAGCCGGCGGTGGAGCCGCTGGTCGAGGTCGCCGGTGTGTCGAGTCCTTCCGACGTGGCGCGGGTCGCCGGCGCCCTGCAGCGCGAGGGCGTCGATGGGATCGTGCACCTGTGGGTCACCGCCGACGCCGGCAACCCCGAGGAGTACATCGCCTACCTGCACCAGGCCGGCATCGGGCTGCCCGACGAGGCGTATTACACCGCTGCGGAGCACGCCGGCGTGCGCACGGCCTACCGCGCCTACCTGGCGCAGCTGCTCGAGCTGGGGGCCTCGGCCCTGACGCAGGCCGGACTCGACCTCGACGAGGGCGCCGTGGACCGGGTCTACGCCCTGGAGGAGCGGATCGCCGCGGCGCACCGCGACCGGGTCGCCGCCCGCGACGCGGTGAAGTCCTACACCCGGTGGACCGCTGACGAACTGGCCGAGCGCACCCGCGGCTGGGACTGGGACGCTTTCCGCGCCGGGCTGGGCGCCGGCGAGCACCATCTGGCCCACGTGGTCGCCCGGCAGCCGGAGGTGCTGACCGCGGTGGGGGCAGCGCTCGCCGAGGTGCCGGTGTCCGACTGGCGCGCCTACCTGGCGGTGCGGGTCCTGGACGGGTTGGCCCCTTGCCTGTCCGGGGCGTTGGTCGAGGCCCACTTCGACTTCCACGGGCGCACCCTGTCCGGCACGCCGAGCAACAAGGAGCGCTGGAAGCGCGGTGTCGGCCTGGTCGAGGGGCTGCTGGGCGAGGCGGCGGGGGAGATGTATGTCGCCGCCCACTACCCGCCCGCGGCCAGCGAGAAGATGTCCCAGCTGGTGCAGAACGTCACCGAGGCCTTCCGGCAGCGGATCGGCGAGCTGGAGTGGATGGGGGAGGAGACCAAGGCCAAGGCGCTGGACAAGCTGGCCGCCTTTCGCCCCAAGGTCGGTCACCCGCCGGTCTTTCGCGACTACACCGCATACCAGCTGGACCCGACGGACCTTCTCGGCAACGTCCGCCGCGGCGCCGCCTTCGAGACCGACCGCCAACTGGCCAAGATCGGCCGGCCGATCGACCGCGACGAGTGGCTGATGACCCCGCAGACGGTCAACGCCTACTACCACCCGATGCTCAACGAGATCGTCTTCCCGGCGGCGATCCTGCAGCCGCCGTTCTTCGACGTGGACGCCGACGACGCAGTGAACTACGGCGGGATCGGTGCGGTGATCGCGCACGAGATCGGGCACGGATTCGATGACCAGGGCAGCCGCTACGCTGGTGACGGGTCGTTGACCGACTGGTGGACCCAGGAGGACCGGGAGCGTTTCGAGGAGCGCAGCCAGCAACTGATCGACCAGTTCTCCCAGCTGTCCCCCCGCGACATCCCGGAGGACACGGTGACGGTGAACGGCGGCCTGACCGTCGGGGAGAACATCGGTGACCTGTGCGGCCTGGAGCTGGCCCACCTGGCCTACACGATCTCCCACGGCGGCGCTGCCCCCGAGATCGACGGCTGGACTGGCGACCAGCGCTTCTTCCTCGGCTGGGGTGCGGTGTGGCGCACCATCGCCCGCGAGGAGGAGGCCCGGCGGCTGCTGTCCGTCGACCCCCACGCGCCCGCAGACCTGCGTGCCAACACGGTCCGCAACGTCGACGCCTTCCACGCGGCGTTCGAGACCACCGAGGGCGACGGCCTGTGGCTGGCGCCGCAGGAGCGGGTGCGGGTCTTCTGACCGACCTGGGCGCGCCGGACTGACGCGAGGGTGTGCCAGGCGCCGCCGCTGGCCTAGAGTCGGCCGGCTGCGCGCAGCACGCGGTTGCGTGGACCCGCGGCGGACTCCGAGAGAGCGAGCCGCATCACGAGCGGGGCGAGGGTGCGCGCAGCCTGCGTGGCGGGCAGTCGGCGCAGCTGCCACGCCCGCAGCCCGGTGCCGCGGTTGAGCGTGTCGGCCAGCGACGCCGCGTCGAGGATGGCGTCGACGGCGCCCCGCCCCAGGTTGGGCGTGGTGGCGTGCGCGGCGTCACCGACCACGACATACCGGCCCCGCGCGTAGCGCGGCAGCGGTGGGGTCAGCCAGAGTCGGGTGGCGAGGGTATGCGGCCCCGCTGCGGCGAGCGTCTCCTGCACCGGGAGCGAGGCATCGGCGAACCGCTGACGAGCCTCAGCGAGGGCCTCGCGGACGTCGAGCGGCTCGGGACCGAGGGTGCTCCGATGCGTGGTGAACCAGTAGGTGCCGGCACCCAGCGGCGCGATCCCGGCGAGCCGCGCGGGGCCCCAGTACTCCCCGAGGGAGCCCATGTCCGGCGGCTCGGGGTGGATGCCTCGCAGGGCCAGCCAGGGCGTCTGACGGCGCTCGGCGGCCGGTGGATGCACGAGCCCCCGGACCCGGCTGCGGACCCCGTCCGCGCCGACCACGAGGTCCGCGTCCAGGGCTGCCGGGTCCGTGACCGCCTCATGGACCCGTCGGACGCTGTCCGGGACCGCGTCCTCGAGCGCCGCCAGCAGGGCGGGTCGGGGGATGAGGGCCAGTGAGCCTGCGCGTCGGGGGACGGTGAGCAGCCGGGCGCCGGTGTCGAGGTCGAACAGGGCGGCGGAGGAGAGGGCCGACTTCGCCGCTCCGGCGTCCTCACCATGGCCGATCCGCACGCCGATGCGCACGCCGATCCGGTCCAGCGCCCGCACGGCCGACGGCCACAGGGCCAGGGCCGCGCCCGCACCGGCCCGCTCGGGCTGCTCCTCGAAGAGGGTGACCTCGTGTCGTCGCTGGTCCAGCGCCGCGGCCAGGGTCAGCCCCGCAATCCCGCCACCGACGATCGCGATGCGGCTCATGGCCGGGACGTTACCTGGTGCCTAGGGCTCATCGAGTGGCGTGGCGCGCCTGGGTGACCCGGTGCACCAGGAAGGTGCGGGTCACATCACCATCGCCGACCGCGGCCCTGGCCCGACCCGCCTCGACGTGCAACGGCCGGACTAGGTGGGTGGAGACCCCGCCGGTGTCGTCGGCGTAGCCGATCCACAGGGCCGACCCGGTCGCCGCGGCCTCGCGCAGCACGGCGTTGATGACGACGGGATCGGTGTGCGCGCCCTCCTCACCGATGCCGGAGGCACGGGCCCCCTCGCCCCGGCGCATGAGCCCGACCACGTCCCGGGCGACCCTCTCGTCCACGCTGCTGACCCGGACGGGCGACGGCGGCCGGGCGACGGTGCGGCGCCACACGGGCGCGGCAACCTCGAGGCCACCGTCGGCGCCCTCGACGACGGGGCCGTACTGCTCCTCGCGCAGCAGGTCCAGCACCGTCGGTGCCGGGACGGGGGAGACGAGCACAGTGGGGGCGATCCGCCGCCACTGCAGCATGCCCAGCGCCCGGTCCCGCTCGACCCGGTCCAGCAGGGCCGGGTCGTCCGAGCGCAGGTAGGCGGCGCAGGCACCGACTCGGGCCTGGCCGTGCCGACGGGCGACGTCACGGACCAGGTAGTCCAGCGGCTGCGGAACGCCGGTGCGAGAGGCCGCGGCCAGGTCGGCCAGCACCCGGTCGGCCGACCAGCCCAGGTCCAGGGCGCGCCGGACGCTGTTCTCGGTGAATCGGTGCACGCTGGCCCCACCACGGGACTCGACATCGCTGACCAGGTGCATGAGGGTGCGCACGGGCCCGTCCAGGCGACCCGGCGCGATCGCGGTCAGGTCGGCCTGGAGCAGGACGTGGTCGACCGCCGGTGGCACGAGCGAAGCCATGAGCGCGGCTGGGTCTGCCTCGCCGGTCACTACGGCCCGGCCCGGTGCGGACAGCGCGCCACGCCCGGTGACCCCGACCCACTCTGCCTCCCGCAGCGTCACCGCGAGCGGGGTGCCGTGCTCGGTGCGCGACATCCGCAGCGGGTGTCGCCACCGCATCAGGGACTCCAGCCCTGCCTCCGTCGGCGCCGCGCCGGCCGGCAGGGTAGCCAGGGCGGCCAGCGCGTCGTGCCGCCGCTGCCGCGCCAGGGGGTATGAGGTGTGGGTGGACAGCACGTTGACCCGGGCGCCCTCTGCGCTCCCGACCAGGCTGGGGGCGGCGGACATGGCCCACCAGGCGGAGGCCAGGCTCGCCCACCGGCGCCCCGGCTCATCGGCCAGCCAGTCGTCGGCGACGGTGGTCGGCACCCAGGCGGCCTCCACGCCGGGGCGGGAAGCGCCGTCCTCGATCGCGATCAGGCCGGCGGCGTGCACCGTCTCCAGCAGCCAGGCCGCCTCGTGCGACTCGATCCCCAGATGCGCGGACACGCGGCCGTGGTCACGCACCGCAAGCCCGCCCGAGCGCAGGACGCGGGGCGGACGGGCGCCCCACTCGTCGACGAGCTCGGTGACCATGGTGATGAGCTCGGCCGCCCGGCCACCGGCCGCGGCGTCGACCACGTCCTCGCCGAGGCTCATCAGCTCCAACTGCGGAGGCTGCGTCGCCGGATCGCGGTGCAGCCGGCCGGCCCGCAGAGCCAGCGCGACCCGGCGCGGCAGCAGCACGTGCGTGTCGTCGAGACGCTCCAGGAGCCCGGCCTCGACCAGGGCGTGCGCGGCCCGGGTCATCGGGGCTGCGCCGTCCGGTGACACCGACCCGGTCGGCGGGCCCCAGGTCAGCGCGTCCAGCAGCTGGTGCTGGGTGGGCTCCAGACCGGCCAGGATCTCCTCCACCCGCCCGGGGAGGGGGGCCTCGCCACCCTCGTCCGGCGCGAGCCCGGCGGGGCTCCCGACGACGTCGGCGACGGGCCGCGCCGGCCGGATCCCCTCCGGGGCGGCCCACACCAGAGCCAGCTCGCGCAGGCGGTCGACCAGCTGCCCGGCCAGCTCCTCGGGGGCGTCCAGCAGGGCAGCGACGCGGCCCGTCGAGGCCGGGGCGGCCACGACGACCGCCTCCAGCGCGTGCAGGTGGGCCAGGTCCAGCCCGTCCAGGGCACGCTGGATGCTGGTCCGGGTGGTGGCCCGCGCGGCCAGCGCAGACAGGTCGGCGGGTGCGGGCCGGGCCAGGTCGGGGCGGGCCCGCATCAGGGCCGCCAGTTGCTCGTCGGTCCGCCCTCGCAGGTCGTCCGCGAGCGACCTCACCTCGGACACGACGGGTCAGCCGAAGAGGGCGTCATACACGCGCTCGAACCGCTGGTATCGATCGGTGTAGTAGCGGCGCCGGCCGTAGTCCGGGGTGAGGGTGGGGCCGCGGTCGGGCTTGGCGCGCCGCACGCCTGGGGCGAGGGTCTCCAGCGCCAGCAGGGCCGTGCCGTGCAGGGTCGAGCGCTTGAGCTGCACCGGCGTGACCGGGGTGCGCATCGCGTCGGCCATGATCTGCATCAGCTCGGGGTGGTCGCCGGCGACCGAGCCGCCGGCGTAGAGCTTCTCCGGCTGGGGGGCCACCTGGCGCAGCTGGGCCCCGATGCGGGCATAGGACAGCGCGATGCCCTCCAGTACGCCCCGGTAGACCTCGACCGGCGCGGACGCCGCGGTGACACCGGTCAGGACGGCATGCGCGTCCGAGGCCCAGCCGGTGCTGCGCTCGCCGGTGAAGAAGGGCAGCACCAGGGGCGTGGTCGGGTGCGGCTCCGCGGTCAGGGCCTGCGCCAGGTCTTCCGGCTCGACCTGGTCGACTGCCAGGGTCACGTCGGCCCAGGCCAGCGCCCGGCCGACGTCGTTGAGGGCACCGCCGATCAGCGCCCGGTCGTGTGAGACGCGGTAGCACCACAGGCCCGGTGGGAGCTCCTCGGGCATCTCGCTGACCACGACGCGCAACGCGCCGGAGGTGGCGCAGGAGGCGCCGATCGCGGTCTCGTCGTGCGCGCCCAGGCCGACGTTGGCGGCCAGCCCGTCGGTGATGGGGGCGAACCACCGCGCCTGGGCCAGCGCTGGCCAGCGCTTGGCGATCTTGGCCGCCTGCTTCTCGGCCACCGGCACCGGCTGGTCCAGGTGGTGGATGGGGGGCAGCTGGTCCGGGCGGATGCCGCAGATCTCGACCAGCTCTGGATACCACTGGGCCGTGTGTCGGTCCACCAGCCCGGTCCACGCGGCGCTTGAGGTGCCGGTCGCCAGGGTGCCGGTGAGCTGCAGGAGCAGGTAGTCACCGAGAGAGAGGTAGTGGGCGGCCCGTTGCATCACCTCCGGCCGCTCGGTGGCCAGCCAACGCAACCGGGCCGGCCAGTAGCTGCCGTGCAGCCGCGTCCCGGTCCGCTGCTGCAGCTTCTCCTCGGACAGCTCATCCCGCAGCAGGTCCACCTGCGAGCCGGGACGTCCGTCGGCGTAGGTGAAACAGGGGGTCAGCGGGGAGCCGTCCTCGGCGATGACGACCAGCGAGGAGGCGAAGGTGTCCAGGGCCACGCCCGCGATCTGCTCCTCACCCAGGGACCCGAGAAGCTCCCCGATGATCTGTCGTATCTCCTCGACCACCTGGTCGGGGTCGATCTCGGAAGTGCCGCCCGGGGCGGTGGTGAAGGCGTGCGGGACCTTGGCCCGCTTGCCGACCGGCCGCCCATGGGCGTCGTAGACCATCCCCCTGCTGGCGGTCGAGCCCACGTCCAGGGCGAGGACGAGAGGAGGGACGGCGTCCGCGAGCTCGATGTCGAAGTTCGAGGCCATACCGCTCACTGTACGGCCGAGCGTGGCACCATCGTGCCCGTGCACCCCTCGACCGCGCTGGCCACCGTCCTCGTCGACGAGCTGGTCCGGGGCGGCGTCCGGGAGGCGGTGCTGGCCCCCGGATCCCGGTCGGCTCCGCTGGCCTACGCCTTGGAGGAGGCCGACCGGCACGGGCGGCTGCGGCTGCACGTGCGGATCGACGAGCGCTCGGCCGGCTTCCTCGCGCTGGGTCTCGCGCGCGCCTCCGGTGCTCCCGTGGCGGTGGTGACCACCTCCGGGACCGCCGTGGCCAACCTGCACCCCGCCGTGCTGGAGGCGCACCACAGCCACGTCCCGCTGGTAGTCCTCTCCGCGGACCGGCCCGGCGAGCTGCGGGGGACCGGCGCCAACCAGACCACGCACCAACCGGGGATCTTCGCGGGCGCCGTGCGCCGGGAGGTCGACCTGCCGGCGCCGGAGTCGGTCTCGGCGCGGACTGCCGCCTTCTGGCGCTCGACCGTATGCCGGGCGCTCGCGGCCGCGCTCGACCACGCCGCCCGGGGGAGCGGGTGGATCCGCTCCGGTCCCGTCCACCTCAACGTGTCCTTCCGGGACCCCCTGGCACCCGAGCTCGACACCGCCGGGCAGGGCCTGGCCGGCGAACTGCCTCCGGAGCTCCACGGGCGGCCGGACGGGTCGCCGTGGACGGTGGTGTGGGACGTACCCCTCGCAGACCCGGCCGTCGACGTCGACGACGCCGCCGCCGCCGTCGATAGTGGGGAGTCGGCGGGCGGGAGCCGCACGGTGGTGCTGCTGGGCGACCTCGGCGATGCCCGTCGGCATGGTGCTGCGCTGGCCTGGGCGGAGCGGCACGGTTACCCGGTCCTGGCCGAGCCGTTCGGGTGGCTGCCGCACGGCCGGACCGTGGTGCCGCACGGTGTGCTCGTGGCCGGGGATGCGGCGACGGTCGACGCGCTGGCGCCCGAGCGGGTCGTGGTCGTGGGCCGGCTCACCCTGTTCCGGGAGTTTGGGTCGCTGCTGCGCCGACCGGGGGTCGTCGTCGAGCAGGTCAGCGCGGCGCCGTCCTGGACCGACCCCTCGCATGTGGTGCGCGAGGTGCACGGCGCCCTCGCGCTGCACCGGCCCTGGCACCCGGCGCCGCAGGGATGGGCGCAGAGCTGGCTGCAGGCCGGTCGGGCCTGGACTGAGCGCGTGCGCGAGGTGGCCGGGTTCGACCGGGCCGACAGCCCGCCGACCGGCGTCGCCGTGGCGACCACGGTCGCTGCCGCCCTGGGTGAGGAGGACTTCCTCGTGCTCGGCTCCTCCAACGCGCCCCGGGACCTGGCGGTCGGCCTGGGTGCGCTGCCGCAGACCGGCAGCCCGGTCGTCTATGCGAGCCGGGGCCTGGCCGGGATCGACGGCACGGTCGCCACCGCCGTCGGTGTCGCCCTCGCCGGCATCGGTGAGCACATCCGCCCCGGCCGCACGGTCGCGCTCATGGGTGACCTCACCTTTCTGCACGACGCGGGTGCCCTGCTCGTCGGCCCCGGCGAGCCTCGCCCCGACCTGACGGTCGTCGTGGTCAACGACGACGGCGGCGGGATCTTCTCCACGCTGGAGTACGGCGAACCGGCCCGGTCGGCCAGCGCCGCGTCCGCCGCCGCCACCGAGCGCCTCTTCGGCACGCCGCACGGCACCGACCTGGGTGCGCTGTGCGCCGGTTACCGCGTGGGGCACCGTCTCGTCGGCTCACTAGCCGAGCTGGCCGACCAGCTGGGCCGGCCCGCCGAGGGGATCCGAGTGCTCGAGGTCCGGGTCGACCGGGCCGGGCACCGCGCGCTGCGGGACGCGCTGCGCGCGGCCCCGGCGCGACCACCCGCTCAGAAGTCGATCGCGCCGAGCGGGTCGACGTCGGCCCGCATCGCCCGGGACAGCTCCCGGACCGCGCCGGAGCGCAGCTCGCGACCGGATAGAGCGGGCACCATCGCGGCGAGCGAGCGGCCACCCAGGTAGGCCGCGCCCAGGGCCGCCACCGGCAGCTCCACGTCGGCCGCGTCCTCGGTCCTCACGCAGGTCGCAGCACCCGAGCCGTCCACGGTCAGCCGCCAGCGGCCGGCGTTCCACGGGCAGAGCTCGTCGGCGACGTCCAGCACGACCTCGCACGCCGCGGCATACCCGCGGTCGGTCAGCGCCCGGGGCAGGTCCACGACCCGGATCCACAGGGAGTCGTAGATGCGCGGGGCGGCCGCGCGGGGCCCGCCCGCCCACCACAGCAGCGGGTCGTCCAGCCGCCGTGCCCAGAGCGTGACCTTGCTGGTGAGGTCCAGGTCGAGCAGTCTTCGGGCCAGGGCCAGCAGGCTCGCCAGGTCCACCGCGCCGAGCTCGGCGACGGACACCTCACCCCGGGGTGAGCCGTCCTCCCACTTGCTCTCCCGGCGAAAGACGGCATACCCGGTGACCGTGCCGTTCCGGCGTGCGAGCATCAGGCGCCGAGGCTCCTTGGAGCCCCGGGACTTGGGGAAGTCGCGATACCAGGTGGTGGCCTTGGACTCCGGCCGCGTCACCGCTCCCAGCGCCGTCGCGGCGCAGGCCAGGTGCGCCTCGTGCAGGGCGGTCATGCCCTCGGGCGTGGGCAGCGTGACCACGTGGGTGGTGATCCGGTCCGCCTCCCCGACCAACCATGCCGGTGCCTTGAGCTCGCTCCCCCGGCCCAGCTCGAGCTTGACGTCCAGGCTGGCGCAGCCGTAGCCGAAGCGTCCGTAGATCGCTGCCTCGCTGGCGTGCAACCCGGCAACGGCCGCCTCGCCGCGGTCGTGGATACGGTGCAGATGGTCACGCATCAGCCGGGTCAGCAGGCCCTTGCGGCGGGCGTCCGGGTGCACGCCGACCCAGGTCAGGCCGTCCATCGGCAGCGTCGTCAGACCGCCGCCCGGGCCGGGCACGGTGACCGCCAGGTCGTAGGCGCTGTACATCCCCGCCAGCGGCGGGCGCTCCTGGTCGGGCTCGCCGGGCAGCGGAGCGCCCCCGCGCTCGGCGGCGCGTGCGTGCCGGAAGTCGAGGTCGTCGGCGAGGTCCTGGGGCGTGCCCCCCGGTTGCACCTCGAACCAGACGGTGTCCTCCAGGTCCTTGATGCGGGGTAGGTCGTCGGGGGTCAGGTCGATCAGCGTGGGCTCGTCGTTCACCGCGCCAGTCTGCCCGGGCCCGGAGCAGGTGCGCCAGGAGATTTCCCCGGTGCCACCACTTACCCCTACAGTCCCGCTGTGCCCCGGACCCGACCTGGCGGCGGCAGCGTGCCCGCCGTCCTCGCCGTCTTCGCCGCCGCCGGCTTCGCCATGGGGCAGACGCTGTCCCGGCTGCCAGCGGTCCGCGACCAGCTGGACGCCGGGCCGGGAGAGCTCGGTCTGGCGCTGATGGGGATGGGTGCCGGGTCACTGCTGGCGATGCCCTTCTCCGGCCGCCTGGTCGACCGCTTCGGCAGCCGCGCCGTGGTCAGCGTGACCGTGGTGCTGGCCTGCCTGGGCTGGGCCAGCGTGGCCGTCGCCCCCTCGGTGCCCGTGCTGCTGGCCACACTCGTCCTGACGGGGGTGAACGTCGGCGTCTGGGACGTCACCATGAACATCCAGGGAGCCCACGTCGAGCGGCGCCGGGCGCGTGCCTGGATGCCCCAGTTCCACGCGGGCTTCTCCGGCGGGGCCGTCCTGGGGGCCGGGTCGGGCGCGCTCGCCGCACACCTGGGCATCGGCCTGGTCCAGCTGCCCGTGCTCGCCGCGCTCGCCGCGGTCGTCGGTGTCGTGGGGGCGCGGCACTTCGTGCGGGAGGACGACGACGACGCCGGTGACGCGCAGGGGCCAGAGGGCGCGGCGCAGGCGCACGACCAGAGTCCTGCCCGCCCGGGTATCACTCGCCCGGAGGTCCTCATCGGCCTCGTGGCCCTGGCGGCGGCGCTCGCCGAGGGGGCGGCCAACGACTGGCTTGCCCTGCTCCTCGTCGACGTCCACCGGGCACCGGAGGCCTTCGGGGCACTGACCCTGACGGCGTTCAACCTCACGATGATGGTCGGCCGTCTGCTTGGTGGCCCGGCGACCGACCGGTTCGGCCGCGACGTCGTGGTGCGGACCGGCGGGGTCCTGGCCGTGCTGGGCATCCTGGTCGTGGTACTGGTGCCCTCGCTGACCCTCGCGCTGCTCGGCGGGTTGTTGTGGGGCCTGGGCATCTCGACGATCTTCCCGGCCGCGATGTCCGCGGCCGGTGAGGTCCCCGGCCGCGGCAACCGAGCGATCACGGTGGTCTCGACGATCGCCTACGGGGCATTCCTGTTCGGGGCGCCGGCGATCGGCCTGCTGGCCGAGTGGGCCGGCCTGGACCGGGCCCTGTTCCTGGTCGTGGGCTTCCTGGCGCTGATGGTCCTGCTCGCCCCGGTGATGAAGGTGGCAGGATACGGAGACATGTCGCTGACCCTGCGTCCGCCCACCGCCGCTGACGAGGCCGCGATGCGACGCATGCACGAGCAGCTGGCCGAGGAGGGCTTCCAGTTTTTGCTCGCCGACGGTCCGTGGCCACACGTGCTGGCCCAGATCGAGTGGGAGTCCAGGGGGGTGGGCCTGCCCGAGGGTCGGGTCCCGGCTGACTTCCTGGTCGCCGAGGTCGACGGCCAGCCGGTCGGGCGGGTCTCGATCCGGCACCGGCTCAACGACTTCTTGCTGCAGGAGGGCGGCCACATCGGCTACGCGGTGGCCCCGGAGTTCCGCCGCCGGGGCTACGCCACCGAGATCGTCCGGGAGGCCGTCAAACGCCTCGCCGCGCTGGGGGTGGACCGGGTTCTCATCACCTGCGACGACGGCAACCACGCCTCGGCGGGGACCATCGAGAAGGCCGGTGGCGTGCTGGAGGATGTCCGGCCCACCGCCGCTGGGCCGGCCAAGCGCCGGTACTGGATCCAGGCCCGCTGACGGGCGGCGTCGGCCGGGTCAGGCCAGGCCCAGGGCGTGGCGCATCGCCGTGAGCTTGATCTCCGTCTCGGCCAGCTCGGACTGCGGGTCGGAGGCCGCGACGATCCCGCCGCCGGCGAAGATCCGCATCGACTGCCGGTCCTCGGCCAGCTCGCCGCAGCGCAGCGCGATGCACCAGTCACCGTCGCCGGAGGCGTCCATCCAGCCGACCGGGCCGGCATACCGCCCGCGGTCCATCCCCTCCAGCTCGGCGATCACCCGGAAGGCGTCAGCTGTTGGCGTGCCGCACACGGCGGCCGAGGGGTGCAGGGCAGCGGCCAGGCGCAGCGAGGTGGCCCGGCTGTGCATCGTGCCGGTGAGGTCGCTGGCCAGGTGGTAGACGTCGGGCAGCTCCAGGACGTAGGGCGTCTCCGGGACCACCAGGTCCTCGCAGTGCGGGGCCAGCGCTTCGGCGACTGAGCGCACGGCGTAGGCGTGCTCCTCCAGGTCCTTCTCGCTGCTCACCAGAAACAGCCGGGGATCACCGTGCGGGGCCGCCCCGGCGGGGAGCGGAATACCGTTCGGGCGGCGGATCGTGCCGGCCAGCACCCGCGACCGCGCCCGCCCGCCCTGCAGGCGCACCAGCATCTCGGGGGTCGCGCCGACCAATCCCGCGACGGCGAAGGTCCAGGTGGCGCCATACCGCTTCTCCAGCCGCTCCAGCACCGGCGCGATCCGGACCGGCTGCCGGTCGCGGTGACGCACCGCCACGTCCCGGGCGAGCACGACCTTGTCCACCTCGCCCCCGGCGATGCGGGAGATCCCCTGGGCGATCACCTGCGGCCACCGCTGGGCCGGCACGCTGCCCGGCTCCTCGACCAGCGGGTCCAGGACGTCGATCAGGGGGTTGGTGCGGGTGAGGATCTCCGCCGGGTGGCTGTCCGGCCATGGCTCGTCCTCACGCACGACGTGGGTGATCCAGGCCAGCCCGTCCCGGCGCCCGATGACGACGCGCGGGACGGTGAGCACGCTGGGGTCGGCGGAGCCGTCGGCGAAGGCGAAGGAGCCGAACGCCACCAGGCCGGTGCCGGGCAGGCGTACCTCGTCCTCGATCTGGGCGCCCTCGCGCAACCGCGTCCACCAGTCCTCGGCCCCGGCGAAGCGCTGCGGCCCCTGGGTCTCGACGTGGGCCACCCGCCCCCAGCCCACCATGCCGTCGCCCTCGCGCAGCCAGGTGACCACCTCCCGCGGGTCGACCTCGTCCGGGACCCGGGTCAGCAGGTCACCGGGGGCGTCCACGGCGACCGTGCGGGCGCGCAGGCGGGGCGGGACCGGGTGGGCGCGCAGGCGGGGCGGGGCGGGAGACACAGCGGACCACTGTAGGCCGTGGTGCAAGGATGGCCCCCATGAACCCCAACCGCGCCAACCTGGACAAGGCACCGCACGAGGTCGCGGGCATGTTCGACGGTGTCGCGAGGCGCTACGACCTCACCAACACCGTGCTGACCGGCGGCCTGGACGCGCATTGGCGCCGGGTGGCCGCCCGGGTCGTCGACGCCCGGCCGGGGGAGCGGGTGCTCGACATCGCCGCCGGCACTGGCGGCTCCAGCGTGCCCTACGCCGACCGGGAGGTCGCGGTCGTGCCCGCGGACTTCTCCCTCGGCATGCTCCGCGAGGGCAACCGGCGCCGGCCCGACCTGCCCTTCACCGCGGCCGACGCGATGGCGCTGCCCTTCGCCGACGGGTCCTTCGACGTGGTGACGATGAGCTTCGGCCTGCGCAACGTCAAGGACGTCGCGCAGGCGCTGCGCGAGTTCTTGCGGGTCGCCCGGCCCGGGGGGCGGCTGCTCGTGGTCGAGTTCTCTACCCCCACCGTCCCTGGCTTTGCCCAGGTCTACGACAGGGTCGCGCTCAACCTGCTGCCTGCCGTGGCGCGGCGCACCAGCTCCAACCCCGAGTCCTACGAGTACCTCACCGAGTCGATCCGGGCCTGGCCCGACCAGCGCGAGCTCGCCGAGACCATCCGCGGGGCCGGCTGGGAGCAGGTGCGTTGGCGCAACCTGACCGGTGGCATCGTGGCCCTGCACCACGCGCTCGCACCCGACCCCGTCGGTGGCCTGACCTAGGCGCGGGTATGGACGTCGAGCTCGCCGAGATCAGGGACTTCCTGGCCCAGCACCCGCCGTTCGACGTGCTGCCGGAGCAGGTGCTGGACGCTCTGCCGCGGCGCTGCACCCTGAGCTATGCCCGGCGGGGGGCGACGGTGCTGCGGGCGGGTTCGCGCAACGACCGGCTCTTCGTGGTCCGCTCCGGGGCGGTGGACATCACCGACGAGGGGCAGCTGGTGGACAGGGTCGGCGCCGGCGGCGCCTTCGGGATGTCCTCGGTGGTTGAGCACGTGCCGACGCGGTATCAGGTGACCGCCCGGGAGGACACCTTGCTCATCCAACTGCCGCAGGACGCTTTCGATGAGCTGACGACCGCCCACCCGGCCGTGGCCGCCCACTTCGCCGGCACCCACCACGACCGGATCCGGACCGCGATCGGCCAGCTCCAGGCGCCGAGCCGGGGGTCCTCGGTCCTGCGGACCGCCGTGCGCGACATGATCCGGGCCGAACCGGTCCGATCCGGTCCGGAGGTCACCATCGCCCAGGCCGCTCAGGAGATGACCCGGGCGGGGGTCTCCTCGCTGCTCATCATGCGTGGGGAAGAGCTGCTCGGCATCGTCACCGACCGCGACCTGCGACGCCGGGTGCTGGCGGCGGGCATCGCGCCGGACCGGCCGGTGGCGGAGGTGATGACCCCGGACCCGATCACGGTGGGGGCGGAGGCGCTGGCCCTGGAGGTGTTGCTGGAGATGACCGGCCGCAACATCCACCACCTGCCGGTGCGGGACGGGTCCGGTCGGATCCTCGGGCTGGTGACCACCACCGATCTGGTCCGGCTGGAGCGTTCCAACCCCGTCTACCTCGTCGCCGACATCAGCGGCCAGACCGACGTCGTGGGCGTGGTGGAGCAGGCGCGCCGGATCCCCTCGGTCGTGGAGCAGCTGGTGGCCGAGGACGCCAGCGCCGAGGACATCGGACGGGTGACCACGGCGCTTGCCGACGCCGTGGTGGTGCGCCTGCTCGAGCTGACCGTGGCCGAGCTGCGTGATGCCGGTCATGGTGAGGCTCCGGGGCGGTATACCTGGGTCTGGCTCGGGTCCGCGGCGCGGGAGGAGATGGGGTTGGGGGGCGACCAGGACCACGCACTGGTCCTCGCCGACGACACCGACCCGCACGACCCGTGGTGGGCCCTGTTGGCCGAACGGGTGACCGAGGGGCTGGAGGCGGCCGGGTTGCCACCCTGCGGCGGCGACATCATGGCTTCCAACCCGCGGTGGCGGATGACGGTGTCGCAGTGGCGCTCTCAGTTTGCCCGCTGGAGCCACGAGCCCGAGCCCAATGCGGTCCTGTGGGCGGCGATCTTCTACGACATGCGGTGCGTCTTCGGCGAGCCGGCCCTGGTGGAGGGGTTGCGGGAGGAAGTCGTCCCGATGGGCGGGCGCTCGGACCTGCTCGTGGCCTACCTCGCCGGGCAGGCGTCCCGGATGCGCCCGCCGATCGGCTTCTTCCGCGGCTTCGTGCTCGAGGACGCCGGAGAGCACCGGGACACGCTGGACATCAAGAGGGGTGTCACGGCCGTGGTCCAGCTGGCGCGGGTGCACGCGGTGCGGGCGGGGTCGAGGGCGCTCGGGACGAGGCTCCGGCTGGAGGCCGCCGCGGCCGGGGGCGGGTTGTCGGCCCAGACCGCGACCGACCTGGCCGACGCCTTTGAGCTCATGTCCTACCTGCGGGTGCGGCACCAGGCCCGCCAGGTCCGGGCGGGGCAGCGTCCGGACAACCATCTCAACCCCGAGGACCTGGGCAGCCTGGACCGGCGGCACCTGCGCGACGCCTTCCAGATCGTCCGTTCCGCGCAGCAGGCTCTGGGCGCCCGTCTGCCGCGGGTGGGCTGATGAGCTGGTGGGGACGTCTGCGGCCGGGGGCCGGGAGCCCGTGGTCCCGCCCGGCACCCCACTGGCCGATCTGGCTGCCGCGGCGGTGGTGCCTGCGGACACGCCGCTGGAGCGGGTCGAGCTGCTCGCGATCGACCTTGAGACGACCGGGCTGGACCCACGCAAGGACGAGGTGTTGTCGGTAGGGATGGTGGTGGTCCGGGGCGGTCAGGTGCACCTGGGCACGGCCCGCCACCTGCCGGTGCGGCCCCGCGGGCAGGTCGGCGACTCCGCCGTCGTGCACGGGCTCACCGACGACGCACTGGCCCAGGCACCCACGATGGAGCAGGTGCTGCCCGAGGTGCTGGCCGCCCTCCTCCATGAGACCCCCGTGCCGGGGGTCCCCCAGGATGCCCCCCCACCGCGCAGGGTGCTGCTGGCCCACTTCGCCGAGGTCGAGGCAACCTTCCTGGCGGCGGCCTGCCGCCAGGTCTACGGCACGGCGGTGGGGATGCCGGTGGTGGACACCCTGCAGATCGCCCGGCGCCTGCTGCGCGCCCAGCACCACGAGCTGCAGGCCGGCACGGTCCGGCTCGACGCCTGCCGGCGCCGGCACGGGCTGCCGCGCTACCGGGCTCACTCGGCGCTGACGGACGCCGTGGCCTGCGCCGAGCTGTTCCTGGCCCAGACGGCGGCGCTGGAGCAGGTGCGCGGGCGTGCCCTGATCCTGCGGGACGTGCTGGAGCGGAGGCTGCGGTAGGCACCACGGCCGCGAACTCACCTACAGCCGGCTCGTCATCCGTGAGCGGGGCAGGAACCGGGGTGCGCGCGGTAGCACCGAGCCCGATTTGGCGCAGGGGGTCTGCCCTAATCTGGAGAAGGTGGGCCTATGCCGGGCCCGAGGGGCAGCGGGCCTAGACTTGCTGAGTTCGTGAAAGTTGTCACAAGCGAAGGTGTCAGTGCGCATCGTGAGTGAGCAGGTCGAGACCGCCGACGTCATCGTTGTCGGCGCAGGCCCCGGTGGTTCGGCCACTGCCGCATACCTGGCGCAGCACGGGCTGGACGTCCTGCTGCTGGAGAAGGCCACCTTCCCCCGCGACAAGATCTGCGGCGACGGCCTGACCCCGCGCGCGGTCCGCGAGCTGATCAACCTCGGGGTCCCGACCCGCCCGGAGGACGGGTGGCACCGCACCCGAGGGCTGCGCATCGTCGGCGGCGGGGTCCGGATGGAGCTGGACTGGCCAGGGAACGAGACCTTCCCGCCCTTCGGCCTGGTCCGCACCCG